>NZ_AOLF01000019.1:0-32865 GCF_000336975.1 Haloferax sp. ATCC BAA-644
GATGTGTATAAGAGACAGGTGCCGGGCGTCGCGAGCGTCTCGCGGCCGTCGTGTCGCAGGACGAACCGCACGTCCGGCCGCGTGAGCGCGTAGCGCGTGACGACCGCCGAGACGCGGGCGAACTCGGCTTTCGACGACGCGAGCGACTTCTTCCGCGCCGGGCGGTCGGCAAACAGGCTGGTCACGTCGACGGTCGTTCCGCGCGCCCGCCCCGCGGGCGAGACGGTCTTGTCGCGCTCGCCATCGGGAGCGTTCTCGCCGCCGTCGACCGTGACCCGCGTCCCCCGCGGGCCGCCGTCGTTCGTCGTCAGTTCGAGGCGGGCGGCGGCCGCGGCGATGCTCGGCAGCGCCTCGCCTCGGAAGCCGAGCGTCTCGACGGTTTCGAGGTCGTCGGCCGCCGCAAGCTTGCTCGTCGTGTGTCGCTCGACCGCGAGCGCGGCGTCCGACTCGGCCATCCCGCGGCCGTCGTCTGCGACGCGGATTCGGTCGGTGCCGTCGCCGCCGACCTCGATTTCGACGGTCTCAGCGCCGGCGTCGAGCGCGTTTTCAATCAGTTCGACCACGACGCTCGCGGGCCGGGCGACGACCTCGCCGGCGGCGATTTTCGACCGCGTCTCCGGGTCGAGTCGGTGAATCATTCGAGTCTTCCTTTGAGGTCCGACAGGAGGTTCAGCGCCTCCAGTGGCGTTGTGTCCACGAGGTCGGCCTCGCGGAGCGCCTCGGCGACGGCGTCGAGTTCGGGGGTCGGTTCGGTCGTCGCGGCCGTCGCAGCTGCTCGGTTCGGGGTCCCCGTCTGACCGTGACCGTTCTCCAGCCCATCGACGTAGGCCGCGAGCGTGCCGTCTTCGGTGACCTCGGTCACCTCGCCGGTCTCGCTGTTCGCGGCGGCGACGCCGTCTTCCTCTGTGCTCTCAGTGTCGACCTCGTTGTCGTCCACGAGGTTCCGCGCCCGCTCGACCACGCTCGCCGGCACGCCGGCCAACTGCGCCACTTCGACCCCGTAGGACGACGAGGAGGGGCCGTCGGCGACGCTGTGGAGGAACGTGACCTCGCCGTCGCGCCGTGCGGCGGTGAAGTGGAGGTTGAACACGCCCTCGCGGTCGTCGGCCGCGTCGGTGAGGTCGTGGTAGTGAGTCGCAAACAGCGTCGTCGCGCCGACCTCGTCGTGGAGGAACTCGGTGGCGGCGCGGGCGATGGCGAGGCCGTCGGCGGTGGAGGTGCCGCGGCCGACCTCGTCGAGGAGGACGAGCGAGTCGCCGGTGGCGTTGTGGAGGATTTCGGTCAGCTCGCTCATCTCGCGCATGAAGGTCGACTGGCCGCCCGCGATGTCGTCGGACGCGCCGATGCGGGTGAACACGCGGTCGAGAACCGGCAGCCGGGCCGACTTCGCGGGGACGAACCCCCCGACCTGCGCGAGGACGCAGACGAGCGCGACCTGCCGCATGTACGTCGATTTCCCGGACATGTTTGGGCCGGTGACGAGCGCGACGCTCCCCCGCGGGAGGTCGGCGGGGTTCGGGACGAACTCGTCCTGTGCGCGCTCGACGACGGGGTGTCTCCCGGCGTCGATGCGGATGCCGGCGTCCTCGTCGGTCGGGCCGGCCGAGGAGGCGGCGTTCCGGTGGAACTCGGGGCGGGCGTAGTCGTTCGCCACCGCCACGTCCGCGAGCGTCCGGAGCACGTCGAGGTCCGCGAGGGCGTCGGCGACGGCCTGAATCCGGGCCGATTCGGTCGCCACGTCGGCGCGCACCTCGCAGAACAGGTCGTATTCGAGCGCGTCGGCGCAGTCCGAGGCGCGGAGAATCTCGTCTTCGCGCTCCTTCAGTTCGGGCGTGTAGAACCGCTCCGAGTTCTTCAGCGTCTGGCGGCGCTGGTAGTCGTCGGGCACGCGGTCGAGGTTCGGGTTCGTCACCTCGATGTAGTAGCCGTGGACCTGATTGTAACCGACTTCCAGCGAGTCGATGCCGGTGCGCTCCTGCTCGCGGGCCTCGAGGTTCGACACCCACTCGCGGCCCGCCTCGGCGGTGCCGCGGACGTCGTCTAACTCGGCGTCGAAGCCGTCGGCGATGACGCCGCCCTCGGTAATCTCCTGCGGCGGGTCGGAGACGACCGCGTCGCCGACGAGGTCGCGCACGTCTTCGAGTTCGTCCAGCGAGTCGCGGAGGTCCGCCAGCAGGTCGGAATCGGTTCCGGCGAGCGAATCGCGGATTTCCGGCACTCGGTCGAGCGTCGTCTTTAGCGAGCGCAGGTCGCGGGCGTCGGCGCGCTCCCGGGAGACGCGGGCGACAAGCCGTTCGAGGTCGTACACCGACGAGAGCTGGTCCCGGAGGTCGGCGCGGGCGAGGGCGTCGTCGCAGAGGGCCTCGACGGCGTCCAGTCGGGCCTCGATTCGCTCGCGGTCGACGAGCGGGCGGCGGAGCCACGCCTCCAGTCGACGGCGACCGAGCGCGCAGGCCGCCTCGTCGAGGACCGAAAACAGCGTGCTTCCGGCGCGGGCGCTCCGCGATTCGAACAGTTCGAGGCTTCTGATGGCCGTCGCGTCGAGTTGGAGGAACTCGCGGGGGTCGAACCGCGTGACGCGGGTGACGTACTCCAACTTCGAATCGCCCTGCGCGTACTCGGCGTAGGCGAGCGCCGCGCCGACCGCCCGGAGTTCGGCGGCCGACTCGACCACGGCGTCCGGCCGGGGCGCGTAGGCCGACAGCGTCTCGCGGGCCGCGTCGGCGTCGAACGCCTCCGGTTCGAACGGCGTCTCCATCGGGTCGAACGGGAGGTTCGGGAGGTCGCAGTCGGGACCGACGACGAGTTCGGCGGGCGCGAGGCGCTCCAGTTCTTCGAGCGCCAGCGCGCGGTCGGCCCCGGTGACGAGGCACTCGCCGGTCGAGACATCCACGACGGCGAGGCCGTAGGTGTCGCCCTCGGCGTCGCTATCGCTACTCCCGCCGTCGCCGCCCCGAGCGACCGCGCCGAGGTAGGTCGCCCGCCCGCCGTCGAGCAGTTCCTCGTCGACGACGGTGCCGGGCGTGATGAGTTGGGTGACCGCGCGGTCCACGAGGCCGGACGCCTCCTCGGCGTCCTCGACTTGTTCCGCGAGCGCGACCCGGTAGCCGGCGTCGAGCAGGCGTTCGAGGTAGCCCGCGGCGTTGTCGATGGGGATGCCGGCCATCGGCCACGTCCCGGTGGAGTCCTCGCGTTGGGTCAGCGTCACCTCGCAGGTGCGGGCGACGGCCTCCGCCGCGCCGCAGAACGCCTCGTAGAAGTCGCCGACCTGAAACAGCACGAGCGCGTCGTCGTGTTCCTCGCAGCGGTCGGCGTACTGCGAGAGCATCGGCGTCAGGTCGTCCCGCACTGCCAGCATCTCCGGCGGCGCGCCGTACACCGCCTCCCGCTTGGCGTCCGCGTTCATATTCACACCCGGGTCGCCGAACAATAAAAACGGCCGGGAACGATGCGGTTGGCGGCCGACCGTCCGTACCACCGTCCGCGCCGCCGCCCTCGGTTCCCTCGACGCCCCCGCCGCCCGCGACTGGGGCGTGTGGACACCCAGCAAGGTTAGGTGGACTGAGGCAATACTAACACGCAGAGACCCGTCGGCGGTGCGGACGGTCGGCGGGGCATCCGGAATATCAATGACTGATGCACATGCAGACGCCGACTTCGACCCCGCGCTCTCGGTCGAGGCGGTGTCGGACCTCGCGACACGAATCTCCGAGAACGTCGAACGGGTCATCGTCGGCCACCACGACGCCATCGAAGACATCATCGTGGCGCTGTTCGCTCGGGGCCACCTCCTCTTGGAGGACGTGCCGGGCGTCGGCAAGACGATGCTCGCCCGCGCCATCGCCACCTCGATAGAGGGGGAGTTCGAGCGCATCCAGTTCACGCCCGACCTCCTCCCGTCCGACGTGACGGGCGTGAACGTGTTCAACCAACAGACCAGCGAGTTCGAGTTCCGCGAGGGACCGGTCTTCGGGAACGTCGTCCTCGGCGACGAAATCAACCGCGCGCCGCCGAAGACGCAGGCCGCGCTCCTCGAAGTCATGGAGGAACTTCAGGTGACCGTCGACGGCGTCACCCGCCGCGTCCCCGACCCGTTCACCGTCATCGCCACGCAGAACGACGTGGAACCCGACCGGACGTACGACCTCCCGCTGGCCGAACTCGACCGGTTCATGAAGAAAATCCACCTCGGCTACCCGAACGAGGCCGAGGAGACGGAACTGCTCGGCCGCGTCTCCGGCCACCACCCCATCGAGTCGCTCGAACCCGTCGCGTCGGCGGGCGACGTGCGCGACGCCCGCGAGCGCATCCTCGACGTGACGGTGAGCGAGCCGGTCCGCCGCTACGTCTCTCGGCTCGCCGCCGACACCAGAGCGCGCGCCGACCTCGGCGTGAGCCCCCGGGGCTCCATCGCCCTCGTCCGCGCCGCGCAGGCCCGCGCCGCCCTCGACGCCCGCGACTACGTCGTCCCCGACGACGTGCAACGCGAGGTGCGGAGCGTCTGGGCCCATCGCATTCGGACGACCGACGAGCGCGCCGGCCGCGACGTGGTCCGGCGGGCGCTCGACACCGTCCCGGTCGAGTGAGACCGATGCGGCTCACGCTCCGCGGCTGGGTCGCCGTCGCGGTCGTGGTCGTCGGCGTGGCCAACGCCGTCGCCTACGGCCCCCGGGCGCTCAACGCCGTCGTCGTCCCGGTCGCCGTCGGCCTCGTCGTCGGCGCGGTGCAGGTCTGGCGCGTCTCGCCGCCCCGCGCCGAACGCGTCGCGCCCGACGACGGCTTGCCGGGCGAGACCCACACCGTCTCGCTCGATATCGACGCCGACCGGCCGTTTCCGGCCACCGTCTCCGACGCCCTCTCGCCCGGTCTCGACGGCGACACCGCGGTCGATTCGGTCGTCGGCGACGGCCGCATCGACTACGAGGTGACCTACCGCGGCCGCGGCCCGGCGACGCTCGGCCCCGCGACCGTCGTCGCCCGCGACATCCTCGGGCTGTTCTCGAAATCGTTCACCGCCGGCGGGACGACCGAGGTGCTCGTCTTCCCGCGAGTTCGGTCGCTCGTGGCAGCGGCCCGACAAGACCTTTCGGCACTCGCGGACGCGGGGCGAACCGACGAGCGCGCCGAGTTCGACCGCCTTCGCGAGTACGTCCCCGGCGACCCGCTCCGCGACATCCACTGGAAGTCGAGCGCCAAGTCCGGCGACCTCGTGGTGAAAGCCTACGCCGACCGGGTCACGGCCGCCGCGGTGCGCGTCTCGGCCGGCGCGACCGACGGCCACGAGGACGACGCGGCGGAGGCGGCCGCGACGCTCTGCTGTGCGCTCCTCGACGCCGGCGTTCCGGTCCACCTCACCTCGCCCGCGGGGGTCGTCGAGGCGACGCCCGGCGACCGACGGCGCGTCCTCGGCCACCTCTCGCGGCTCCGCTCGGGGTCGGTCCCCGACGAGACCGCCGCGGTCGTCGTCAGCGGCGACGCCGGGAAGACCCGGGTCGCGCTCGGCGGCCGCGAGACCACGTTCGACCGCCTGCGCGCCGACGGCGACGCGGCGGATGGGTCGAACCGGAATCCGGTGAGTCGCGTCGGAACCCGCCGACCCGACTCGGGGGTGTCGGCGTGACGGTCGCCGGCGAGTCGGCGTCGGCGTCCGCTTCAGCCGACTCGACGAACACCGTCTTCGGCGTCCCCGCGGGCCTCCTCGCCACGGCGGCGTCGTTGGTGCTCATCGGCGCGTTCCTCGCGGTCGTCTACGACATCACAGACGTCGTGGGCCGCCGCGACCAGTTCGTCCTCCTCGCCGCGGGGACGCTCGGTCTCGCCACCGCCGTGGGTTGGACGCTCCGGCCCAGATACGCGCTCGGCCTCGCGGTTCTCATCGCCGGCGGCGGCTTCGCGGCGTACTTCCTCGCGCTCCCCGAGAGCCAGGTCGCGCTGCTCTCGCCGGAGCGCCTCTTGGCCGACACGTTCGCGCTCCTCAGCGGCCTCTCGGCGCTCCGACTCCTCTCGGCCGACGTGTGGGCGCTCGCGGTGACGCCCGGCCCGGTGTTCCTCGCGTGGTATCTCGCGGTCCGCGGGCGAATCGCGCCGGCCGTCGCGGTCGCCGGGAGCGGCCTCGGCCTGTTCGTCCTCACCACCGACGCGTCGGGGACGCTCACGCTCCTCGGCGTCGGCGCGGGCATGGCCGCGGTCGGCTTCGACGGCATCGACCGCTTCGGGAGCGCCGGCGGCCAACTCGACGTGCTGACGGTCGTCCTCGCCGCGATGGTCGTGCTCTCTGCTACCGTCACGGTCCTCCCCGGCGCGGGCGGGTCGCCGGTCATCCCCGACGGGGGCGTGGCCGAGGAGCCGACCGTCGAAGCCAGCCTCGTGAGCGCCGACGACCGCATCTCAATCGTCGGGAGCATCAGTCTCTCGCCGCGGGTCCGCTTCGAGGTCCAGAGCACCTCGCCGGACTACTGGCAGACCGCGACGTTCGACCGCTACACCGGCGACGGCTGGGTCAGGACCGGCGACACCCGCGACTACGAGGGCGGCCGGCTGGCCGGTCCCGATGGCCCCTCGCGGTTGGTCCGCCAGACCGTCACGCCGGCGACGCCGCTCGACTCGATGCCCGCGGCGTGGCGGCCCGTCGCCGTCTCCGGCGACATCGAAAACGAGACGCTCGTCACTCAACAGGGGAACCTCCGGCCCGACCGCACCGTCGAAATCGGGGAGACCTACAACGTCACGAGCGAGGTCCCGCAGTACACCCCGGCGTCGCTCCGGCGGACGGGAACCGACTACCCCGACGAGATACGCGAGCGGTATCTCGCGCTGCCCGACAGCACGTCCGACCGCGTTCGCGACCGCGCCGCCGAAATCGCGGGCGACGCGGAGACGCCCTACGACAAGGCCGTCGCGGTCGAGGAGTGGCTCGAAGCCAACAAGGAGTACTCGCTTCGGGTGTCCCGCCCAGACGGCGACATCGCCGAGTCGTTCCTCTTCGAGATGGACGCCGGCTACTGCACCTACTACGCCTCGACGATGGTCGTGCTCCTCCGCTCGGAGGGCGTCCCCGCGCGGTTCGTCACCGGCTACACGACCGGCGAGCAGGTCGGTGACGACCGCTACGTCGTCCGCGGCCTCGACTCCCACGCGTGGGTCGAAGTCTACTTCGAGGACACCGGCTGGGTGCGCTTCGACCCGACGCCCGCCGGCCCCCGAGAGGACGCGGAATCGACGACGCTCAGCGACGCCCGCGACGAGGGCCAGACGGGCATCGACACCGACGAGACGGACGCCGAGTCCAACGAGACCGACGAGCCCACGCCGACCGCGACCGACACCGAGACGCCGACCGAAAACGGGACCGAGACGAACGCGACGCCCGCCGGCGGCAGCCCGCCGGCCCCCGGTATCGACGAGCGCCTCGGCGTCACCCCCGCGGGCGACGGCGCGGCCGAAGACGACGAGGGCGGCGGCCTCCTCCCCGAACTGCCGTCTCGGGAGACGCTGTTCGTCGGTCTCGTCGGCCTCCTCGGCGTCGCCGCCGGCGTCAGGCGAACGCGGCTCCCGGCGCACCTCCGGTTTGCGACCGCGGCGTACCAGCGGCGCACCGACTCGCCGGCCGCCGACGTGTTCCGGGCGTACGACCGCCTCGAACTCGCCCTCGAACGCGAGTACCGGCCGCGTCGCCCCGGCGAGACGGTCAGGGCGTATCTCGACTCGCTGTCCCGCGTCGGCGTCGACGAGCGGACCCGACAGGTCGGCCGCCTCTACGAGCGCGCGAAGTACGGCGACGGCGTCACCCGCGCCGACGCCGACGAGGCCGTGGCCGCAGCGAACGCCGTCGTCCGCGGTCGTCTGCCGCTCGTCAGACGCTGGACGGACTGAGCGGCGCGAAGAACCGCGTCACTTTTTCTGCGTGCGCTCGCACGAACGCTCAATGGCGACACGAGACGCTGTCTTCGCACTCCTGTGTGCCGCTCTCTGCGTGCTCGCCGTGGTCGCGCCGACCGCGGCCGCACAGGAGCGCACCGCGAGCGGCCCGGGCGTCGAACCGCTCGTCCAGCAGGGCGTCGAACCCGACAGCACGCGAATCGTCGTCGAGGTCTCCGAGCGCGGCGATGCCCGCTGGGAGATTCAGTACTGGGCCCGGCTCGACGACGAGAACACGACCGAGGCCTTCCAGTCGCTCCAAGACGACGTGCGGGCCAATCCCGACGACTACACCGCGGCGTTCGCGGAGCGCATCGCCTCGACCGTCGGGGCCGCCGAGAACGCCACCGGCCGGGAGATGGCCGCGACGAACGTCTCGGTCGCCGCCGAGACGCGGTCGCTCCCCGATAGCTTCGGCGTCGTCAGCTACTCCTTCGAGTGGTCCAACTTCGCGGCGGTCGACGGCGACCGACTCGTCGTCGGCGACGCCATCGAGGGCTTCTTCCTCGACAGCAGCTCCCGGCTCATCCTCTCGTGGCCCGACGACTACGGCGCGACGACCGTCGAGCCCGCGGGCGACGAGACCCGCGAGAACGCGGTCATCTGGCGCGGCACCCAGACCGAGTTCGTCTCGGGCGAGCCGAACGTCGTCCTCGAACGCGGCGCTGGCGGTTCGGAACCCTCGGCGACGCCCACGCCCACACCGACGCCGGGCGACTCCGAGACGCCCGCCGCGGGCGACGACCCGTTCCCGACGACGACCGCGCTCATCGCGCTCGCGCTCGTCGTTCTCGTCGGTGCCGGCGCGGTCTATCTCCGCTCGCGGGGCGCGCTCGGCGGCGGCGACAGTAGCGACAGTGGCGACGGTGCAGGCGCAGCCGACGCGACCGCCGGGACGGACGCCGACGCACCCGCCGACTCGACCGCCGCGAGCGCGGGCGAAGCCGGTTCGGAGCTGGCGGCCGACGACGCCGCGACGGCCGCGGCGACCGCCGGTGCCGGTGCAGATACCGCCGACGCCGACGATACCGACGAGTCCGACGCGAGCGACGACGGCGAGCCGAGTCCGCCGCCGGAACTCCTCAGCAACGAAGAGCGCGTCCTCCGACTCATCGAGTCCCGCGGGGGCCGCATCAAGCAACAGGAGGTCGCCGGCGCGCTCGACTGGACCGACGCGAAGACGAGCAAGGTCGTCCGCGGGATGCGCGACGAGGGGACCATCGAGGGCTTCCGCCTCGGCCGCGAGAACGTCCTGCGACTGCCCGAAGACGACGACGGCGGCGCGGACGCTCCTGACGGCGACGGCGACTCGAATGGGGTATAAATTTCTTACGACCGTTTCGGTCGGTGGTCGGTGCCTAATCGGCAGACGGAGGCGACCCACGGGTGGCTCGCAAACTGCCGTTGACTGGGGTTGATTCGGGGGCACGACCGCACGCTTATATCGGAACGGAGTTCCAAAACGAGGGTGATGAGCCGACGAACCGCTGTGCTTGCCGTCGCTGCCGCCGTGTTGCTGGCGACGGTGGGCGCACCGCTCGCTCTCGCCGCCTCGGCCGGACCGATGGGAACGGCGGCCGCGGCCGCCGATGGCTCGGTCGCCGCGCCCGTCGCACAGACGACCGCGAACGACAGCGCGACCACCGACGCGGCGGGCAACGACAGCGCCGCGTCGTCGGAGACGCTTCCCGGGCAGCGCCTGTCCGCCGTCATCGGCGTACAGGGCTCGGAGACCAACGGCGAACTCGAACGCCGCAGCTTCGACGCGCGCTTCGCGAACGCGAACTCGAACGCCTCGAAGGCCGCGGTCGTGGCCACGCAGGTCGAGACGGTCCGCGAGCGCCTCACCGAACTCGAACAGCGCAGGGACCGCCTCGAAGCCCAGCGAGAAAACGGCACGCTCTCCGAGGGCCAGTACCGCGCGCGGCTGACCCGGACGGTTGCCGACATCGAGCGCACACGGAGCATGCTGAACCAGACGACTGACGCCGCCTCGACGGTCCCCGCCCAAGAACTCTCGGCCCGCGGCGTCGAGACGGCCGAACTCGACCGGCTCCGCACGAACGCGAGCGAACTCACCGGCCCCGAAGTAGCCGAAATCGCCCGCGGAATCGCGGGGACCCCCGGCAAGGGCATCGGCCGCGAGCGCGCCGCAAACGAGACGGACGCCGGCGACGGCGGGCGACCGGATGACCCGGGGCGGAGTGACGCCCCGGGAAACTCGCGTTCTGAGGCGAGCGACCGCGCCGCGGACGCCCGCGCCGACGCCGGGAACGCGACCAACGGAACCGAGACCGACGGAAACGCAACTAACGGAACCGTGACCGGTGTGGCCGGCGGCGAATCCGACGGGGCCGCCGACGGCGCGGACCGCGGCAACGCCCCGGAGACGCCGCCCGGGAACGACAAGCGGGCGAAGGACGCCGACGGGAGCGATGTCGCGGCACCCCCCGCCGACGAGCAGTCCGACGACGATACGGCCGCGACCGACGACGATACGACCGACGACGAATCGGAAACGTCGTCCACGGCCGACTCGGGCGCTTGAGGGCGCGGACGGCGACCCCGCCTCCCGATACTGTTTAATATCCCCATCTTGTAGGTCCACACTGTAATGTCGGAAGTCTGCTCGACGTGCGGGCTCCCTGAAGAGCTCTGCGTCTGCGAGGACGTGGCGAAAGAGTCTCAGGAGATAGTCATCCGCATCGACGAGCGCCGCTACGGAAAAGAGGTTACAGTCATCGAGGGATTCGACCCGAGGGACGTCGACATGGACAGCCTGTCGTCGGACCTCAAGTCGAAGTTCGCTTGCGGTGGAACCGTCGAAGACGATTCCATCGAACTCCAAGGCAACCACCGCGGCCGCGTGGAGGACTTCCTCCGCGAAAAGGGGTTCAACGTCGCGTGACCGACCTCTGAGTTAGCCCGCCGTCGAGATTTTTTCGAAGCAAGTCAGCGCGTGCGAGCCGTTAGTCCGCCAATTTCCCGACCGCTCGCGTCTCCAGTCGCGTCACCGCCCAGCGACGCCGTTCAGTTCCTCTCGTCGCCGTCTTCTTCGTCGCCGTCCGCACCCTCGTCGAGACCCTCTTCGAGCGGGCCGTCCCACGCCGCGAGCCCGCCGGCCATGCTCTCGATGCGGGCGTCTTCGGTCCCCTCGTAGGCCGACAGCAGGCGGACGGCCTGCACGCTCGCCTCGCCCCGCGGGCAGACGGCGACGATGCGTTCCGCGCCCGCGACGCGGTCGAGATGCGAAACGAGGTTCGAAAGGGGGACGTTGATGCTCCCCGGGACGTGCCCGAGCGCGAACTCCGCCTCCGTGCTCACGTCCACGACCAGCGGCGGTTCCTCGCCGTCGAGGAGTTCCTCGACCTCGTCGGGGGAAACCTCGTCGACCATTTACAGCAGGCCCTCGTCGCGGGCGAAGAGCACGCCCTCGACGGTCGCGTCGTTCGTCGGCGGTTCGGTCGCCCGCTCGATGGCTTCCTCGACCGGCACGGCGCGGACCGAGAGGAATTCGTTGTCGTCGAGGTCGCGCTCGACCGGCGTGAGGCCCTCGGCGAAGACGAAGCCGCGGCGGTGCCGGAGGACGCCCGTCGAACACCACACGTCACCGATGACCGACACCGAGTCGGCGGCGAAGCCCGTCTCCTCGCGGAGTTCGCGCACCCCGGCGTCGGTGAACGACTCGCCCTTCTCGACGACGCCCGCGGGGAGTTCGAGCTGCGTCTGGCGGATGTTCGGCCGGTACTGCTCGACGAAGACGACGTGGTCGTCCGCGACCGCGACGACGACGACCGCGGTCGCCAGTTCGGCCCAGTAGTAGCGCTTCGTGGTTCCGTTGGGCTGTTCGACGAGGTCGTAACCGCCGGTGAACCAGCCGGTGTCGTACTCGGTTTCGGACTCCAGTACGCGCCACTCGGGGTCGGGCAGGCGCTCGTGTCGGCGGCCGTCGTCGGTCATCGGTCCGCTCCGGCCGCGCCGCCCTCGGAGTCAGTCTCGCTCCCGTCGCCCTCGGCTTCCTCTCCGAGCAGCGCGTCGCGGTAGACGCGGCCGAAGGCGTTGCGCCGGAGGGTGCTGACGGCGGCGTCCTCCTCGTTTTGGAACGTCGTCGCCAGCACGGTCTCAGCGAAGGGGACCGCGTGCCACGCGACGCGCTCTACGTCGGGGTTGCCGAGTTCGACCACCTCGTAGTCCTCGTGGGCCGAACGCCAGTCGTCGAACTCGGCGCGCGTGCCGACCGTGACCGAAAGCGACTCCGCGAACAGCGCGTTCCGGACGGTCTCGATTACGTCGCCGGTGACGCGTTCGCTGTACTCCTCGCGGTCGAACTCCATCGCCTTGGCCGTCTCGCGGACGACCACCTGTGCGGTCGGTCCGACGCGGTCGAAGGCGGCCTCGGCCTCGTCGAGCGACGCCGGCGCAATCGTCCCGTGGGTTTCCATCGCCAGTCAGTTCGGGGCCCGGACTTACGACTCTTTCCTGTCCGCGCCGTCGGTCTCCTCGCCGCGGTCGTCGGCATCGGTGGCGTCGCGGGCGTCGTCGCCGTCCCGCGGCGCGTCCTCACGCTCGCCGTTTTGGCCGTCCTCGCCGTCCTCGCCGTCGTCAGCGACCATCTCGCGGGTGAGCGACTGCGCCTCCTCGAAGATGCGCGCGGCGTCACCCGACAGCGACTCCGACCCGCCGGCCCCGCCGAACGGTTGCGGCTGTCGGTCGGGGATGTCGTGGTCGTGTTCCTGTCCGTGCGGGTGAGCATGGCCGGGGCCGCCCGTGCGGTCGACCGTGTCCTCGAACACCTCGTCGAACTCGCGTTCCTCCGCGAGGTCGGCCACGAGCGGGCCGAGCGAGTCGGCGTTCAGGTCGGCCCACTCGGGTGCGTGTTCGTCCAGCCACGTCTCGTGGTCGTCGCCGTGGACGATGGCCTGTAACGCGAGGTGGTTCGCGAGGTGCGTCTCGTCGCGTTGCGGCGCGTCGCAGACCGGACAGGCGTATCCCATGCCCGCCGGTAGCGGCTCTGTGTACCAAAACCCGTCGCACTCTCGCGTCGTTCCGTGCCGCGTCGCGTTGCGGCGCACCGTGTCGCGGCGCGTCGCAGCGCGTCAGCGTCGTCGGCGTCGGTCTCGAAAGAAATGGAGCCGCGCCGCCCGCGTGGTGATGGTGGTGGTGGGTGCGGGCGACGGTCGGCAGTCGCGGCACCCCCGTGGAGCGTCGCGTCGTGTGGTGGTTGTGGTGGTGGGATTACCGATTCGTTCGCGCGTCGATGCGTCAGGCGGGCGTGACGATGACCGTGCCGTCGGCCCAGACGGTCACGTCGCAGGCAGCGTACCGGAACCCGATTCGACCGCGAGCGGGCGCTATCGACCCGCGAGCGCCGCCGTCGGTCGCCGCCACCCGCGCCAGCGGGGCGAACAGTTGACAGAGCGCGTCGGGGTCGATAGCCTCGGACAGCGGTGGGAGGTCGATGGCGTCCACGCCGTGCAGTTGAGCGGTCGCGGTGACGACTGTCACCGCCAGAGTGTCTCGTCCGCTCCGGTCGTGTCGGGCGACGACCTCGTCGGTCGACCCCGTATTCCATCCCACATCGTTGCCCGGTAACACGCGAGTTTCGTCCATGGTTCGGTTCGCGCCGGCGCCTCGCCGACATCCGCACCGATGACGCTCGCGGGTATATCGGTCGCTGCTATCCAACTAGTGGTGGCGCGCGCGCCACCTCTAGGTACCTAGAACCGTCACTGAAAATCAGTTGGTATCGCTGGTCTACACGTGGTACGTCGTCACTCGAAGACGCGTTCGACCAGTTTTCGCTCGGCCGCGCGCAGGTGGTACTGGTAGGTCGGCGCGCTGATGTCGAACGTCTCGGCGAGCGTCTCGGCGGTGCTGCGGCGCGGCCACTCGTAGAAGCCGGCGAGGTGGGCCGCCCGAATCGACTCGTGCTGGCGGCTCGTCCACGCCTCGCGCATCTCGGCGGCGAACGTCTGGGGCGACTCGGCCCCGGCGGCGGTCCGCCGCGACAGCAGACTCGTCCCGGGGTAGTTCGAGTCGAGCGCGTCGACGAACGACCGGACTCGGACGCGCGTCGGAACCACGGCGGTGAGCGTGGTCTGCGTCGGCGTCGCGTCGAGCGCGCGGAGCGTCGCCTCCGAGGCGTACAGCGTCTCGAACAGCGACTCCCGCGGGAGGCGGAGTTCGAACAGCGACCCCGAGGCGTCGGTCGAGACGCGGCGCACGCGCGTCGCGATGTCCCGCCCGGCGGCGACGACGTCCTCGGGCTCCGCGTCGCTGGCGACGAACGCGATGACCGAGCCGTCGGACTGCGGGATGACGCCGCTGAGACTCACCGCGCGGCCGACCCGCCGGGCGAGCCGCGATATCGACAGCCGGTCGCCGCCGAGCTGTACCTGTACGTTCGTCCGGCGCTCGGTCAACATGGCGTCGGCGCGCCCCGTGGCCGCGAGCGCGTAGCCGACCGCCTCCCCCAGTTCGGTGAGTAGGCCATCGTCGTCGTCGAAGGCGCTCGCCCCGGTCGCGTGGACGACGAACAGCGCCTCCACTTGGCCGTCAGCGACCGCGGGGATGACCGCGATGGCTCGGAACCCGTAGCTGAGGGCGTCGCTGCGGTGGTCTGCCCACGCGGGGTCGTCGAGCACGTCCGCGACCACCTGCTTCTCTCGGCTCTCAACGGCGGCTTCGAGCAGCGAACACAGCGGGTCCGCGGTCGCCACCTCTCCGAGCCGGTCGGCGTAGGCGGTGTCCGCGCCGTGGACCGCGTCGCTCGGCGGGCGGTACGCCTCGTCGATATCGCTGACCTCGGCGTGCCAGACGACCGTGATACCGTCGGTGTCGACGAGGTGTTCGGCAACTTCCGACAGCGCCGCACCGCGGGTCGGCGCGCGGATGAGCGACTGGTTGATGTTCCGGATGGTCTCGTTGATTCGGTCGAGCCGGGTGAGCGCCTCGTTTTGGGCTTCGAGCCGGCGGTCGCGCTCGCGGAGCTCCGCCTCGGCGTCGATGCGTTCGAGCAGCTCCTCGACGGTCGCGGAAAGCAGGTTCACGAGCTCCACGTCGACCTCGTTCGGCGCGACGGTACCGGGATGGCCGGTGACGAGCACGCCGTGGCGACCGAGCGGTGCGGCGATGACGCGCTCGACGCCGTCGACGACGCCCCCGTCGGGCGCGAGTTCGACCACGCGGACCTCGCCGGAGACGAACGCGTCCCAGACGCCGCCGCGGTCGAGGCCGCCGTCGGGCGGTTTGTCGCCGAGGCCGGTCCCCGCCGCGCCCACGCGGACGAGGCTCGTGTCCGCCTCGTCGAAGACGAACAGTTCGGTTCGGGCGTCACCGAGCACCTCGTCGCAGGCGTCGGCGGCCGCCCGGAGGACGGTCTGTCTGTCGGTCGCGCCCATCATCTCGCGGGTCCGGTCGTGGAGCGTCGCCAGCAGGCGCTCGTAGCGGTGTCGCTTCGTCACGTCGCGGAGGACGCCGACCGAGCCGACCTCCTCGCCGCCGACGACGAGCGGCGTTCGGTGGTTCTCGACCCGGACGACCTCGCCGTCGGGCGTCCGGAGTTCGAGTTCGACGATGCCTCGCGACGTGGCCGCGAACGCCTCGTCGCTCCCGTCGGTCGCGGTGGCGTGCTGGGCGAGCAGGGCCGTCGACGAGCCGATGACGCGGTCGCGGTCGAGTCCGGTCAGCCGCTCGAACGCCGGGTTGACGGCCGCGAACCGCCCCTCGTCGTCCAGCGCGTACACCGCGTCGGCGACGGCCGCCAGCATCCGCCCGTACTGCTCGGCTTCGACCTCGCGTTCCAACCGCTCCGTGACGTCGGTGAAGTAGACGGACAGCCCCGTCTCGGAGGGGTACGCCCGAACCGCGTACCACGTTTCGAGGCGCTCGTAGTAGGTCTCGAAGGTCGCGGGCTCCTGTCGCTCCATCGCGCGCTCGAACTCCTCGCGGAAGACGTTCGCCTCGGGGACCGAGTCCCAGATGCGCGTCCCCAGCACTGCCGCGGCGGACATCCCGAGTCCGTGTTCGGCCGTCGAGTTGACGTACGTGACCCGCCAGTCCGCGTCGAACCCCATCACCGCCTCGTCCATCCGCGCTAACACCTCCGAGAGCGCCCCTTTGAGCTCGTGACGCTCGCTCGCCGCGCCGACGACGGCCGCGATGTTCTCCAAGAACAGCACGTCGTCGTCGCAGAACTGCCCGCAGGCGACGCCGTGGACGTTGATGACCCCCCAGCAGGTCCCGTCGCCGCCGATGGCCGCGCTCATCCCGCTTTTCGGTCCCGACGGGGCGCTGTCGGCCGCGCGCTCGAAGCGCTCGTCGGCGTCGAAGTCGTCGACGAGCATCGAACGGCCGGTCCGGTAGGTCTCGGCCGCCTGCGTCCCCCCGACCGCGGCGGGTCCGTGACTCCGGTCCGCCGACCAGCCCGCGGCGGCGGCGACGCGGAACGCGCCGTCGTCGAGGCCCTCGAAGATAGTGACGGAGTCCGCGTCGAGCACGTCGCGGACGCGACGCGCGGCGTGGTCGAGCGTCGAGTCGAGGTCGGCGGCGGTCAGCGCCCGCGTCCCGACTTCCGAGACGACGCGCTGCTGTTCGATGCGGTCCCGGTGGTCCCGTGCGAGGGTGCACTCGCCGAGCGCCCGCTCGACGCGGAAGGCCAGCCACGACATCGTCTCGGGGTCCTCGTCGTCGCGGACGACGTAGTCCGTCGCGCCGGCTTCGACCGCGCGCATCGCGACCTCGCGGTCGGCGGCCGCGACGACGACCGGGACATCGATGCCCTGCGCGTAGATGTCGCGGACGAACGCCCCCTCGTCGCCGGTCGTCGTGGGTGCGGTGAAAACGATACACGAGACGGCCGCGGCGGCGGCGACGAGCTCCGCACGCGCCGCGGCGGGCGAGCGGACGTGGCGGACGACCGTCGTCTCGTCGAGCGACGACAGCGACGAGTCGAGCGACGCCGCGAACGCGTCGTCGTCACTCACACAGAGGACAGTGGGGGGCGGTAACACAACTCGTGTACGCGGCTCGTCGTGATAAGCCCTCGTTCGACCGTCTGCGGTCCTGTCAAGCGCTTTGCCACTCGGCCACGTCGAGGACCATGACGTACGCGTCCTCGCCGTCGCCGTAGTAGCTCGGCACCCGGCGGGCGGGTTCGAAGCCGAGGCTCCGGTAGAGGCCGATTGCCGGCTCGTTCGAGGCGCGGACTTCGAGTTTCACGACCGTCGCGCCCGCGATGGCCATCGCCGTCAGCGACTGGACGAGCAGCCGCCGGCCGAGGCCGTTCCCGCGGGCCTCCGGGCGGACCGCGAGGTCCTTCACGTGGCCGATGTCGTTGCCGTGGTTGGGCATCACGTCGGCGACGACGTAGCCGAGCACCTCGTCCCCGCGGGCGGCGACGAGGAACGCGGGTTCGTCCACGAACATCTCGAACGCGGAGTACGGCCACGGCTCGGAGAAACAGGTCCGCTCGATGCGGAGCACGTCGAGGAGGTCCGCCCGGTCGACCCGCCTGACGACCGCGTCGTCGGCGAGCGCGTCGTCGAACGCCGTCACGCCCGGCGCTACGTGGTTGGCACGCAAAAGCCCGACGGCACGGGCCTGCGGGAATCGGGAGGAACGCTCACGGTCGCGGGCGGATCACCCCGCCGGCCGCGCGATGGCCGCCGCTCGCCGCGCGAAAAAGTGAGAAGGTGATGTTGGTCGCGTTCAGTCGTCCGCGGGGGCAGCGCCGCCCTCGGCCTGCTGCTTCGTGAGGGGGAGCTTGCCGCCGGCGGTGAGGATACGACGCTCGCGCTCGGAGGCGTGCAGGTTCGCCGTCGCTTCCCAGTCGTCGTTCACGCGGATGGTGAACTCTTCCTGGCCGGATTCGACGGCTTCGGCAACGTCGTCGACGATTTCGACGTCGTCGCCCTGTTCGATCTTCTCGTAGGTCTCCTCGTCGATTGCGAGGGGGACGATACCGAAGTTGAACAGGTTCGCCTTGTGGATGCGAGCGAACGACTGCGCGAGGACGGCCTCGATGCCGAGGTACATCGGACACATCGCGGCGTGTTCGCGCGAGGAGCCCTGCCCGTAGTTCTCGCCCGCGACGAGGACGCCGGAGCCGGCTTCCTTGGCGCGCTGGGCGAACGTCTCGTCGACGCGCGAGAGCGTGAAGTCCGAGAGGCGCTCGATGTTCGAGCGGAACTTGAGGATGTCGGACGTCGCCGGGATGATGTGGTCGGTCGTGATGTTGTCCTCCATCTTCAGGAGGGTCTCACCCGAGATGTTCGAGCCGAGGGGGTCCTGCAGCGGCACTTCGCCGATGTTCGGGCCCTTGATGAGCTCGTCGTCGATAGCGTCGTCGGCGTAGATGAGGTCCGTCTTCGAGCCGTCGTACTTGTCGGGGAGTTCGACGCCGGGGGCGTCGAGGCCGAGTTCGTCGGCGAGGTCGCGCGGGTCGACGATTTCGCCCTTGAGCGCCGCGGCGGCGGCGACCTGCGGCGAACAGAGGTAGACGTTGTCGTCTTCGATGCCCGAGCGGCCCTCGAAGTTGCGGTTGAAGGTGCGCAGCGAGACGGAGTCGGAGGCGGGGACGTGGCCGATACCGATACACGGACCACAGGTCGCCTCGGAGACGTTGACGCCGGCCGCCATCATCTCGGCCGTCCAGCCCTCGCGGGCGAGCATCTCGCCGGCCTGCTTCGAACCGGGCGCGACGATCATCTCGAGGTGCTTTGCGACTTCCTGGTCTTTGACCATCTTCGCGGCCGGGAGGACGTCCTCGTAGCCGCCGTTGGTACAGGACCCGACGAGGACCTGCTCGACCGTCTCGCCGGCGACTTCGCGGACCGGCACCACGTTGTCGGGCATCGACGGGCAGGCGATGAGCGGTTCGAGCTCGCTGAGGTCGATGACGATTTCGTCGGCGTATTCGGCGTCGTCGTCGGCCGTCAGCTCGACGTACTCGTCGCCGCGGCCCTGACGTTCGAGGTAGTCCTTGGTCTTCTCGTCGGTCTCGAACAGCGACGAGGTGGCACCGAGTTCGGTCCCCATGTTGGTGATGGTGGTTCGCTCGGGCACGGTGAGCGATTCAGCACCGGGGCCGGTGTACTCGAACACCTTGCCGACGCCGCCCTTGACGGTCTCGCGGCGGAGCATCTCGAGGATGACGTCCTTCGCGGAGGACCACTCGGGGAGCTCGCCTTCGAGGCGAACGTTCACGACTTCCGGCATCTCGACGTAGTACGCGCCGCCGCCCATGGCGACGGCGATGTCGAGGCCGCCGGCACCGATGGCGAGCTGGCCGAGGCCGCCGGGGGTCGGCGTGTGGGAGTCCGAGCCGAGGAGCGTCTTGCCGGGCGCGGCGAAGTTCTCCTTGTGGACGTTGTGGCAGATACCGTTACCGGGGCGGGAGAAGTGGGCACCATATGTCCCGGCCGCGGAACGGAGGAAGCGGTGGTCGTCCGTGTTCTTGAAGTCGAACTGGTAGGTCTGGTGGTCGCAGTACTGGGCCGCGAGTTCGGTCTGGGCCTCGTCGAGGTCGAGCGCCTCGAACTGGAGCCAGACCATCGTCCCGGTCGTGTCCTGCATCAGGACTTGGTCGATTTCGATTCCGATCTCCTCTCCGGGGGTGAGGTCACCCTCGACGAGGTGGTCCGAGAGAATCTTTTCCGTGAGCGTCTGTCCCATAACACCCGAACGTCGATGGTCCTCGGATATAAATCCCGCGTACTTCCCTATCTTCGAACGTGAACGATAGCGCCGTCTCTGGATTTCTAGCGTCTAAGGGCCATTAAACTCCTTGTTGGTTCTCCAATGTGACTGGTCACCGCGGGGGTCGTCACCGCCCCCACCGCGGGCGTGTTTCGGCCCCGTCGTGGCCCCGAACGCGGGGGTCGTGTCAGGGGTGACGACGGTCGAGGTTCGGCACAGTTTTGCGCCCGCTGGCCGGGGTTCGGATATGCACCGCGCTGGCTCGTTCGTCGCACAGCACATCTCGCCGGTCACGGCCGAACAGGTCCAACCCAACGGCGTCGACCTGACGCTCGAAGCGGTCCTCGAACAGGTCGAACCGGGTCGCCTCGGTCGCGAGGGAAAGACCGTCGGGGAGCGCCGCGCCCTCGACTGCGCCGACCCGGACACCGAGACGTACCGACTCGACCCCGGCGGGTACGTCCTCCAGTACGCCGAGACGGTCCACATCCCCGAGGACCACGTCGGCTTCATCTACCCGCGGTCGTCGCTCATGCGGAACTCCTGTATGCTGAACACGGCCGTCTGGGACGCCGGCTACGAGGGGAAAGGCGAGGGCCTCTTGGAGGTCCACCACCCGGTCGAACTCGAACGCGGCGCGCGCGTCGCCCAAATCGTCCTCGCGGACGCGACCCACGACGAGACCTACGACGGCAGCTATCAGGGCGAACGGACCCGCTGACGACCGCCGACCGCGACTCTCGGAAGCGGTCGCTCGCCGGATACTACCGGATGAATACCGACATCCCGATTCGCGGGACGTTCTCGCCGACGACGAATTCCTTTCAAGTCGATGGGCGTCGTATCCCTTCTCGCGGAGGGTATGTTGGGCCGAAACGAGGGGCGACCTGTACACACCGAACCTCCGCAACTTCCTCCTTCCACATCTTCGCCTTCGTTGCTTCGCGCGTTCCTGCGAACCGCTACGTATCCGTGAGCCGCGGCGTCGCGCTGCCGGCCTTCGATTCGCCGCCGCGAGCGAGCGCCGCGGGACCACCGCCACCTAAAGCGGCTTCGAGCGCGGCAGTCGGGTTCTCTGACCCAAAGGCACATTTACGCGCATACCTAAGTGAGGCCAATCACTGATGTCACGGAGTCCATCTCTCCCGGAACGTCCGCATCTCGATCTGGACCCCGAGATGTCGGATGCAGAGCGGCTGTCTGCACTCCGCCAGCACTTCGAACGCATGGTCGACGTCAACCGCGAACTCGACCAGCGGCTCCAGAACGCCGACGACCGCCACGCCGAGTTGGTCGACGAGGTCGACCAGATGAAAGCGCGCAACGAGGCGCTGAAGACGGCCTCGTACTACATCGCCACGGTCGAGGAGCTGACCGACGAGGGGGTCATCATCAAGCAGCACGGCAACAACCAGGAGGTCCTGACCGAGTTCGCACCGAGCCTGAACATCGACGACATCGAGCCCGGCGACCGCGTCGCCATCAACGACTCGTTCGCCGTCCAGACCGTCCTCGACGACGAGACGGACGCGCGGGCGCAGGCGATGGAGGTCGTCGAGTCACCGACGGTCACCTACGACGACATCGGCGGCATCGACGAGCAGGTCCGCGAAGTCCGCGAGGCGGTCGAACAACCCCTCGAAAACCCCGAGATGTTCGCTGAGGTCGGCATCGACCCGCCGTCGGGCGTGCTCCTCTACGGCCCGCCGGGAACCGGGAAGACGATGCTCGCGAAGGCCGTCGCCAACGAGACCAACGCCTCGTTCATCAAGATGGCCGGCTCCGAACTCGTCCAGAAGTTCATCGGCGAGGGCGCGCGGCTCGTCCGCGACCTGTTCAAGCTCGCCGCCGAGCGCGAACCGGTGGTCATCTTCATCGACGAAATCGACGCCGTCGCCTCGAAGCGGACGGACTCGAAGACCTCCGGCGACGCCGAGGTCCAGCGCACGATGATGCAGNGGTCATCTTCATCGACGAAATCGACGCCGTCGCCTCGAAGCGGACGGACTCGAAGACCTCCGGCGACGCCGAGGTCCAGCGCACGATGATGCAGTTGCTCTCGGAGATGGACGGCTTCGACGACCGCGGCGACATCCGCATCATCGCGGCGACCAACCGCTTCGACATGCTCGACGAGGCCATCCTCCGCCCCGGCCGGTTCGACCGCCTCATCGAGGTGCCCAAGCCCGCCGTCGAGGGCCGCCGCCACATCCTCGACATCCACACCCGCGACATGAACGTTGCCGACGACGTAGACCTCGACGCGCTCGCCGAGGAACTCGACGACTACTCCGGCGCGGACATCGCGTCGCTCACGACCGAGGCCGGGATGTTCGCCATCCGCGACGGCCGGACCGAGGTGACGGGCGCGGACTTCGACGCCGCCCACGAGAAGCTCTCGAACGTCGACGAGTCCGGTACCGGCCCCATCTCGGGCTTCACGGACTACCAGTACTGAGGTCGGCGGCCGGGGACCGCCGCCGAGGGCGGTCGCCGGCGCCTCCCGTTCCCCCCGCTTTCGAGCGCCGGTATTCGTAACCCCCTTTTCCGCCGCCGCGAGAGTTCGGACATGAACACGATTCGTGTCGTCCGCGGGGTCGGTACCGCCCCCACCGAGATGGCGTCGTACGACGCCGCCCTCGCCGCCGCCAACGTCCACAACTACAACCTCGTCGCCGTCTCGTCGGTCGTCCCCGCCGACGCGACCGTCGAGGCGGTCGACGTGGCTCCCGACCTCGGCCCGGCGGGCAACCGACTGACCGTGGTGCAGGCCCGCGAGACCACCGCGACGCCCGGCGAGACGGTCGTCGCCGGCCTCGGCTGGGCGACCGGCTCCGGTCCCGGACTGTTCTACGAGGCGTCCGGAACCGACGAAGACAGCGTCCGCGCGGCCGTCCTCGACGGCCTCGAAGCGGGCCGGAACCTCCGCGAGTGGTCGTTCGACGACGAGGAAGTCGCGCTCTCCACCGGGACCCACGAGGGCGAGGGCTACACCACCGCGGTCACGGTCGCGGCCTACGGGCGAAGCGAGTCCGTCTTCTGACACGCCGCGCTGACCGACGGACTCATCAGCGTTTGTGAGTATTGCTCGGGCATGAGTGGTGATGCGCCGTTCGACCTGTCCCCGAGGCGAGTGGCGCTTATCTACGCCGCCTTCGGTTTCCTCTGGGTCGCGACGAGCGACAGTCTCGTGGAGGGACTTCCGAACCACGAGTTCATCCAGACGGCGAAGGGGTGGCTGTTCGTCGTCCTCTCGGCGCTGTTGGTGTACGTTCTCGTCGACCGGAGCCAGTCCGAACTGGACCGGACCTCCGAGCGACTGGAGTCGACGCTCGCCCACACGAGCGTCCTCCATCGAATCCTCAGACACGACATCAGGAACGCCTGCACCGCCATTCTCGGCTACGCCGAACTGGTCGAGCCGCGGGACGACGCGGACGCGAACACCGACCCCGTCGAGGCGATTCGAGAGCGAGCGAGCCGACTGGTCGAGGTGAGCGACGAGGTCGCGCTCCTCAGGACCGTCGAGCTCGCGGAGGGGAACGAGGTCGACGTCGACCTCACGTCTGCGGTCACAGACGCCGTCGAGGACCTCGAAATGGAGTACCCGGCGGTACAGGTCTCGGTCGCCTCGCCGGAGACGCTCGTCGCGCGGGCGCACCCGGCGCTCCCGCGGAGCATCGCAGAACTACTCGATAACGCCGTCGTCCACTCCGACTGCGACGACCCGGAGGTACACGTCGGCGTCTGGCAGCTCGGCGAGGTCGTCGGGGTGACCGTCACCGACAACGGTCCCGGCATCCCGGACGCCGAGCGCGAGGCCCTGCTTTCGGGCTCGGAGACGCCGCTTTCGCACACCAGCGGCGTCGGCCTCTGGCTGGTCCGCGCCATCGTCGACGCCTCCGGCGGGTCGCTCGACATCTCGACGCCGAAGTCCCACGGGACCGTCGTCACCGTCTCGCTTCCGCGACCGGCCTGACGGCGTCGTCACCGGGCTCTCACCGCGTCGTCATCCGCTTTCGATTCGCCCGCCGCGTCGGTGACCGACGACGGCTTTTTACACGTCCTTCCCGTATCGCAGACGACTGATGAACGGGAACAACCCATATGCGGGCGCTCCCGGCGTGACTGGGGCCGGCCAGGCGTCGGCCGACCGAGAACTGACCGTCGACCAGATGGACGCGCTCCGGCGGGCCGTCGCCGGTATCGTCTCGCGGACGGAGTCGTACCTCCCCGAGGGCTTCGCCGTCGGGTCGGAGCTCTCGACCGGGTCGACCGGGCCGCTCGCCACCGTGGCCGTCCACCCGCCGGTCGGCCACCCCGTCAGCGCCGGCTTCTCGCCGGACGCAGACGAACTCGACGCCGGACTCACCGACGAAGACCGAAACGAGGTCGCCCGCGGGCTGGCCGCAACCGCGGCGTTTCAGGTGATGAGCGCCGTCGGAGACGACCTCACCCCCGCCGCTCGGTAACCCCGAACGACCCCCGCCGCCGTCGGGGTCCGAGTGGCCACTGACGCGCGGCTGCGCCCTGCCGACCGCTTTCTCGTCTGTTCCGTCGCCTCGGCCTGCGTTTCAGCGCCGCACTCTCGTCAGTTCAGAACGAGAACAATACACTTCACGGAGGCGGTCGAAGGGGAGGTATGGTTTCGCTTTTCGGTTACGCGGACGAGATCGGCCCGACGACGCTCATCATCGTCGGCTTCCTGCTGTTTGTCTTCCCCGAACCGGCGACATCGGCCCTCGGCGCGGGGCTGATGCTGTTCGGCGCTGCGTACTGGTTCTGGGAGTGGAACCGCCCCTGAGCGCAAGGCGAGCGAGCGACCTCGCTCAGACGCTTCCGCGACGACGGTTCCGACCGGCGTCGTCGCGGACGCGAGTGGTGACGCCGTCGAGCGGGGCGTCGGTCTCGGCGGACGCGCCCGGGCCGCTGGTCGGACCCGCCGCCGACTTCGGTGTCGCAACGAACAACCCGTAGGCGAGCACGGCCGCCGAGACGAGGCCGCTCGCGCCCGCGACGGGCGAAAGCGGGAGCGGCGAGAGCGTGCCGACCGCCGTCCCGACGACGAGCGGGAGCGGCAGTGCGGCGAGAATGGCGTCGTACCGCGTCGCTTCCGAGACGATGCTGCCGCTATGGGATGTTCGTGTGCGCATGATACCACTCGGCGAATACGAACGTGTGCATATTAGCTATTTCGCCCGACGGGAGGGGCGTGCGGCTCACGGGTGCGGTGAACCAACGGAACAATCGGGAGTCGGTGAGTCGCCTACTTCCCCCAGAAGGGGTCGCGTCGGCGGTGTTTTTCGAGGTAGCCGGACAGCGCCTCCAGTTCGTCGGTGGGGATGTCGTCGCGGAGTTCCTGTTCGAGAATCTTCGCGTGCTTCTCGGGGAGTTCAATCCAGAGTTCGTCGCCCTCCGCTATCTGGCGGCCGACCGTCGGGCCGTCGATGGCGACGCTGACGCGCGAGCCGGCGCGGGCGCTCGACACGTCCTCGCCGTTCTCCTGGATGCCCGAAAGCTGGCCGACGCGGTTGGGCTCGCCGTCTTCCCACTTCACGACGTTCATGTTGTTCTTGATGGTCCCGGACATGACTTCGACGCCGACGACGGCGGGGTTGTTCTGCCGGAAGACGTGGTCTTCGAGGATGCGGAACCGACACGGGCGGACGATTTTGTCGAGAATCGTCTCCTGTTGGGCGCGCTTCATCTCCTCGACGTGCTCTTCGTACTCCTCGACGAGCTGATAGATTACGTCGTCTTCGAACAGTTTCACGTCGTTCTTGTCGAGTTCGGCCTCGGCGTTCGAGAGCACGTCCACGTTGAAGCCGAGGATGACTTTGTGTTCGGGTTCGCGGGCGGTCGAGGCGACGGCCACGTCGCGGGGGGCCACGTCTCCGACCTCGGCGCGGAGGATGGGGACTTCGGCCTCCTGTAGCGCGTTCGCCATCGCTTCGAGACTGCCGAGCGTGTCGGCCTTGACGACGACGCCCTCCTCTTCCGTGGTGACTTCGATGTCGGCGAGTTCGGCTTCGACCTCGCGGACGACCTCGTCGAGGTCGCGGTCGCCGACGACGCGGACCGGCGCGCCGGCCATCGCGTCTTCGAGGTCGGGGGCGGCGATTTTCACACCGGCCGCGGCACCGACCTCGTCGACCTTGTCGAACCGCTTTTCGGTGCGAATCTCGGCGTTCGGTCGGGGCTGGAGGAGCGCGCGGACCTCGGTGACGATGGGGTCGTTCGCGCCGCCGACGACGACGGTGTCGCCCGCGCGAATCGTCCCGTCGTAGAGGACCACGTCGAGGGTCGCGCCGAAGCCGCGTTCCTCCTTGACTTCGAGGACCGTCCCGGAGCCGGGACCGGCCACGTCGATGGCCATCTCGTCTTTCATGTAGCGCTGCGAGAGGCCCATCAGGACGCCCAGCAGGTCCGGAATCCCCTCGCCGGTGAGCGCGGAGACGGGAACGACGCCGATGTTGGACTGGAAGTTCTGGACGCGCCAGTAGAAGTCCGAGGAGAAGCCGCGGTCGGAGAGTTCGCCGATAATCTCGTACAGCTTCTCGTCGAGTTTCGAGCGCGCGCGCTGTGACTGCTCCTCGTAGGTCTTCTGGATGGGGGCCCCCTCTTGGGGGTTCCAGCCCGGCGTGGTGTCTATCTTGTTCGCGGCCACGATGAACGGCGTCCCCGTCCGCTTGAGGATGTCGATGGCCTCCTCGGTCTGCGGCTGGAAGCTGTCGTTCACGTCGACCACGAGGATGGCGATGTCGGCCAGCGCCCCGCCGCGCGAGCGGAGGGTGCTGAAGGAGTGGTGCCCCGGCGTGTCGATGAACAACAGCCCCGGGAGGTCGAAGTCCTCGGGTTTGACCAGGCTGCCGGCCATCTGCGAGACGGTGTCTAAGGGGACCGCGGTCGCGCCGATGTGCTGGGTGATAGCACCGGCCTCACCCTCGCTGACGGCGGAGCCGCGAATCTTGTCGAGAAGACTCGTCTTCCCGTGGTCCACGTGGCCGAGGACGGCCACGATGGGTGTGCGAAGCGTATCGGATTGTGACGTCGAATCAGTGTCGGACATGAAGAATCGCCCCGGAGAAAGCTCTTACCGGAATCGAGTCGGTGACTCAAGTTAAGTCCATCGTCACGGCCGTGCGCACGAGTCCCACGATTTGCCGCGTCGAGTGTTCTCGCGGCCCATCGGCGGACGCGGGGTGTCCGTCGGCCTCTCGTCAGACGTGCCCGTACCGTTTATGTGAACCGACGAGGAAGGGGTGTGTATGGCCGACATACTCGCCGAGAACCTCTCCGGAAAGGCCGTTATGGGCTCGGACGGGACGGAGCTCGGGATGCTGTACAACATCACGATGGATATGAAATCGGGCGAGCTGCACGACCTGCTCGTCCAGCCGAACGAGCAAATCTCCCCCGGACGCGTCTCGTTCGACCAGGACGACCACGGACGGTTCCGAGTCCCGGTGAATCGCGTGCAGGCGGTCAAGGATTACATCGTCGTCCAACGGTAGATTCAGGATAGATTCTCAATGCGGATTCTCGACGCGTCTGCGTTCATCCACGAGTACCACACCGACGACGAGACGGCCTCGATTCCCCTCGTCAAAGAAGAACTCACCGGCGAGCACGCCTTCCGCTTCGACGCCCTCGAAGGCGCGGGCATGTACGTCCACATCCCCGGACAGGGAACCGTGGACAAGGTGCTCCGCGCCGCGGGCGAGACCGGCGACCGCGACGTGCTCTCGGAGACCGACACGCGTCTCATCGCCGCCGCGTTCGAACTCGACGCGACGCTCGTCACCGACGACTACGCGATGCAGAACGTCGCCGAACGGCTCAACGTCGGCGTCGAAGTCGTCGCCCAAGACGGCATCGCGGAACAGCGAACCTGGAAGTTCCAGTGTCAGGGCTGCGGCCGCGAGTTCGACGAGGACAAAGAGCGCTGTCCCATCTGCGGGATGGAGCTGTCGCGGAAGAACCCGGCGTAAGCCGGTCGCCGCCCGCGGTTCGATTTCGATTTTTCAGACCATGCCGGTCGCCTGCGCGTAGCTCACGAGGAACTGGACCGCGTTGTACAGTCCGTGGACCAGCGCGACGACGAGCAGGTTCCCGCTTCGCTCGTAGACGACCGCGAGGACGCTCCCGAGGACGAGCACCATCCCCAACGAGACGTACAGCCCCTCGCCGGAGAACGACCAGAGGTGAATCGACGCGAACACCAGACTCGACAGGACGACCGCGGGCGCGGGCCCCCACAGCCGCCGGAGTTCGCCGAAGGCGATGCCCCGGAAGATGAGCTCCTCCGCCGGGCCGACGAGGACGATGGTGATGACCGTGAGATACAGGAAGTACACCGGGTTCTCGCGGCCCTGCTGGGCGATGACGCTGTCGCCGCTCTGGATGCCGAGCGCGGACATCAGCGCCGACGCGCCGAGGTAGACGCCCATCACGGCGACGAACCCGCCCGCAATCCACAGGCCGTCGCGCGCGGTCGGTCGCTCGAACCGAATCAACTCCCAGTCGTCGCGCATAGAGAGGTAGCCCGCGCCGACGACGCCGAAGCCGACGAACTGCGCGGCGGTCTGTATCTCGCCGACGAGCGCGGTGTCGCCCGGCACCGCGCCGCGAGCGAGGCCGCCGGCGAGCGAGCCGAACGTCGCGCCGACGAGGAGCGAGAGGGCGACGACGATGATGATGCCACCGTACGCCTGGAGGTGGTCTGCGAGGCTCGCAGACGAGCGGGCGGTGTCGTGTGCCATTGTCCCCCCCTTCGGAATGGGGTCGGATAATCGATTCGGGTCGGATATCGGTTTTCTGCGGTGGTGATTCGTCTGCCGTCGGAACGGGGTGCAGTACCGACGACACCTCGAAAGCCCCCGCGGTCGACGACTCCCGCGGACCGACGCGGTCCTCGGCCTCCGGCCTGCGGTCCTCGCCGGTCCGGGGTTCGCCCTCGACCGCGGCCCCTTTCAGTCCCGCCCCGTGGACTGTTCGGTAGTCGTCGCTGGTTGGTTGTTCGGTAGTCGTCGCAAAAGCCGATTCTCGGCCGTGGTCGCCGTGCGCCGCTCGCTCCGACTACTCGACGACCAGTTCTTCTTTGTCGGCGACCGCGTCGGCCTCCTCGAAGTCGCCGCCGCCGAGCAGGCCGCGGGCGGCGCGTTTGCCCCACTCGACCGCCGGCTGGACGAACGTGTCCACGCTGGCGAGTTCGCCGTAGAGGACGCAGGCGGCCTCCATCGCGTAGAGCAGTTCGCCCAGCCCGTACTCGTCGACGCGGTCGAGTTCGATGCGGACGCTCGGGCGGCCGGCGGCGGCGAGGCTCGCCTCGGTCGCCTCGAACTCGGCGTCGAGCAGGTCACCGAGCGACGAGCCGCCGAGGTACGCGAGGCCGTCGAGGTCGGTTTCGGGGATGGACACGTCCTCGCGCTCCGTGGCGCGGACGAGGGTCACGAGCTTGTCCCGCGGGCCGGCGCGGTACAGCTGGAGTTGGGAGTGCTGGTCGGTCGCGCCGAGCGCCCGCAGGGGCGTCTGGCCGAGACCGTCCTTCCCGAGCGACTCGGCCCACAGCTGGGCGAACCACTCGGAGAACGTTTCGAGCGATTCCGCGTAGGGCATCATCGCGTTCTGCTGCATGCCGCGCTCGGCGAGCGCGTAGGACACCGCGCCGTAGGCGTACGCCGGCGAGTCGAAAAGCGAGTCAGACAGGCGCGCTTCCTGTGCGGCCGCGCCCTCCAGCACCGCCTCGATGTCGTGGCCGCAGAGGGCGGCGGCGGCGAGGCCGACCGTCGAGAGCACCGAAAAGCGGCCGGGAACGCCGTCCGGGACGGGGAGCGACGGGAGGTCGTGTTTGTCGGCGAGGTCGCGGAGGTTGCCCTCCTCGCCGGTCGTGACGAACGTCCGGTCAGCCCAGTCCACGCCCGCGTCGGCCATGGCCTCCCGCACGACGAGGAAGTTCGCCAGCGTCTCGGCGGTCGTGCCGGACCGCGAGACGACGTTGACGACGGTCGACGAGAGGTCAAGCGAGTCGAGGAGGCGTTCGACGGCCTCGGGGTCGACGTTGTCGAGGTAGTAGGCGTCCACGTCGCTTTCGAGGGCGTCGGTGAGGGTGGCCGCGCCGAGGGCGCTCCCGCCGATGCCGACCGTGACGACCGCAGAGGGATCGTCGAACCGGCTCACCGCGTCGCGAATCGCCGCGGGGTCGGTGCTGTTCGGAAGGTTCAGCGATTCGTAGCCGTGTTCGCCGGCCTCGCGGCCCCGTTCGATGCGGTCGTGGGCGGCCGCGACGCGGCCGTCGAGTCGGTCGAGCGCCTCGCGCGAGACGCCGTGGGCCGACGCCGTGTCGAGGACGTTCCCGAGGTCTACCTGCATACAGGATGCCGCGTCGCCCGGCGTCAAAACGACACCGGTCGCTTTAATCGCGGCCGCTCCCAAGGGCGACCGATGGCAGACGACTACGGCGGCGTCATCGGCGCGTTCCCGTACGCCTTCCGGCACAGCGAGTCGTGGCTGTTCAAGTGCTACGTACTCGTCGGTGCCCTCGCGACGGGTGTCGTCTCGTTGTTCGTCGTCTTCGGACTCGTGGTGCTCATCGGCGCGACCGCCGGCGTCCCCGGTGGGTCGCTCACCCTCTCGCGGTCGTTCTACGTCCTCGTGGGACTGTTCGTGGTCGCGCCGCTCGTCGCCCCGATACTGTTCGTCGCCCGCCGACACCGCCGCGCCGGGTCGAAACCGCGGTACGACCTGAGCCTCGCGCTCGCGGGCTTCGTGTTCATGCTGTCGGTGTACGTGGGGCTTCTCGCATCGGTTCCCGCGGAGCTTCAGACGCCGGCCGAGCCGTTCACCGTGGGCCCCGTGACCGTCTCGGCGCTCGTCCCCGTCGTTCGACTGCTCTACGACCTGCCCGCGCTCTACGGCCTCGTCCCGCCGGTCGCGTGCGCGGTGGGTATCTACGGGATTCACCGACTGCTTCGCTAACCGCGACCCGCGCGTTCTCTCAGCCGACCCTCGCCGCCAACTCGTCGCGGTAGCGGTAGACGACCGCCGAGGCGACGACGCCGATTCCGACGAGGAGCGCCACCGCCTCGTAGTTCGCCGCGCCCGCGTTCTGCCCGGCGGCCGCGGCGAGCGCGAACGTCGGCAGGCGACCGACGGCGACGAGGACGACGAGCGTCCGCAGTCGAAGCGGCGAGAGCCCGGCGAGGGCACAGAGCGCGTCGTCCGGGAACGCGGGCAGGAGAAACAGGACGAACAGCCCGGCGATGCCCCGGCGGTCGGCGAAGCCGTCGAACCGCGCGAGGGCGTCGTCGGCGACGAGACGCTCGACCGCGGGCCGGCCGAAGCGCCGGGCGAGCAGGAAGACGACGGCGCTTCCGGCGACGACGCCGACCATGCTGTACGCCGTGCCGGCGACCGTCCCGAACAGATAGCCGCCGACGGCGGCGAGCGCTTGGCCGGGAATCGGCGCGAGAATCACCTGAAGCGTCTGGATACCGACGAACACCAGCGGGGCGAACGCCCCGGTCGATTCGACGGCCGAGCGGACCCACGCCGGGTCAGCGAGGCGCGGGGCGAACGCGGCCACGCCGACCGCGCCGACCGCGAAGGCGACCGCGACGCCCCCGACTCTGACGAGCGCCGCGTTCCGCGCGTCGGTCGAGTCGAACAGGCGACCGGTCACAGGAACGAGGCGGTCTTGAGCCGGGCGTTCAGCGCGTACTTCCGCAGGTACTGGCGGGCGGTCGTCCGCGTCCCGCGAGCGACGGTTCGCCCGGCGCGAATCCCGTCCAAGATGGCGTCCGTCGTGACGCCGCCGTCCGCCTCGACCGAGACGGCCGTGTACGCCTGTCCGACCAGCGCGGGCCGGTGCGCATCGCTCCCGCCCGTGCCCGGGAGTCCCTGCCGGCGGGCGTAGCGCCGCGCCTGTCCGTTTCTGAATCCGGTGAGCGTGTGGGCGTTGTACGCCTCGATGGCGTCAACGTCCCGAATCGCCCGCCGGGACGCGCCGTGTCGGAACGTCTGAAACGGGTGCGGCACGACCGCGAGTCCGCCCGCCTCGCGGACCCCTCGTGCGGTCTCCGAGAGCGGTCGCCTCGTCGCCGGCGGGTCGTCGACGCCGAGCGCGAGGAGGTGGCCGTCGGCCGTCGAGACCTCGACGCCGGGGACGACCCGGACGCCGTACTTGTGGGCGATGTCGAACGCCCGCGGGAGCGACCCGACCGAGTCGTGGTCGGTGACGGCGACCGCGTCGAGGCCGACCGCCGCCGCGCGGGCCAACACCGCTTCGACCGACATCTCGCAGTCGTAGGAGGCGTCGGTGTGGACGTGGAGGTCCACCGCGAGCGTCTGCGGCCCCCGCGAGCCCTGCGCCCGCCCGCTCATACCACGCCGAATTCGAGCGCGAGGCAGCCGACGACCGTCAGGACGCCGGCGACGCCGACGAGGACGTGCCCCGCGTCGGTTTTGTACGCCTTGTAGTCGGAGGTCATGAGCGGGCAGACCGCCACGATGGTCGCGCCCGCGACCCAGCCGTTCCACAGCGGGACGAACTGGAGGAGGAAGTAGTTCGCCAGCACGACGAGGTGCGTGTGGACGACCGTCGTCCCGTGGTAGTACGACGTTCCCGAGTCGTCGCCGAACCCCTCGCTGTTGTGGCGGATGAGTCGCAGACCGCCGAAGGTGAGGACGACGAAGCCGACGACGGCGCTCACGACCGGGTTGGGCGCGAGCGCGACGTGGTACAGGAGCGCCGCCGACACGAGGTACGCGAAGATGTCGATAAACGAGTCTATCTGTCGGCCGAACGCCGAGGCGGTCCCGGTCTTGCGGGCGTAGTAGCCGTCGGCCTTGTCGAAGGCGAAGCCGGCGAGGACGGCCACGATGGCCCAGTTCGGCTCGCCCGACACGAACAGTATCGCGCCGACCCACGCCCAGAAGAGCGCGCCCAGACTCAACCAGTCCGCGGTCCCGAGCCGCGAAATCATGTTCTCCCCCGTCGATGAGCGCACGACCTCGCTCGCCCGCGCGTCGACCGCGTCCAGCCTCCCGCGAACTGCTGACCTGAGTTCGTCCGTCATGCCTGTCTGTCAGACACACTCGGTCGACTGAGTATAAATTTAATCGATATAGTATATATAATCCAAATATCTATATATCAACGTTCCCGAACGGAGCGCTCGGGACGGCACTGACTGTTCTGTACCGCTATGAACGCGGTTTGACGCGCCGGCGTCGCCACGGGCCGACCCGGTA
>NZ_AOLF01000020.1:0-2087 GCF_000336975.1 Haloferax sp. ATCC BAA-644
GGTTCGACGAACGCGACGCCGACCGAGATGTCGTCGCGCTCGCGCAATTCGGTGGCGAGTTCCTCGCGCCGCTCGGGGCTGAGCCGCTTCGAGTCGGCGATACCGTCCGGGAGGGCGTCGGGCTCCCCTCGGACCGCCGCGGCGACCATCGGACCCAACACGGGTCCCTTTCCGGCCTCGTCGACGCCGATGTGCATATTCATTCGGATCTTCTGTGAGGGGTTAGAAATACCGATTGTAGGGCTGCAACCCTTATTATATTCAAGACATACAATATTAAAATAATTAGAATAGTTGGTTAAATCACCAGAATAAAACATCTCGTCAGATGACCAAAGATTATTAGCAGTTAGGACAGATGTCGGAGTAGACGAGCGATTCGTTTGACTATGCCACCAGAAATCACGTTTGGTCCGAGTGCTACGGAGACGGTACTAGAACAATTTGGGAAGACCGTTGACGAAGAGAATTATATTATTGATCAAGAGACAGAGGAACGTGAAAAATCGTATTACAAGAACGAAGAGATTCATATTGATGAATTTGCCGGTGTTATTGAAGGATCTGTTGGCTTTATCAAAGACGATTTTACTGAGATTCATGCATACGTGAAAGACAACAAAAATGACACAGAAGGACCTGATGAGTAGATGTGGGATAAAGCAAAACGAATTGCTATAGATAACCTCCGTTCAAAAGACCTTGATCTCTCTGATATAGATGAACTTAGGATCGTGGAAAGAGGTGAAGATAGACCACTCTTAGATTTAGACACTTCAGAAAAGCTGCTCGCACTAAATATTGACCAGCTTGCTGATGAAGAGAGAGAAGGATTGATTAATGAGATTGTAACTTCATTCGAATCACAACACCGTCTCTTCGGTGGCAATCCAAACAGGGTTCGAAGGGGAACCAAGTCTGCACTTTCAGCGGAATCAGTCCAGGAAACACTATCATTCTTTGAGGACTACCTTGGTGGACCGCACATGACGTTGCTGGAGCAAAGTCTCTTGATTAATCAAAGTCAGAATGTGATTCGACTCCCTCGGGACGAATTAGACGAATATAAGGAGGATATTGCTAGTGATTTCGCGGAACATGCAGTCGGCGGTGACTATCAGAGCGGCTACACTTGTATTCATATGGCAAGCTGTGGCTACTTTAGTCAAGAGGGTTATATCCGCTCTATCTTCCACCAGTTGGAAGATGAACATGTAGATTACCAACGAATAATAATGAATATTTTAAATCAGAGTCCATTCCTCGTAACTATTGGACGTGTGAGCAAATCGGATGTGATTGATGAGTTTAAGGAAAAGCTTAGATCAGCAGACCGGTACCAGTTTGACGTTGATTTTGTTGATGGCCGTGCGATGGGTGGTGGAAACAGAGAAACACTAGAAGAAGCTATCTTGACTATTCAGCGGGATGCGGAGACGTTGAAATATGATTGCGAGGTTCGAATTGGGGAAACGATTTATCGCCTCTATCCTGGCAGTTGGCGTGGATCCAGAAATTAATGCCTGCACGTGAACTTAATCTCCTAGTCCGAGATGCAAATTACCTTTTAGTCTTGCTCCCTATAGCAAACTTTTCTTTTGTGTATACAGAAAATGGTTCAATATTCACTCTGATCTTAACTCTTATTTCGTGCCTTGCCTGTGCAGTATTTCTCAATTTAACCTTGGGTATTCCTGACCCAAGTGACGACTCCGATTCAGAGAAACTCTCAAGACCTGTTACTGTTCTTTACTTTAGTTCCATTATTGCATGGACCGGGCTTTGGAGCTACAGTATCTATAAATTGTATACGTATTCTGGTGGGTCTAACACCTACGCGGATATTTTGTTGATCTTGTCTTTAGGCTGGGCAATATTACTCTTGACACACTTTGGTCTTGGCTGGAAAATAGATAACTATTCAAATGATATGTTTGAGTTTAGTGACTAAGAGACATATTCGCTACTGTTGCTGTTTCTCAGAGAGAATGCCTCAGAGGGCACTGTCTAGTTAACCTCCTGAGCTGGCGTTCTTTCGTCGAGCGACTGATGCGGTCGCTGAAAATTATAGTAATGAACGAACACTG
>NZ_AOLF01000021.1:0-284981 GCF_000336975.1 Haloferax sp. ATCC BAA-644
GTCGCTCTCCGACGCGGGCGTCGCCGGGGTGTTCGAGGAATCGTTCACACGCGTCGAGTCGCGCGCGCGGACCTTGAGGCTAGCGTCGATAGGAGGCCTGTCGAGTCGAAGCGGACCGCGCGAGACTGCCGAAAAAAGCGCGACGCGCCGCCCCCACGGTTCGGGCGAGCGCGTCGCAGAGCTACGAAGCCGGACGCCGTCGTGTGACCAAGCCGGACGCGGGGGCGACGGCGGACCCCTGTGGCGGACCGCCTTCCGCGCTTACAGCCCCACCTCCATCGCGCGCTCGACGACGCCCGCGCCGTAGCGCTCTTCCAACTCCTCGTGTTGGTCCGGACGGTGTTCGTACACGTCTTGGAACAGGCTGATGGGCGTCATCGCGGCCTGATAGGTCGCCTCGTCCCACATGCGGTCCTTGGCGATGTCGATTTCGGTGCCGCCGATACGGAGCGTCGCGGACTGCGTCATGGCGATAGCGCCGCGGCCGGCCTCCTTGGCCGCCTCGAACTCCTCCATGGAGTCGACGATGTCGTCCATGCTCGGGACGTACGAGGTCAGGCCCAGCAGTTCCTCGCGGAGTTCGTCCGCGGTGAGTTCCCGCGTGTCGCCGCCGACCCGGAGTTCGTAGCCGCCGTCGGCGGGTTCGAGCGAGAGGCGGTCGCCGTCGTACGCCTCGGCCCCGTCCTCGGACGCGAGTTCGATTTCCTCGCCGTCCACGTCGAGGAGCCAACTGCCGGTCTTCGGGGGAAGTGGCGAGGTGTTCGCTTCGACGACCTGTCCGGGCGTGAGCGACCAGATGCCGAGCATCCCCTTCGCCTGATTGTCGGTCATGCGCTCGCGGTAGCCCTCCACGTCGCGGATGTCGTCGTAGGGGCCGTCGACGGCGATACAACCGGCGGCGCTCGCCCCGCGGGAGGTGTTGTGTCGAAGCTCCGGCCACGCCGGGAGTTCGCCCGTCGGCGTCATGGCGCGCATGTCCTTCGTGTAGTCGACCTCGCCGTCGACGAGGAGGAACAGCCGTTCGAGGTTGTTCGTCGGCTTGCCCATCTCGTCGCGGAGGTCGCCCATGGCGAGTTCGGCCTCGCCGCTCTCGATGATAACCGACATGGCGAGGCTCCCCTCGTCGAGTCCGTGCTCGTTCTCGACGATGGTGAAGAACTCGTCGGCCTTCTTCCAGTCGTCGATGCCGCCGACCTCGGGGATGACGAAGCCGTCGATGTGCTCGACCGCCCCCCGCTCGGGGTCGGTGATGTCGAGCATGTGCTGGAAGCCCTGATACCGGGTCTCGGGGCTGTCGCGGTGCCAGACCATCCGGGGGTGAATCTCGCCGGGGAAGTCGGCCCCGTGTTCGGAGATGACTTCGATGATGTTCTCGGCCCCCTCGTCGCGCATCGACGGCGCGGTGGCGTCCTCGTTGTCGGGGACCCACACGTCGGGCGCTTGCATCCCGCGGAGGCCGGCCGCCCGGCGGAGCATCTTCGCGGAGTCGTCCTCGCCCTCGACGGCCGTCGGCGAGGTGAAGAACGTCCGCACGAACTCCCGGTCGTGTCGGCGCTCAGTCATCGTCGTTGCTCGTGATGGGGTCGGCCTGCTCCTCGCTGAACCCTTCGGACTCCTCGATGCGGCGGCGCGCCTCGGGGTCGAACTGCGTCTCGATGTCCTGGTACCGCGAGACGAACGACAGTTCGTGGTGGCTCTCGGTCGGGTGGTCGAGGTAGCGCTGTTCGAGGTCGAACTGGCCTTCCTCGTCCCGTTCGGCGAGCTTCTTGAAGTCCTCGTAGACGGCGTGCGCGCCCGAGTGGAGGCCGAACAGGGGGATGAAGATGTACTTGTAGCCGAGGTCGCCCAACTCCTGGAACGTCAGCGGGTCCTCCTCTTCGGACCACGCGAACGACGAGGAGTAGTTGAACGCGAGCTTCAGGTCCGGGTGCGTCTCGTGAATCTCCTCGGCGTAGGCGACGGCGTCCTCGCGCGAGGGGTTCGGCATCTCGGGCCAGACGATGTCGACGCCGGCGTCGGCGTAGATGCGGCCGCGCTCGACGTGCTCGTCCCAGTCGCCGTTCGAGGAGCCGTAGGCGTCGGTGCGGGCGATGACGACCGTGTCCTCCGACTGCTTGGCGTCGACGGCGGCCTCGAAGCGAGCCTTGGCCTTCTCGCGGGAGACGATCTGCTTGCCCGCGATGTGGCCGCAGCGCTTGGGCGTCGTCTGGTCTTCGATGTGGACGGCGGCGACGCCGGCCTTCTCGTACTCGCGGACGGCGCGGCGGACGTTGTGGATGCCGCCGTAGCCCGTGTCACAGTCAGCGATGACCGGCAGGTTCGTCGCCTCGACCATGCGCTTTGCGTTCTCGACCATCTCGGTCATCGTGACCATCTCCAAGTCCGGGAAGCCGAACTGCCCGAGGACCGTCGAGTAGCCGGACATGTAGGCGGCGTCGTGGCCCGTCATCTCGGCGAGGCGGGCGTCGAGCGCGTGGTACATGCCGGGGGCGAACACGAAGTCCTGCGTGTTCAGCATCTCCCGCAGTTCGCGGGCCTTCTGGTTGTCAACATCCTGTGCGAAGACGTCGCTGTCGAGTTCGGTCGGGTTCATTGGGTGTCGGTGGGCTGCATCGTTCGCTCGATGCGGTTCAGTTGGGCGCGGAGCGCGGCGAGTTCGCGCCGAATCGTCGTCATCTCGTCGTCCTCGCCCGGTTGTCGGATGAAGGGGACGAGCGGCGCGTCCATGTTCTCCTCGTTGTTGGGGTAGCGCCGCGCGGCGCGAGGGCGAGTCGTCGTCGAGCGAGCGGTGGTCGGCGTGCGGGTCGTCGTGTCGGTTCGGGTCGTGTTGTCGCGGTTTGTCATCGGTTACGTCGGTGGGGTCGGCGGTCGGTAGCGGTCGGTTCGAGTCGCGGTCGTCGAGCGGTCGGACGCGTGGTGTGCTGCGGATACTACCATCGGATGTCTCCTCACCCGGTTCGACTGCCGAGGAGTACTAATAGTTAATGATTGATAATGATAATATTAGTTAATGACTTAGTTCTGTACGGATGGATATTAGGCCCTAATTTGACACATGGTGACACACCCTCGCCCTCGCAGAGGATTCGAGCGTCGTCGGCTTCCCACGGCGACCGTCGTGCCACGGCGTGACGGGGCGTTCCGCGGACACTACGCTTAATCGCGTCCACGCCCGACGACGCACCAGCGAATGGCATCCGCGATTGAGATACGCGACTTGACGAAGTCCTACGGCGACGTCCGCGCCCTCGACGGCGTCGACCTCGACGTTCCGGAGGGGTCGTTCTTCGGGCTGTTGGGGCCGAACGGGGCGGGGAAGACGACGTTCATCAACATCCTCGTCGGCCTCGTCCGCAAGACCGGCGGCGAGGCGAGCGTCTTCGGCTACGACGTCGAAGACGACTACCGCGAGGCCCGCGACCGAATCGGCCTCGCGCCACAGGAGTTCAACGTGGACCGCTTTTTCCCCATCCGGGAGGTGCTCGAACACAAGGCGGGCTACCACGGGGTTCCGCACGACGAGGCCGCGGCGCGCGCCGACGAGGTGCTCAAGCGCGTCGGCATCTACGACAAGCGCGACACCCGGTTCGACTGGCTCTCCGGCGGGATGAAACGCCGCTTCATGCTCGCGCGGGCGCTCATCACCGACCCCGACCTGCTCATCCTCGACGAGCCGACCGCCGGGGTCGACGTGCAACTGCGCCACGAACTCTGGGAGACCATCGTCGACCTCAACGACAGCGGGACGACCATCCTCCTTACGACCCACTACATCGAGGAGGCCGAACGCCTCTGCGACGAGGTCGCCATCCTCGACTCCGGCTCCGTCATCGAGGTCGCAAGCCCCGAGGAACTGATGGACCGCGGCACCGACGACATCGTCGTCCAACTCCGCGATCCGCCGACGGCGGTCCCCGACTTCGCGGCCGACGACGACCGCGTCGAGGCCGTCGAACTGGACGGAACTCGCCTCGTCGTGACGGCCCAGCAGGGCGGCCTCGTCGCCCCCGACGTGGTGCAGGCGCTCGACAGGCAGGGCCACGAAATCGTCGACCTCGAAATCTCGCGCACGTCGCTCGAAGAGGTGTTCGTCGAGATGACGAGACAGGGCGAGGGCCGCGCCACCGCGGAGGTCGAGCAGTGAGCCTCACGAGCCTCGACGTGACCGGCTTTTACGCCCTGCTCCGCCGCGAGGTCCTCCGGTTCGTCCGCCGCCCGCGCAACACGTTCGTCCCGCCGTTTATCACGAACGTGCTGTACTTCTCCGTGTTCGGCGTCATCCTCGGCGAGCGCATCAACGAAATCGCGGGCGTCCCGTACATCCTGTTTATCCTCCCCGGTCTCATCGTCCTCGGGGCCGTCTCGAACGCCTTCGAGAATGCCTCGTTTTCCATCTTCCACGGCCGCTGGAATCGCTACATCGAGGAGGCGCTGACCTCGCCGCTGTCGTACACCTCGATGGTCGGCGCGTACGTCCTCTCCAGCGCGACCCGCGGGGTGCTCGTCGGCGCGCTCGTCGCGGTCATCGGCGCGTTCTTCACGTCCGTCGGCGTCGCCAAACCGTTCTATCTGGTCGCCTTTATGCTCATCATCACTCTGCTGTTCGCGGGTCTCGGCGTGGTCGGCGGCCTCTGGGCCGACGACTTCGACGACCTGACGATGATGAACCAGTTCATCCTCCGCCCACTGGTGTTCTTCGGCGGCGTCTTCTACTCGCTCAACGAGATTCCGGCGACCTTCCAGCAGGCGTCGCTGCTCAATCCGATGATATACATGGTCAACGGCGTCCGCTACGGCTTCCTCGGCGTCACCGAGGTGGACCCGAACCTGTCTCTCGGCGTGCTGACGGCGCTCACGCTCGCCGTCGTCGGCCTCAACGTCGTGCTGTTCCGGCGCGGCTACGGGCTGACCGACTGAGACTAACCGGCCGACGCTCGGGCGACGGCGAGCCCTCGGGCGATGCAGTTCCCCGCCGCCGTTATTGTCTGGTTGACTGTATTTTCTAATGACAAGTATTTTGAAACCGGCTCGAAAACTCACGGTCGACGTATGGTATCAAAACCCTCCTCCGCGGCGTCGACGCGGACCGTCTCGGTCCTCGCCATCGTCGCGGCCGTCCTGGTTGGAGCATTCCTCGCCCCCGTCGTCTACGACGCGGCCGCGCCCACCCCTGACAGGGTCGCGGTCATCTCGGTCGACGGGACCATCACCTCCCACACAGCTGACCAGCTGGAAGAGGACCTACAAGAAGCGCGAGAGAACGAATCGATAAAGGCGGTCGTCCTGCAGGTCGACAGCCCCGGCGGCTCCGCGGCCGCGTCCGAGCAGATGTATCTGGCGGTCAACCGGACCGCCCAAGAGATGCCCGTCGTTTCGAGCGTCGAAGGAACGGGCGCGTCGGGCGCGTACTACACGATGCTTCCCTCCGAGAGCATCTACGTGACGCCCTCCTCGGTCATCGGGAGCGTCGGCGTTCGCGGGTCGGCCCCCATCGGCGGCACGTCCAACGAAATCCGCACCGGACCGGACAAGGCGTCGATGACCGTCGACCAGCGCGAAGCCCAGATTGAGACGCTGAAACACGCCTTCGTCGGTAGCGTCATGGAGCACCGCGGCGACGAGCTCTCGCTGTCGCGCGAAGAGGTCGCCTACGCGAAGGTCTACACCGGCGCTCGCGCCACGCAGAACGGCTACGCCGACGACATCGGCACGCTCCAGACGGCCATCGACCGCGCCGCCTCCGAGGCCGGCCTCGAAAACTACGAGGTCGTCGAGAAGGAGCCGCCGACCCAGTCCGGCATCATCCTTCTCAGCTCGCAGGACGGCAACTCGACGGTCGTCGTCGAAGAGAGTCCCATGGGCTACGACGGCGTTCGCGCGCCGCAGTTCCTGATGGTGTACGGACAAGTGCAGTACGAAGACGAGGTGATCGGCAATGTCTCAGCGTAACCTACTCCGCGCGACGGCCGTCTTCGCGGTCGCGCTCGGCCTCATCTTGGTCGGGGCCGCGGTGGCACCCTACGCCGTCCAACTCGGCGGCAACGACTCGACAGACACCCAGAACGCCGCGAAACAGGCGTTCAACGCGGACGAACTCGTCGCCACGCCCGGCCCCGAATCGGGCGAGGTGACGATGGACTCCAACGCCGCGTCGAAGACCGTCCTCATCGACGTCGGCCACGGCAACGACGTGAGCGAGTCCGACGTGCAACCGCTCGTCGACGCCCTCGTCGCCAACGGCCACGAAGTTGAGTACCTCACCCGCGAGGACGCCCAGCGGAACTTCAACGCCTCGCTCCGCCGGGCCGACGCCTTCGTCGTCGTCAACCCCGAACAGCCGTACACCGGCGGCCAACTCGACGGCCTCCGGTCGTTCGAAGACGCCGGCGGCCGCGTCGCTCTCGTCGGGGACCCGCAGTCCGCGGGCACGACGAGCATCCTCGGCCTCGTCAGCGTCTCGGTGTCGTCCGGCCCCACCGGCGGCGACGCCGGACTGACCTCCGACTACGGGGTCTCGTTCGGCTCCACGTCGCTGTACAACATGCACGACTACTATCTCAACTACGAGAACGTCTACGCCACGCCGGAGGGCGACACCGCCCTGACCGAGGGCGTCGACGAAGTCGTGTTCCGCGACGCCGCGCCGCTTTCGATTTCGGCCGACAGCGTCTCGCCGGCGCTCGTCTCCGGCGGCGAGACCCGCGTCGAGTCGATTCGTAAGTCCGGTCCGTACACGGTCGCCGCCCAGAGCGAGACGGTCGTCGCCATCGGCGACGCCGACTTCCTCACGCCCGAGTCGGCCTACGAGGCCGACAACGAGGTGCTCGTCGGCAACCTCGCGGACTTCCTCGTCTCCGGCGACAAGGAGTCCGGTGCGCCCGCTCCGGCCACGCCCGAATCCGGCGGCGCACCCGGTCCGGCACCGGGCTCAGCACCCACCCAAGGAACCACGCCGACGCCGGCGTAACCGAGTCGCACCGACGCGACTGACACCACCCATCGACGACGCGACCGAAGCCGGACCCCCGGTTTCGACGCGTCCCGTTCGTTTCTTTCGAGGCTCAGTCCCCGCGCCTCCGAGCGGCGGCTCCCGGTCTCGTCAGGCGTCTTCGCCGCCGTCGCCTCTTGTCGCTCGCCCGCGAGTGGACACCGATAAGGCCCCCACGCGCCGAGTCGGACACATGCGCCAATTCATCGTCATCGGCCACGACGCGCCGACGACGCCCGGCTTCTCGCTCGACGACATCGCGGGCGGGGCCGGCCGACTCGACGTGCTCTGTCGCTGTGTCAACTCCGCGTTCTTCCTCTCGCACGACATCCGCGAGGACGTTCGGGTCCACCTCGTCCTCGGAAACGAGTACACCGTCCGATTCGAGGGGTCGGAACTCCGCCGACTCAACCCCGACGAGCGCTCCACCGCCGCCCTGATTCGCAAGGCGCTCGAAAAGCGCGAGGAGGCCATCGGCCACATGCCCGCCGAGTCGTCGCCGGGCGTCTCCATCCGCCGGATGGGTTTCGAGACGACGCTGGAGGAGGCCGCCAGCGACGCGACCGTGGTCGAACTCCACGAGGACGGCGACCCCGTGGTTCAGGTGGAACCGCCCGCAAACCCGCTTTTCGTCCTCTCGGACCACCACGACTTCACCGACGAGGAAGCCGAGTCGCTGGCGGCCGCCGCCGACGAGCGGGTCCGACTCGGCCCCGAAATCCTCCACGCCGACCACTCGATTACGGTGGCGCACAACTACCTCGACACGGCCGGGTATTCGCGGTACTGAGCCGGGGTCGACGGTGTGTCACGCCGTCTGACGGTGGCCCGCAATCACAACTGTTAAACGCGACGGTGGCTTGCCTCAAAATGCGGGCCGGTGGGGTAGCTTGGTATCCTTCGGCCTTCGGGTGGCCGTAACCTCAGTTCGAATCTGAGCCGGCCCATATTCTCCCCACCTTTCACGACCCACGAGCGACAGCGAGTGGTCTGAAAGGTGTGGGAGATTTCACTCGGTGAAGATTCGAATCAGGGAACGAACGAAGTGAGTGACCGTGGTTCACGCGAGCGCAGCGAGCGTGAAGAGGCGAGACGTAGTCTCGCTGGATTCGAATCTGGGCCGTTCCCGCGAACGAAGTGAGCGGGTGCTTGTGACGAGCGAAGCGAGTCACAGTGGCCCATTTCTACCCCTTTCAACGCCAACGAGCACCGCGTAGCGTGTGCGAGTCCCCCCGAAACGATTGTCTGGGCGACTGAAGATTCGAACGCCCGAGCGACAGCGAGGGAAGTTCGAATCGGAGTCGGGACACCGAAACACTTCGATGAGTTAGTCAGGGCTAACTCATTTGATGGGTACCGACGCGCCGCTGGGGCGACGAACGAGACGGCCAGTCACGCTCGTGAGGTCCCGCCGTCGTCCGAGAACCGAAGCAATTATCTATTTTAGGCAGGCCTAAAAACTATGGAGCACGACGAGACGCCACGGACGGGACTGACGCGGCGCGATTACGTGAAGTACGGCGGCGCGGCGGTCGGCGGCGGGCTGCTCGCCGGCTGTACCGGGGGAAGCGGTTCGGAATCGACGGCGGACGGCGTGACCGACGCCCCGACGCAGACCGCGACCGAAGCGGCCACCGAAACGAGGACCGAATCGCCCGCGGACGCGTCGTACTCGGTGACGATGTCGCCGGTCGGCACCGTCGAGTTCGACGAGCCGCCGCAGAGCATCTTCACGCGGCTTTCCCACCACGCGGGGATGGCGTTCGCGCTCGGCCGCGGCGACGATGTCAACGCGGTCAACGGGCCGGCGTACTACGACGCGACGTGGAAGCAGTTCACGGCGCGGCTCCCCGGCGTCGAAGTCGACTGGGCCGACCTGTACCCCTCGTGGGAGACGAGCAAGGAGAAGCTCTACGAACTCGACAGCGACGTGCATCTGGCCGACCCCGCGTCGGTCGTCCAACTCGAACAGTGGGACATGGGCGATATCGAGGAGGTCGCCGAGAACATCTCGCCGTGGTTCGGGAACTCGCTGAGCGCCCGTCACGCGTCGCCGACGGACGAGTGGACCGGCGACTACGAGTACTACACGCTGTGGGAGCAGTTCGAGAAGGTCGCGCAGGTGCTCAGAGAGGAGGAGCGCTACGAGGCGCTTGCGGCCGTCCACGACGACGTGCTCGCCACCGTCGAGGCGGGGCTGCCGCCGGAAGACGAGCGCCCGAGCGTCGTGTTGCTCACCGCGTCCGACATCGAGAATCAGGTCTGGGCGTACACGGTCGGCAACCCCGGCTTTATGACCTCGCACATCCGGCCGCTCGCACCGCACGACGCGTTCGAGGGCTCCATCGAGTCGGGGTCGACCGTCGACTTCGAGGCGCTGTTGGAGGCCGACCCCGACGTTCTGCTCTTCCTGAGCGGGATGCAGCCGAGCGTCAGCATGAACGACCTCCGGGCGACGCTCGAAGCCGACCCCGTCGCCGCGGAGATTTCGGCGGTCCAGAACGGTCGGGTCTACCCGCAGGGCGCGCGCTATCAGGGGCCGATTCTCAACCTCTTCCAGCTTGAGATGAGCGCCAAGCAGTTCTATCCCGAGGCGTTCGGGGAGTGGCCGACCTCGGACGGCGGCCCGTACCCCGCAATCCCGGAAGACGAACAGCTGTTCGACCGCCAGCACGTCGCCGACATCATCAACGGCGAGTTCTGAGCGGTCTCGCCGCCGCTTTTTCGGCCAGCGACCGGCCCCGACCCCGCCGGCACCCCCCGCCCGGCACAAGAGATTTGGTCCGTCCTCGACTCCACCGGCTAGACAGATGACGGACCGACCCACGGTCGATAGACGGGCGTTCCTCGCCGCGCTCGGGAGCGCCGGCGTCGGGTCGCTCGCCGGCTGTTCGGCCCTCGGCGGCGACGCGACCGAAACCACCAGCACCGCCGCTCCGACCGCGAGCGTCGATGACGACATCGCTCGCGACCTCGCCGCGCGGTTCGCGCCGACGCTCTATTTCGACGCCGCCGAGACGTGGTTCCCGACGGACCCGCGGTCGTACGCGAGCGACCGGGACGGCGAGACGGTCGTCGACGGCTTCGACGCGCTCGACGGCTACCACGCGACGCGGCGGGAGACCGGCGAGCGAGCGCCGGAGCCGACGGTGTTCTACAACGTGGTCGGCTACGAGGACTCGTCGCTGACGGCGGTGCAGTACTGGTTCTACTCGGTGTTCGACCAGTTCACGACGAACTTCCATTGGCACGACTGGGAGGTGTTGCACGTCTTCGTCGATACGGCGGACGACGAGCCGGTCCCCCAGCTGTACGTCGCGAGTTCGCACTCGCGGTCGGTGCCGAACAACGAGTTCCTCGACCCGGACCCGGCGCGCCCGCCGCGGGTGCTGTCGGAACTCGGGTCGCACTCCAGCGCGCTGTCGCTCAACGACCGCGCCGACCGGTTCCAGCGACTCCCGACCGGCGGGACGTTCGCGGACATCACGAACCGGGCGCTCGACCGCATCGAGGACGCCGCGGAGATACCCATCGCCTACGGGCTTCCGCGAGACGAGGGCGCGCGCCTGCCCTACGTCGTTCCGGAACTCGACGGTGCACCGGTGTACGAAGACGAGCGACTCCCGTCGGTCACTCGCGAGTCTCTGGTCAGCGAGGCGCTCACGGTGCGGTCGTTCGACGCGCTGTCGTCGCCGCCGACGGACCTCCCGGCGCGGGCGACGGGGCTGGTGTTCGCCCCCGAGACGGCGGACGCCGGTAGCGACGCGGGCGCGGACACGACCGCCGACGCGGACGCCGCCACCGACGCAGACATCGAGTACGCGCTCGTCCCCGCGGGCGAGGTCGAGCACATTACCGAGTTCACCGGGCCGCAACTGAGCTTCGAGTTCGCGGTCCCGGGCTTCGTCGAGGACGCGATTGCGAGCCACCTCACGACGACGAGCGCGCCGTGGAGTCAGCCGCGCTACGCCGACCCCGCGGCCGACATCACCGACCCGACCCACCGGAGCGAACTCGCGGACCGATACGACGCCGTCGACGACCCCTCGACGCTCAACACGCTGTTCGTCCGGGTGACGGAGGCCGTCACCGACGCGGACGCGCCGAACGGCGAGGGCGTGACGACCCGCGGGTCCGGCGTCGAGTCCGTCCTCCTCTTAGAGAGCGACCCGGAGGCCGCGCCGACGTTCGGCGGTCTCGGCGTCCTTCGGGACGTGCCCGCGGGCGAGCACCGACTCACGGTCAACGGCGCGGGGTCGGCACCACACAGCGAGACGGTTCGGGTCGGTGACGCGGGTTCCGGTTCTGCGTCCGCGTCGGAGCCCGAATCGTCATCCGGCGGCGGTAAGAGCGAAACAGTCGTCACGGCCGGCGTGGACGGCGAAATCCCGCTCGTCGCACGGGAGTCCGCGACGAAAGTCGAGGTCGACACCGACGGGACGGACCGCGACCTGACGGCGCTCGCGCTCGAAGACGATTTCGGCGGCCGACTGTACGACGCGCCGCTGTCCGGGCCGGACGCCGTCTACGTCCACCGCGGCGGCGCGTACACCGTTGAGGTCCGCGACAGCGACGACGAACTCGGCGCGTTCCGGGTGACTCCCGACCCCGACCCCGACCCCGGCCCTGACTCGGATGGGCCGGATGCGGATTCGAACAGCGACCCCGCGCCCGCGTCGATTCCGAGCGTCCGCATCGACGAACCCCGAACCGGGAAAGCGTCGCTTGCGACATTCCTCGCGGACATCTCCGCGGAGACGGCCGCGGCGGTGGCGGCGGCCGACGGTGGGGGCGACGACAGCGACAGCGACGATTCGGACGACTCGGCGGACACGACCACCTCGGACGGGGCGACCCGAACGCCGACGGGCGGCGGGCAGGCGAACGCGGTTCGTGGGCTGGCGCAGGCGCTCGAATCGGTCGCGGAGGCCGCGCGCCGGGCCGCCGAACGCGCCGAGTCGGGCGACCGCGGGCGGGCGGACGAGAGTCTCGACACCGTCGCCGCGCGACTCGAACGCGTGGCCGAGCGGTTGGCCGAGGCTCGCGGGGAGCTTCCGGGGTCGCTCTCGCGGGCGACGGACCGCCGGCTCGAACAGGCGCGCCGTCGCTCCGAGCAGGCCCGCGCGGCCGACACGCTCTGAGTGGCTCGGGTCCGTGGTTACCTGACCGCGAACGCGTCGCTCGCCGGTCGAATATACGCAAAATGTGAGTTATCGTTCTGCCGCGAAACGCGGCGTACTAAATTAGTTTAAAGGCGCGTGAGGTTCGTCGCGCGGGGGCCCTTGGGGGCCTGCTCGATGTCGAACTCCACATCCGTGCCTTCTTCGAGGTCCGGGCCGCCGATGTCTTCCATGTGGAAGAACACGTCGTCGTCAGCATCGTCCGTCGAAATGAAACCGTAGCCGCCAGTGTCGTTGAAGAAATCAACGTTTCCTTTCGCCATTGCTTTTGAACACACACGCCCTTTACGGATAAGACTTGTGAGGGTCGTGTTGTCACGGGGTTATTTTATTGAATACTTTTCTGAATCATCGAAGTTTGTAGACGAATGTTCTGATACGTCGATTCTGGACGCGCTCGCCTAGTGGTTCGACGGCGATTCCGCGGTAAGCTGTGGTATCGGCAGTTCCGCTCGTCGAATCCGGCGGGTCGCGGCCGACGAGGCTTTACGCGTGGCCGGACGGTCTCCGACACCGTGGATGCTAACGACGTTCGTCGGAAGTGGGCAGACCGGTCGGGAGAGTTCTCGCCGGAGTACTACGCGTACTACGGGCCGAACGAGACGAGCGAGGCGATTCGGCGGGTGTTCGACGAGCGACTCGACGCCTCGGCGTCGATTCTCGAACTCGGTTGCGGACCCGGCCGACACCTCTCGCACCTCCGCGAACACGGCTTCGAGAACCTCCACGGCGTCGACATCAACCCCGACTGTTTCGAGGTGATGGCCGACGCCTACCCCGACCTCGACGACTGCGGGACGTTCCACGCCGCCGCCATCGAGGCGGTCGTCGAGGAGTTCTCTCCGGGGCAGTTCGACGCCGTCTACTCCGTCGAGACGCTCCAGCACGTCCACCCCGACGACGCGTGGGTGTTCGAGGCGGTCGCTCGGAGCGCGAGCGACTACGTCGTCACCGTCGAAAACGAGGGCGACCGGTCGGTGCCGCCCGAGGACCGCGGCGTCAACGACGAGGAGTACGACTTCCCGCTGTACTACCGCGACTGGGCGGCCGTGTTCGAGCCGTTCGGGTTCGAACAGGTCGCCTGCGAACACGGCGACCGCGACACCCGCCGCGTGTTCCGCCGGGTCGACTGAGCCCGCGAGCGCGGCCGCCCCGCGTTCACCTCAGAAGCCCCCGTAGCGGAGGTACACCATGTCAGCGATGAGGACGAGTTGGAACACACCCTGCACGCCGCCGAGCATGGCGTTCTGTTTTCCGATGGCGGAGATGACGCCCGGGTCCGGGTCCTCGGAGGTCATCTCGAAGTACATCCGTATCTCGCCGGGCATCAGGAAGCCGAAGCCCTGCACCGAGAGAATCGTGACGACCACGAGCGCGACGACGATGGCCGGGGTCGTCATCTGAAAGTCGCCGATGGTGGTCGCGACCCACGCGAGCGACCCGACGGTGGCGACGGCGAAGACGACCTGCCAGCGCCGGTCGCGCCACGCGTTCAGGCGGCGACCGAGCAGGAGGCAAATCGGAATCAGGTTCGCGGCGGTGAACAGCGCGAGCCACGGTTCGGCGTGGGGAAACACGCCGAGTCGCTGGGCGAGCGTGATGCCGCCCGCGATGGTGACGAGCGCCATCGACGGGAGGAAAAACGAGGTCTTCGGCGTGAGGCGCTCGAACACCGCGGCGCTCTGTTCGTCGCTCAGGCCGCCGATGACCGGTCCGAGAATCGCCCCCATGAACAGGTCGGTGCCCGTCCACAGCAGGCCCGCCATGACGTGGACGAACGTGTGTTGCTGGAGCGATCCGAGCGTGACCGCGTACGCGAGCGCGACCACCGAGACGGCGACGATGCCGCCCGCAAAGGCCGGGTTCGCCCGTCGTGCCATGCCCCCGATTGTCCCACCAATCGTTGTCGTCTGCTGACTCATCACATTCGAGACGTGAACTATCGGGGATAAAACCGGCGACGGACGCACTTATCCCCTCCAATCACCACCTTCCGACCATGACTGACGCCCTCTCGTTCGATATCGCGAGCGTCGACGATGTCGCGGCCAACCGCGACGAGGTCGTCGCCGCGGTCGAGGCCCACGCGGGCACCATCGCGCGCGAACTCGCCATCCTCCAGGGCGGCGACTACGGCCAAGAGACGTTTAAGACGCGCCGCGGGACGTGGACGCTCAAGTACGAGGCGGGCGCGCTCCAGTACCTCCGGTTCAAGGGGAAGTCGGGCGGCGAGACGTACGTCGTCTCGACCAAACAGCCGCCGGAGCCGAAGGCGCTGGCGACGGCGATGGAGGACTACCCCGCGTTCGTGGAGGCGTACAACGACCACGTCGAGTCGCTCGACGGCGTCCTCGACGACGTGCCGACGGCGTTCCCCGCGGTGACGACGACCGAGGAAATCGTCGCACAGCGGGACCAACTCGTCTCGACCATCCGCGAGGTGGCCGACACCATGGCGGGCGAACTCAACCGCTTCGACGGCGAGTACGGCACCTTCACCCAGCGGATCGGCGGCACGCGCTGGGAGCTGAAGTGGGACGGCCCGCGGGCGTCGTACCTCCGCGTCGGCGGCGAGGGCGGCATCTACCTGCTGTCGCAGTACGAACCGCCCGCCGCGCCCGACGTGCGCGAACTCGCCGGCGACTTCGCCGCGTTCGTGGAGGCGTACAACGACTACGTCGACGACCTCGAAGCCGACCTCGCGACCGTCTCGCTCGACGACGCGGGGTAGCGGGGCACCGCGACGCTTTTGGAAACGCCGCCGGCACGTGAAGCCATGAGCGACGACGACCTCGCGTGGGAGACCACCGACACGCGCATCGACTACTCGTGTCCCGGCTTCGACGTCCGCATGGACGACGTTCGGCTCCCCGACGGGACCGAGACGGACTTCCACTACGTCGACGAGCCGGCGGCGGTCGTCGTCGTCCCCTTCACGCCCGACGGCGACGTGGTCGTCATCGACGAGTGGCGACAGGCCGTCGGCCGGACGAACCGCGGCCTCCCCGCCGGCGGCACCGAACCGGACGACGACGACTACGCCGCGGCCGCCCGGCGCGAACTCGCGGAAGAGACCGGCCACGAGGCCGAGACGGTCGAACCGCTCGTGACCGTCGAGCCGGCCAACGGCATCGCCAACTCCGTCCACCACTACTTCGTCGCGCGCGGATGCGAGCCGAGCGCCGACCAGAACCTCGACTTCAACGAGAGCATTCGCCCGACGACGGTCGAGTACGACGACCTCAAGCGGGCCGCCCTCGCGGGCGAGGTGCGCGACGCGCGGACGGTCCTCGGCGTGCTCTACTACGAACTCGCCGGCGAGTAGCGCACCCGGTCACTCGCGCGCCCGCGTTCACCCCTCGAACCCCGTTCCGAGGCGAGAAGGATTTTGACGCCGGCGCTCCAACCGGTCGCCTGTGTCTACTACGACGCGTTTCCCCGACCTCGCTCGGTCCTTCCTCGCAGCTATCGCCCTCGGCGGCGGCGGTCTCGTCGTCGGCACGATACTCGTCTTTATCACGCAGTTCGCGGCGGCGAGCGCGGGCGTCGAACTGACGCCCCTCGCGCTCGTCGTCACGTCGCTCATCCTCTTGCAGGGCATCGCCTTCGGCGGGGTCGCCCTCGTCTACACCAGATACCGCGGCCTCGACCGCTCGTACTTCGGCGTCTCGATGCCGTCGCTCCGCGACCTCGTCGCGGTCGTCCTCGGCTACGTGACCGCGCTCGTCGCGGCGTTCGTCGGCGCGTTCCTCGTCTCGACGTTCGGCGTCCAAGCGGGGTCGAACCAGGTGACCGAAATCGCCGCGCAGGACCCCGAAGTGCTGTTGCTCCTCGTCCCGGCGTCGTTCCTCCTCATCGGCCCCGGCGAGGAACTGCTGTTCCGCGGGGTCGTCCAGAACCGCATCCGCGAGTCGTTCGGGCCGGTTCCGGGCATCGCCCTCGCCAGCGCCATCTTCGCCGCGATTCACTACGTCGCGCTCACCGGCGGCGCGGGCGGCCGCCTCGTCACCATCGGCATCCTGTTCCTCCCGAGCGTCGTCTTCGGCACGGCGTACGAACTGACCGACAACATCGCCGTCCCGGCGCTCATCCACGGCGCGTACAACGCGACGCTGTTCTCGCTCGCGTACCTCGTGTTCAAGCTCACCGAGATGAGCCCCGGCGGGGTTCCGACCGAACTGCTGCTCTGAGCGTTAGGACTCGTCGGTCGGACTCGTCGGCGGGTCCCACCTCGGGCGTTCAATGGCTCGAAAAAAGTCGGTGGCGCTCGCCCGTGCGCCGGTCGTCGGTCTCGTCGGTCAGCTCGAGCTCAGTCGTCGCCGCCGTCGGCCCGCATCGCTCGGTTCGGGGCCGAAGCCGCGGGCGTCGCCGTCTCGCCGCCCGGTGCGCCGCCCGTCGCGTGCCCGGACTCGAACTGCGAGACGAGCGATTTGAGCTGTTGTGCGCGCTCCGAGAGCGACGAGGACGACGCCGCAATCTGCTGGGTCGCGGCGGTCTGTTCCTCGGCGGCGGCCGAGACGTTCTGCGCCTCGGACGCCGTCCGGTCGCTGAGGTTCGTTATCTCGTCCATCATCGTGACGACCTCTTGGGTCGACTGCGCCTGCTCGTCGGTGGCGCTGCTGATGGACTGGATGGAGTCGTTGCTGTCTTCGATTTTGTGGACGATTTCCTCGAGCACCTCGACCGTCTCGCCGACGGTCTCGCGGCTGGCTTCGACCTCGTCTTGCGTCTCGAAGGTGTCTTCGGCGACGTTCTCGGTCGACTGCTCGATGTCGCGGATGAGCGAATCGACCTCTTGGGTCGCCTCGGCGGTCTCCTCCGCGAGCGTCTTCACCTCGCTGGCGACGACGGCGAAGCCCTCGCCCGCGTCGCCCGCGCCCGCCGCCTCGATAGAGGCGTTGAGCGCGAGGATACTCGTCTTCTCCGCGATGTCGTCGATGAGGTCGACGACCTCGCTGATCTGCGTGACCGACTGCTGGAGTTCCTCGACCTCGGAGACGGTCTCGGTCGACCGCGACTCCAACTGCTCCATCTTCTCGATGGTCGAACTGGCGGCCTTCTGGCTCTCTTTGGCGCGCCCGACGGTCTGTTGGGACTGTCGCGCGATTTCCTCGGACGAGGAGGCGATTTCCTCGATGGTCGCAGAGAGGTTGCTCAGTTCGGACTCCGCGGCGTTGAGGTTCCGGTGTTGCGTCTCGTTGCCCGCCGAAATCTCCTCGATGCTGTTGGCCACGTCCGTGCTCGTGGTCTTCACGGCGTCCGCGCTCGCGGTGACTTCGGAGCTCTTGTCGTCGACCTGCTCTGCGAACGTCTGGATTCGGACGATGACCGAGTCGATGGCGTCTAACATCTCGTTGAAGCCCAGTCCGATGCGGCGCATCGCGTCGTTCTGACTCTCGGCGTCGACGCGGACGGTGAGGTCGCCGTCGGCGGCCTTCTGCATCGCGTCGCCGTACGTCTCAGCTTGTTGTTCGAGGTCCGTCGTGAGCGCGTCGAGTTCGCGCCGCCGTTCGTCGGCGTCGTCGACGAGTTCCTTCATGTCCGCGACGATGGCGAGCGTCGCGGTGCCGCCGATGGCGAAGACGGCGACCGTGGCGGTCATGAGCGGCGAGGTCACGAGGTTGAATACCTCGGTGTAGATGCCGAGCTTTTCCATCGTGAGGCTAATCATCCACAGAATCGCCAGCACGGAAGCGAACGCGTACGTCAGCCAGAACGACGACTCGGCGTCGGTGTCGCGGTAGTTGAGCCACGCCAGCCCCGCCGCGCCGATGAACCCGAGGGTCCCGATAGCGTCGAACAACGCGTCGATTATCACGAGGCGTCACCGCCCTTGATGACGTTTTTCCGACGGAGGTACGCCGCCGCGAAGAAGGTGACTCCCGCGAGGCCGATGCCGAACGCGTGCTCGACGAAGTTGAGCACCGACCCGAGGAACAGCGCCTCGAGGTTCGTCGCGACCATCCCGACCACGAGCAGGACGTACCCCGCGGCGAACAGTTTGGTCTCCTCTCTGTACTGCGTGATAACCGGTATCAGCCCGACGAGGGCGACGGCGAGCGCGGTTACTTCGAGTGGTGATAAATCGGCTAACATCTATCTTCTCGGTTGAATCAATCTCTTTGTAAACTGTTCGCCCAAAAAATCACGTTTGATATCTCTCCTGTCTATTTTTCTAGAATATTTCGATGAATAAACCGTTATGTCGTCGTGCGTCTATTTTTCTCCCCGGCGACCGGCCTGCGAACGCAACTCTTACCGCCGCCCTCGGGAAACGACAGTCCATGCGCGACCATTTCGAACTCCGCGACGGGGACCTCGCCGGGCGCATCGGCCGGCTTTCGGTCCCGCGTGCGGGGGTCACCGTCGAGACGCCGGCGCTCCTGCCGGTCGTCAACCCCAACATCGACACGATTTCGCCCGCGCGACTGGAGTCCGAGTTCGGCGCGGACATTCTCATCACCAACTCCTACATCATCAAGACGAACGAGCACCTCCGCGAGGAGGCGCTGGACGTGGGGCTCCACGAGATGCTGGACTTCCACGGAGCCATCATGACCGACTCGGGGTCGTTCCAGCTCGCCGAGTACGGCGAAATCGACACGACGACCGAGGAGATTCTCCAGTTCCAACGCGACATCGGCACCGACATCGCCACCCCGGTCGACATCCCGACGCCGCCGGACGTGGCCCGCGAGCAGGCCGAAACGGACCTCGAAATCACCAGACAGGCCCTCGCTGACGCCGAGGCGGCCGACACGGGCGAGATGCTCGTCAACGCCCCCGTTCAGGGGTCGACCTATCCGGACCTCCGCGAGGCGGCCGGCCGCCACGCCGACGCGACCGACCTCGACGTGTTCCCCGTGGGCGCGGTCGTGCCGATGATGAACGCCTACCGCTACGACGACATGGTCGACGCCGTCGCGGCCGCCAAGCGCGGCCTCGGCGTCGACGCCCCGGTCCACCTGTTCGGCGCGGGCCACCCGATGATGCTCGCGCTCGCCGTCGCGCTCGGCTGCGACCTGTTCGACTCCGCCGCCTACGCCCTCTACGCCCGCGACGGGCGGTATCTTACGGTTCGCGGGACCGAACACCTCGAAGACCTCGACTACCTCCCGTGTACCTGTCCCGTCTGCACGGAGTACTCGCCGGACGACCTCCGCGAGAAAGGGTCGAAACGACAGGAACAGCTGCTCGCCGAGCACAACCTCCACGTCACGTTCGCGGAACTCCGCCGCATCAAGCAGGCCATCCGCGACGGCGACCTGATGGAACTCGTCGAGGAGCGCGCCCGCTCGCACCCGGCGATGCTCGACGGCTATCGCGCGCTTCTCGACCACGTCGACCAACTCGAACGCGAGGACCCCGCCTCGAAGGGCGCGTTCTTCTACGCCTCCAACGAGAGCGCCCACCGCCCCGAAGTCGCTCGCCACCACGACCGCATGGACCGCCTGACCGCCGAGGGCCACGTCCTCCTCACCGAGGGCGGCGTCCCCTCCGGCGACGACTTCGACGCGACGTGGCGGGTCGTCCCGCCGTTCGGCCCGTTCCCGCGGTCGCTCTCCGAGACGTACCCGCTCACCGCCGAGGTCCCCGAGCGCCTCGACCGCGACGCCTACGAGCAGGCCGCCCGCGGCGTCTCGCGACTGGTCGAGGAGAACCCCGACGCGGCGTTCACGCTGGCGCACGACGACTGGCCCGAGTCGGCGCTCGCCCGCGTGCCCGAGCCGGTCGAGTTGGAGTCGCTGTCGGCGGTTTCGGAGCGATTGGGCGACGAGGCATCAGCCGAGCGCGACGACGAGCGCCTCGAGGACGACGAGGGCGACGACGCTTCGGCGTCGACTGACGAGTAGCCGCGTCGGTCGCGCCGGCCGCATCGGTTGCCTGTGGTCGCGTCGGTTTCGTCGGCTCGGTCGGTCGCGTCCGTGTCTGTCGGTCGATGCTCTTAGGTTCACCCGACGTATCAACGAACACGATGGAGGCTGTCCTCTGGTACGTGCTCACGGGAACCCGCGGGGGCGAAAACCGTGTGCGTATTCTCAAGACCGTAGAGGAGCAGCCGCGAAACGCCAACCAACTGGCCGAGACGCTCGACCTCGACTACAAGACCGTCCGACACCACCTCGACGTGCTCATGGACAACGACGTGGTCCAGCGAAGCGGCGACGACTACGGCGCGGTCTACCTCCCGTCGCCGCGGTGTCGCGCCAACTGGGAGACCGTCGAGACCATCGTCGAGCGGATGGACTGAGCATGCGGGCCACGGACGCGGTGATTATGGAAAGATTTGGGAAAGCGTATATCAGGATGACGGGGAAAGGAGAGAACGAATGAGTATCTGGGTGGACGTCGCGACGGTCTCCTCGGGCGTCAACGTCGTCGTGCTTCTCGCACTGTCGGCGGTGTGGGCCCGAAACTACCTGACCTTCAGGTCCAAACACGCCGTCGGTCTCCTCGTGTTCGGCGTGTTCCTCCTCGCCGAGAACGCGCTGGCGTTCTACATGTACATCCTCGACCCGACGCTCTCGGGGTGGTTCAGCACCGACGTGCCCGTCATCGCCTGGCGACTGATGATGCTGTTGCACGTCTTCGAGACGGTCGGGCTCGCGTTCCTCGCGTGGATCACGTTCGACTGAGGCCTCGCACTCCCGGTTGCTTTCCTTCTCGCCGCCGCCTGCTCCGCCCGCTCAGTCGCGGTGTTTCCGCTCGTGAGTCGGGTGTTCCGAGATGTAGACGCTCGTGTGGTCCGGCACGTCTTCTGTGACCCACGAGTTCGCGCCGATGCTCACGTGGTCGCCGACGGAGACCGCGCCGAGCACTTTGGTCCCCGCGCCGATGACGACGCTGTCACCGATGTCCGGGTGGCGTTTGTACCCCTTCTTGAGCGAGTGTTCGTCGTCTTCGTCCTCCTCGAAGTGGAGCGCACCGAGCGTCACGTCCTGATAGATGCGCGCCCACTCGCCGATGGTCGTCGTCTCGCCGATGACGACGCCGGTGCCGTGGTCGATGAAGAAGTAGTCGCCGATGGTCGCGCCGGGGTGGATGTCGATGCCCGACTCCATCTTCGCGTACTCGGTGAGTTCGCGGGCGTACGCGGGCGCGCCGGCCTCGTAGAAGGCGTGTGCGACGCGGTGGACGACAATCGCCTGTACGCCCGGATACGACCGGATGAGTTCGACGTAGCTGCGCGCGGCGGGGTCGCCTTTGTACGCCGCCTCCACGTCTTTCTTCAGCCGCTCGCGGATATCGGGGAGTCGCCTGACGACTTCGTCCACGATGGGCGCGGGGTCCTCGTCTATGTAGGGGTCGATACCGGAGTAACAGAGCGCGCCGAAGTTGGCGACGCCGTCGCGGAGGAGTTCCTCGTCTGCGACCCACGGCCCCGCGTTCCAACACCGGGGAAACAGGAGGCGCTTGATGAGGTCGACGTCCGCTCGCAGGTGGTTCCGGCGCGGGAACGAAAGCGACGTGTCCGTGGGGAAGGGGTCGTCGTCGGCGCGGTAGGACGCCGCGAGCCCGAGATGCGCGTCGCCCGTGTAGCTGTAAGACATCCGATAGCGATAGTTGGTGGACGAGCGGTATTTAACCCCGTCTCATCGGGCCCGATTCGCCGCCTTCGAGTCGCGGATCGTGTGTTCGAACCGGCGCTCGACAGCTGGCGCGTTCGCTCTGCCGACCCGGCGTGAGCCAACCGCCTCAAAAGGCTTCTGGCCGCCGAAATCGGGCGACTGGGGACACATCGGGGAGAGATTTGGGTGACAGTTCGGAAAACCTTCTTTTAAATATTCGTCCCCCTCTGAGACATGCGACGCACACTCGCAGTGTTGATGACACTCGTCGTGGTCGTCGGGGGCATCCCGGCGGCCGCAGCGGCACAACAGGAGACCACGGCCGTCTCCTTCGAGAACCAAGCGACAGGCGGCACGACGGTGACGGTCGACTCCGTCACGCTCCCCGAGGGCGGCTTCGTGACGATTCACGACGCCTCCGTCACGGACGGCAACGTCCTCGGGAGCGTTGTCGGGTCGTCGGCGTACCTCGACGCCGGCACCCACGAGGACGTGACCGTCCGCCTCGACGACCCCGTCGACGAATCCGGCACGTTCGTCGCCATGCCCCACATGGACACCGACGGCGACCGCGTCTACTCGTTCGTCGCGGCCAACGGCGAGGTCGACGGCCCGTACACGGCCGACGGGAGCGCCGTCGTCGACACCGCGACGGTCAACGCGAGCGCGACCGTCTCGATGTCCGACCAGCCCACGACCGGCGACTCGGTCGTGGTCGACCGGGTCGAACTCTCGCAGGGCGGCTTCGTGACGATTCACGACGCGACCGTCACCGAGGGCGCGGTGTTCGAGAGCATCCGCGGCACCTCCGCGTACCTGCCCGCCGGCGTCCACGAGAACGTCCGCGTCGAACTGGACGCGCCCGTGACCGAGAACACGACGCTCGTCCCGATGGCGCACATGGACACCGACGGCGACGAGACCTACACCTTCCCCGAGTCGGAGGGCGAGACCGACGGCCCGTACACCGCTGACGGCAGCCCCGTCGTCGACACCGCGATGGCGATGCCGTCGGACACCGCGAGCGTGAACTACACCGCACAGGCCACCGGCGGCTACTCCGTCGTCGTCGACTCGGCGTACCTGCCCGACGGCGGCTTCGTGACGGTCCACGACGGCACCGTCACCGAAGGCGCGGTGTTCGAGAGCGTCCGCGGCACCTCCGGGTATCTCGGCCCCGGCCTGCACCGCGACGTGCGGGTCACGCTCGATTCGCCGCTGAACGAGACGACGACCGTCGTCCCGATGGCGCACATGGACACCGACGGCAACGAGACGTACACCTTCCCCGAGTCGGAGGGCGAGGCCGACGGCCCGTACACCGCTGACGGGAGCGCCGTCGTCGACAGCGGCGAGGCGACCGTCTCAGCCAGCGTCGACTACACGATGAAATCGTCTGACGGCGCGACCGTCGTGGTCGACCGGGTCGAACTCTCCGAGGGCGGCTTCGTGACGATTCACGACCCGTCGCTGTCGGGCGGCGCGGTGTTCGACAGCGTGGTCGGCACGTCGATGTACCTGCCCGCCGGCGTCCACGAGGACGTGGCTGTCACCCTCGACGAGCCGATTCGCTCCTCGCAGGCGCTCACCCCCATGGCGCACATGGACAGTAACGGCAACGAGGTCTACGACTTCGTGACCAGCGAGGGCGACGCTGACGGCCCGTACACGGCTGACGGCGGCGCGGTCGTCGCCAGCGCCCACACCTCGGTCAACGCGGTCGTGACCGCGATGGACCAGTCCGGCGACGGCGCGACCGTCACCGTCGAGTCCGTCACGCTCCACGACGGCGGCTTCGTGACGGTCCACGACGCGACGGTCACGGAAGGACAGGTCTTCGAGAGCGTCCGCGGCACTTCGATGTACCTCGAACCCGGCACCCACGAGAACGTCGAAATCAGCCTCGACGCGCCGCTCGAGGAGTCCGGCACCGTCGTCCCGATGGCGCACATGGACACCAACGGCAACGAGGCCTACGACTTCGTGACCGGTGAGGGCGAAAACGACGGGCCCTACGTGGCCGCCGGCGGCGCGGTCCTCACGACGGCCGACTACACGGTCGAAGGCACGATGACGGAGACGACGACCGACGAACCGACCGAGACGATGACCGAGGAGATGACCGACGACCCCGCGACCGAGATGGCCGACGAGTCGATGGAGACGACGACCGAGTCCTCGACCGACGCGCCCGGCTTCGGCCTCGTCGTGGCCCTCGTCGCGCTCGTCGCGGCGGCGCTCGTCGCCGCCCGGCGTCGGTAACCCCGCTGACGACGCACCGGCCCACCACCACACAGAGGCACCCTTTTTCGTACGCCGCGCGGGTCACAAGCCACCCCCGCGCGGCACGCGCCCCGCTTCGGGGTTATTTTGCGCTGTCACACGTCAGAGAGCGTCCGCGTTCTGTCTAGCTAACAGACAGCTCTCCCCTTGTCTGCAAGACAGCCGCTGTGTTCTGGTGAGCCTCATTCAACTACGTCGGTTCGTCGTTGCACCCCAAAACGCATACGAGACGAAGAGCGAAATTACGTCGATGCGACTGCCCTCCCGCAGAGTCGTTCTCGCCGGTCTCTTGACCGGTCTCGTGCTGGCCGCCGGTTGTACGTCACCGCTCTCCGACGATGAGTCACAGATTCTCATCGAGAACGAACGAGAATCAAGCTACTCGGTCACGGTCTTCCAAAGGGCCCACGAGACTCCCGAGAACCTTCGCTTCGACGTTACCACGGGGGACGGTCGCCAGAAACTCGTTCGGGGAGCGGAACTACGGACCGAGGCGAACTACACCAACGTCACTCTCCACGACCCGGTCCGTTCGGACCGTGTGCCGACCGTTCCGAATGGCAACAGTACGGTGTTTGTCGACGATTGGAACGAAAGCCAGACGACTGTTTACGTGGTCGAAACACACCAAAACGAACTGTTGGTGGTTCACGTCATGCAGTGTGGTCTCGACATGGCACTCACGTTCACGGCCACGCCGGACGGGGAGTTTAGAACCACTTCGCGCTGCGTTCAGGATGTCCACGGGTGATTACCACGCGCAAGTCCCGATTGCTTGACTGGCCCCGACTGCATACACACTGTATTGGCCGCACAGCGTCCGGTCACGTTATCTTCTGAGGTTTCAACAGATCCTCCGATTTCGCTACGCAATCAGTAACCGGTGAGTTCACTAGCACCGACTACTCCGACGAACGCATCCGCGCCGCGTAGTCCCACGTATGTACTCGCGCGGGACGAATCCGAATCACGACCTCGTCGCGGTCGGGCGAGAGCAACCGCTCGGCCAATTCCGAGTCGGTGTCGCCGAGGTAGCGCGTGATGAGTCGCCGCAGGACCGCCTTTTCGGCGTCGGGTTCGACGGTCGCGGTTCCCCGGCCGCGGACGCCCCGGTACGGCGGGTCGTTCGTCGAGATTTCGAACGCCACGTCGTCGCGGGCGCGGAGGAATCGCACCACGTCGGCGTCGGCCGAAGTGGCACACCGGAGTTCGGTCGCCTCGGGGTCCCACTCGTACCACAGCGAGAGCATCCAGAGGTCGTCCGCCGGGGTGTGACACGAGAGCCGGACCGGGACGGTCGCGTCGGCGAGGAAATCGTCGACGCGGTCCCGCGACCACGGGCCGGTTGGGTCGGAGGCGTTCATAGTGGCTGTTCGGGCGGGACGGGCTAAACTCGGTAGGCTCGGTGGAAGTAGAGCGGCCGAACGATGGGCTCGGTCGCCGGCGGGTTCGCCGTGCCACCAGACATACCAGTGTCTGGATACAAGGGCCCGTGATGACGGACACAGACCTCGGCACGGCGGTAATCGTCTACGACGACCCCGACGAGGGAACCGTCGAGAAACGCGTCGAAAACGAGAACATCGCCTACTTTCAGGACCACTGGATCGTCAAACTCGACGAGGACGCCGGCGGCAACGACGTCGTCCGCCGGATTCCGATTCAGCGAGTCCACTACGTCGAGCGCTCCGTCGAGGAGTTCGAGGCGGAGGTCAAGACGCTCCGAAACCAGGTCGAGTCGTTCGCGAAGAACCTGCAGTCGTCCCTCTTAGGCGGCGGTGACGACGCCGACACGCGAACGGAAGACCCCCAGCGCATCGAAGTCGAAGACGGTCGGTCGAGCGAATAACTCCCTTCCCCTCCGCTGTTTTTCGCGTGACTCGCCGTGTACGAAGACGCCCGGCGTCCCGTCCGACTCGGCGCGCCCGCAGAAGACAAGTTAATTGCCTGTCGGGGGCCGAAAGCGGGTATGACCGACTACTTCGAGGTTCACGCCCGCGACGGCGCCGCCCGAATCGGGGAGTTGCGGCTCTCCGACTCGGTGACGACGCCGGCGGTCGTGGACGACGTGCTCGCGGACGCCGGCAGTCTCTGGGCGGCCGAGCGCGAACTCCCCGACGGCTCCGACGACGCGCTGACCGTGCTCCCCCACCGCTCGCTCCCCGCCGGGAGCGCCGACGAGGTGCGCGAGTCGTTTTCGGTGGCCTACCCCGACGTGGACTTCCCCTCGGCCGCCGTCGTCACCGCCGACACGGCCGACGATTTCGGCGCTGACGCCTACATCCTCTCCGACGCGCAGGGCTTCGACGGCCACGCGCGCGCCTTCCGCGACAACGTCATCGAGGCGAAGGAGAACCTCCCCGCCGACACGGCCCTCATGCTCTCGGGCGTCGCCACGCCCCGGAACGTCTCGCTTCTCGTCTACGTCGGCGTCGACCTCGTCGACGAGACACTCGCCCGCGCCCGCGGACTGGAGGGCTTCTACCTCACGAGCGACGGCGAGTACTTCCTCGAAGACCTCGACGAACTCCCCTGCGCCTGCGAGGCCTGCCGCAAACCGGCCTCCGAGTTCACCCGCGCCGACGCGGCCGACCACAACGCCAACGCCCTGCGCGCCGAGCTCGCGCGGGTCCGCCGCCGCGTTCGCGACGGTCGGCTCCGGGACTACGTGGAGGGACAGGCGCGCCACGACCAGTGGCTGACCGCCCTGTTCCGCCGGTTCGACCAGCAGTACAGCTTCATGGAACAGCGGGTTCCCGTCATCCGCGACTCGGAACTCACCGCGGCGTCCGAGGAGTCAATCGACCGCGTGGAGATTCAGCGGTTCGCTGACCGCGTGACCAAGCGCTACCGCAACCGCTTCGACAACCCGCTCGTGCTCCTGCCGTGTTCGGCCAAAAAGCCCTACAGCGAGTCACAGAGCCACCGACAGTTCCAGGAGGCCGTCCAGTACCGCGCGCACATGGTGTCGATGACCTCGCCCATCGGCGTCGTCCCGCAGGAACTCGAACTCACCTACCCCGCCCAGCACTACGACTCGGTCGTCACGGGCGACTGGTCGGAAGACGAGAAGTCGTTCGTCGCCGAGGTGCTCCGGCGCTATCTGGAGCGCAACGACTACCCGCGAATCATCGCGCACGTCCCGCCGGGCGCGTACACGGACATCGTCGAGCGCGTCGCCGGCGACTTAGACCTCGACGTGGAGTTCACCGTTTCCGAACACCCGACGACGACGGAGTCCATCGGCAACCTGATGCGGACGCTCGACGGCGAACCCAAGTTCACCCGCGAGGAGCGCGAGCACAACGTCGTGAAGGCCCTCGCGGACTACCAACTCGGTCCGGACGCGGGCGACGCGCTCTTTTCGGACGTGGCGTTGGAGATGACGAGTCGGTACCCTAAACTTCAGGTGTGGAACGACGCGGGCGTGCAGTTGGCGACGATGGTCCCGCAGTACGGCGTGCTCTCCTTTACGCTCGAAGGTGCGAGGGTGTGGCGCGACAGCGACGCGCCGACGAAGACGGTCGAAATCGACGGGTTCGTCCCGCACGGGTCGGTCCTCGCGCCGGGCGTCGTGGACGCCGACGCGGACATCCGCCCGGGCGACGAGGTCGTCGTCGAGGGGCCGAAGGCGTTCGCCATCGGTCGCGCGGAGATGGGCGGCCGCGAACTGGTCGAGTCCACGCGCGGCATCGGCGTCGAAATCCGCCACGTCGAAGAGCGGTAATTCGGCCCCGGTTTGGGCGAGCGGTCTCCGACTCGACCGAACTCGACCCGACCGGACCCAAAACCGTCTGACACGCCGAGGCGATTCTCAAAAACCACACTTTCCTGATATTTTTATTCTGATGGTTAATCAGCCTTTGAACGCCGCTAAATGGGCCGTTACTCGGTTTTCTATGCACCGGTCTATGGCGGAAATATCATGCCACTACAACTTTAAGTAGCATCACGGCACAAGGTGGGCAATGATGGCAGAACGACAGGAGGGAGAACGACCGGAGTTCGACGAGCTCCCCGATGAGGGGGCGGTAGACTGGATGATTACCCATGCGCTGTTGGCGGCGAGCGATTCGACCTCGCGGGCCTTAGAATCGCATCTGTTGCAGTCGCAGTACCACGGTGACGCCGGTTTCGACGCGGAGGTGACGGCGCGTCACATCGACGACGCAATCGACCGACACACGCGAATTCTCGAGGATTTACGCCTCGCGCGCGACGCGCTCGACCACCGGTAACTCGACCCGAGACCGCCGCGTTGTTGTTCCTCGCCGCGCGAACCTGACCGGACGCCCTCCCACATAAGTTGTTTATTTAACAGCGGCTACGAACAACCGTGTATGAAGTTGGCCGTCCCAACTGACTTCGACATCCTCGAAGCGCTTTCAGATCGGAGGCGAAACACCGCCGTGAACCTCTCGTATATCCTCGATAAGAACCGCTCGTACATCAACACGCGACTGCCGATTCTCGCGGACTACGGCCTGTTGGCGCGAGTCGGGCCCGCGCCGAACTCCGGGCTGTACGAAATCACCGACAAGGGGCTGGTCGTCCTCGACAACCGCGACCAGTACCGAGCCGACGGCGTCGACTTCGACGCGCTCGTCGAGTCCGAACTCAGGGCGCGGACCGACGAGGCGAACGCCTAACAGGGAGCGACGCGCCGCAACCGAAGGTCGGGACGGCCTTCGGAGGCACCCCGGCGCGCTGTTCCTCGCGCGGAGTGGCAACGCCGCTCAGCCCCGCGTTGCCGACGGGGCCGTGGCGTCGGGAGTCACCGCGCTGTGCTGCGACCGTCGCCGCCTTTTTGCCGCTTTGCCGCCCAGTTCGAGGTATGGCTATCGAACCACTCTCGCTCGGCGTTCCGAAGCCCATCATCGACTCGCTGCCGGAGGCGGACGGCACGGCGGCACAGGACATGCAGCGCGCCGTCGAGGGACTCGAAACGCGACTGAACCGCGCAATCGAGGGCGCCGACACGGAATCCGAGGCCGCCGGCTACGTCGTCGACGCGCTCGAACGGCTGGAAGGCCACTATGAGCGCTACGACGAGTTCATCCCCGAACTCCGCGCGTGGGGGCAGTCGCCCATCTACGCCATCGCGTGGCGGAACCTCCAAGCGGACCTCATTCTCCAAATCGAGGAGTACGACTGGCTGAAACCCCACATCGACCGCGAACGGAACCTCAGACTGGTCGAAGACGGCATCAGGTACGGCAAGTAGGTACGTCGCCCGCGGCGTCGACTGGGATGCCGTGTCCGGAGCGAACGCTTGTTCAGTCCCATCAGATATGTGAGAAAAATACACTAACGTGGTTAATCCCACAACACATGGAGTTTATTTACTTAATCTAAATACTTGTATTCTAATTAGAATGGTAGATTACATTCTATTATGGCCATACGAATCGAATAGTGTCGTGAATATCGGAAGATAAAAACTTCATCTCGATATTCTTGACTTGACTCCAGTTCTTCGATAGTATTGTCTATTTAAAACACTACTATACTCCGCAATTCGCCCTCTCACCCGTGTTCTCCCGTTCGGCGGCGGTTCGGATATCTCGCACGACCACCGCGAGTCGGCACCCCCTCTCGTCTCTGCTTACTCTGTGGCAAACCGGCCGGTTTGGTGTCGACCGACGCCGGCGGTGGCGGCGGGCTCGACCCGACCCGTCCGAGTGATTCATATGACAGCTATCCGGGACGGCTTCCGTGGATTCGAAGCACCTCGTTCGCGCCCGTCCGTTCGACGTCACCGACGCTCTCTGGAGAGACACAACAGCACAGTCGCTGGAGAGAGTCAGTAGTCGCGCCCCGTAAAGGGGTGACCGAACCTAATGGGGAAGGGGGGAAGGGGGGATGAGTTCGGTCATGTGGATGCGTCCGAGGGGTTACTCTGTACGGTGTTGCATCCAATTGAGTACAACCACTTCGGATATATAAATCATTCTGATTGTCAGCCCAGAGGACAGTATTGGGATTGGTGTAATAGATGTAATAGTGTTATACACGATGAAACGGCCATGGCACTCGGTGGCGTAGCCCCCGATACGGCGGAATCTTCTTCCACCCATCGTATTAACGACACCTTCGACCGGGCCACCGCTCACGTCGACCGCGTCGAAGAGCTCCTGTGGGAGTGCGTTCGCGGCGTCCCTTCGAGTTCCCGACGACCGACGACTGACCGCGGTTCGCCGGACTGGGGTTCGCTACGCTGCCTGCTTCTCTAACCACTCGCTCGCGTCGACGACGAGGTCGGACAGCGCCTCCTCGACGGACTCGTCGCCCGCGAGGCCGACGCTCCAGGTGACCTGCGACTGTATCGCTTGCAGGCTGAGCATCGTGTTTTGGACCCGCGACGCCAGCACCACCGGCACTGTCGCGTCGAACCGACGGATACCTTTGACCGCTTCGATGCCCTCGAACGCCGGCGGGGCGTGGAGGCAGATAACCAGATGCACCGGTCTCTCGGTCAATCGCTCGAACAACTCCCGACTCGACCCTACGAACTCGACGTTCACGTCGCGCTCTCTCGCCCCCAACCCCTCGGGCTGTGGGCCGTAGGCGAGAATGCGCGGCGTCGCCGCTATGCTAGTCTCGGACACGCATTCGACTGTTCGTCGAGAGGGTATTTGACAGTTTCTCCGACCCGAGTCCACGCCGGACGCCGACGGCGGTCGCACTCGGCGTCGGACCGCGGGACCGGCGGGGGCTATCGTCGAGGCGGTCGGGTCAGAACAGCGAGTCGAGGCGGTCGTCGACGACGGCCTCCGTTCCGTCCTCGCGGTCGGCGGCGTCGCTCGCGCTCCGTTCGCGGCGGTTCTGCTCGGCCTCGACGGCGGTCGACCGAATCTCGGCCACGCGGTCGCTCCGCGACACGTCGCCGAGGAGGACGAGCACGCCGACGTGGTTCGACTCCGACAGCGGGTAGTCGCCCCCGCGGACCTCCATGCTCCCGGTCTGTTCTTCGACCCACGTCCGACTCCGCTCGACGGCCTTCCGGTTGAGCCACTCGGGCGGGCCGCTGACGACGACCAGCCCGCGGGAGGCGGAGTCGACGTCGCACGGGAGGGTGAGCTGTCCGAGCACCGCCTTCCGCGTCTGGGTCGTGATGCGGTTGATGGAGTCGAGTTCGTCCGTCGACGACGAATCCCCGCCCAAGAGCCCCTTGATGCTGAACCCGCCGCCGCCGTCGCTCTCGGGGAGTTCGCTCGCCGCGTAGCCGATCGTCGAGATGCCGCCGCCGCGGAGGGTGTTGATGACCTCCGAAGAGTCGACGACGCTCTCGGCGACCGTCCCCGACTCGGCCACTTCGCCCGAGGCGAAGAGGATGCCGAGGCGTCGCACGAGCTCCTCGTTCATCGTGTCGTGGGCCTGTGCGACGTCCTCGCCGCTTTCGGCCCACGCCCCGTTGTCGAACGCGAAGACGTGGTCGGTCACGTCTACGAACGCCCTGAGCGACCGCGCGGCGTTGCGCGAGTACAGCGCGCCCTCGTCGGCGGCGGGGAGGATGCCGACGCCGTAGATGGGCTGTTCGTAGATGCGGTTGAGATGCTTTGCGAGCACGGGGGCCGCGCCGCTGCCCGTCCCGCCGCCGAGACCCGCGAAGATGAGAAACGCGTCGGCCGTGGAGGTCGGCGCGCCGTCGGTGCCCCGCAGAAGCTGTCGGCTGTCGCGCTCGGCGAGTTCGGCGGCGAGTTCGTTGTCCGCGCCGACGCCGTGACCGCTCACCTCGTCCGCGCCGAAGAGAATGCGGTTTTCCTCGGGAACGAGGTCGAGGCCGCGGAGGTCCGCCGACGCGGTGTTGTACGCGACCGCGTCGACGACGTAATCGGCGTTCGTGCGCTGTTCGTACCGGAGGAGGGCGTCGAGGACGTTCCCACCCGCTTGTCCCATTCCGAAGCAAAGGACCTTCATCGTCTCTCTTTGACACGTCATCAGTGGTGAATCTTCTGTTAGTTACCTGCCACACCGAGTCGAACGCGCCGCCGGGGACGGGGTAGTTCTATACGACCCGGGCGAGAATCGTCGGCAAACTGCATGACTTGTCCGCGGTGTTCACAGCCACTCTCGACGCTCTCGTTCGACGGTCGCGCGGCGCGCTACTGCGAGCGCTGCGGCTTCGTCGGCGTCGAGACCGTCCACGAGCGCGACGCGCCGAGCCGAGAGTCGTGGGACGACGCCATCGCTCGCTTCCACGAGCGGGCGCTCCGCGAGGCGCGCGAGCGGGACGACGGCGCGGGCGGTACCGGCGGAGCCGACAGCGGCGAGGCAACCGACGGCGACACCGCGGTCGAAGCCGAGCGCAACGGGGCCGGCGCGGAGGACGATGAGACGCCCCCGGCGGACGATGCGACCGACACGGCGGACGACGCCGAAGCCGAACACGGGTGCGGCGACACGACTGAAGACGTGGCTGCTGCCGGTGACGACGAGGGCGACGACGAAGCCACCGACCGCGAGCCCAGTGACTCGCAACTGAAAAACGGGGAGGACGGCGACCGCGGGGACCGCGCTGACCGCGCGGGCGACGAGTGACGCGCGCTTGCGCGTCGCCGGCGGCGCGTCGACCTCGGTCGTGACGTACTGTCCGGCCGGTGTGTCAGCTCGGGCCGGCGCTCAGTTCGATTCCGGCGCGGCTTCAGCTTCCGGTTCGGGGTCGGAGGCGCTCCCGTCGGATTCCTCTTCGGAGCGGGCGGCGACGAGCGACCCGCGGGCGACGCTGTACAGGGGGCGGTCGATGCTCCGGACCTCGTTGACCGAGAACGGAATCGTCGAGTCTTCGAGGTGGTGTTCGAACAGCTCCTCGAAGCCCTCGGGGCTGGAGGTGCCGCCGGTGACGACGACGGGCACGTCGAGGCCCTCCTCGATGTCTTCCTCGTCGACCTCGCGCTCGATGTTCTCGATGACGTAGTCGAGGAGGTTCTCGTAGTAAATCGACAGCGCGCCCTCGACGCCGCCGACGTCCGTGCGGAAGTCGAGCTGGAAGTCGTCTTCCTTGATGGACGTGACCTTGTCGACGGCCGTCCCGGTGGCCTGGGCGGTCTGCTGGTCGATCCAGTCGCCGCCGCGGGCGATGGAGAACTGCATGACCGGCACCGCGTAGTACGCCAGGCAGATGTTCGTCATGCCCGCGCCGAACGAGACGCCGAGGCCGGTGAAGTTGTTGTCGGCGAGTTCGCTGTAAATGACCGCCATCCCCTCGTTGATGGGTTCGGGGTCGTAGCCCATGTCGCCGAGCATCGATTCGAGCGTCTTGTCGTGATACAGCGTCGAGAGGTCCGAGTCGATGGGGTCCGCCGGACTCGAATAGAACAGGCGCTCGTTCGGCCGGGAGGGCGAGCCGACGACCTGCTCGATGATGAGCTTGATCATCGGAATCGCGGAGGACTCCTCGCTGGAGAGGATGCCGTGTTGCATCGGCCGTCGCGTCTCCTTGCCGAAGATGTTCGCGAAGTTGAGCGCGTCGTCGCCGACGACGTACACCTTGTCGTCCTTGCGGATGTGGAGCACGTCGCTGCGCGAGAGCATCTGCTCCGCCATGTCGCTGTAGTCGATTTCGACGAACGAGTTGCGCTGCTGGACAAATACGGTCTCACTCCCATCCTGACTCGCGGACAGGATGTTCATGGTTCCTACGTCAAGGCCTTTCGCCATACCTCACGCGTCGTAGGGCTGTCGCATAAATCTGTATGCGCGTTTGCGATTCGGTTCGGCCGGGACCGACGCCGAACCACCGTCGCGTCACTCCCTGACCGACGCCGCGTCAGTCCCCGCCCGCCGGCCCGCGACGGCTCAGGAGAACAGCCCGCGAATCCGGTCGACCAGCCCCTCGGCGTCCTCGCGTTCGGCCTCCGCCTGCTGTTGTTTCCGTAACTCGGCCAGCGCGGCGGTCTGGTCGTCCGTGCTGTCACCGACCGCCGTGTCCTTCTTCCCGCCGCGAAGCCCTTGAAGCCCCGCGACCGCGTCGTCGACGCCGCCACCGCGCGTCTCGGTCGCCTTCGCGTTCTCGAAGCTCGCGCGGTCCGCGTCGTCGACGGCGGAGGTGTCGAGCTTCAGGCGGGTGGTCTCGGTCTTGCGGACGCCGCCCCACGACAGTTCGGTGTTCGACAGCGCCTCGTCCATGTCGCGGCGAACCTGCGCGGAGACGGCCTCCTCGTCTTCCTCGTCGGTCGCGTCGGCTTCCGCGTCGCTCCCGGCCGCGGCGGGGGCGCTCGTCCTCGCGCGGGCGAGTTGGAAGCCGACGAGCGACGTGCCGCTCGCGGCGACGACCGCCACCGCGCCGAGCGAGTAGATACCGACGATGCGGCCGCTCCGGTCGGCGTTCGCGGCGACGTTCCAGTTGTGGGGATACGCGCCGACGAACTGGACGACGGCGACCGCACAGACGAGCAGTCCCGCGCCCGCGAGGAGCTTCGGAAACCGGTACTGCGAGGGGAGCAAGACCACGACCGAGGCGAGGAGGAGGGGAATCCCGAGCGCACCGGTGACGCCCGCGACCTCGCGGAGTTCGTACTTGAAGATGTTCTCGGGCGGGATGCCGCCGCTCCACACGACCGCCGCGAGCGCGACGGCGAGCAGTCCGATAGCCGTAAAGAACAGTGCGAAGCCCGCGTAGACGGTCGTCTCGTCGGGGTCGGCGTCGACGTACCGTCGGTAGAGGGCGATGAGGGTGTTCTGCCCGTCACTCGACATACCTCAGACCATTCCCCCGCGCGACATATAATGTTCGCCGGACTCGGGTCGAACCGCGGCCGGGCGTTCGACTCGACTCGCCCCGGCCCGACTCACGTCACGAGCCGCCGGCGGGCTCGACGGAGATGTCGTAGGCCGCGACCGTGTCGCCGAGGGCCGCCTCGGTGAGCGAGGGGTCCGCGTCGAACCGGGCGCTCGTGAATCGGGCGGGTCCGTGGACGACGGTGTCACCGAAGGCCGCGGCGTCGGTCACGTGCGTGTACGCGAAATCCAGTCGCCCCTCGATTTCGACGCCGAACGTGAGCGTCCCGACGGTACAGTCGGAGAAGTCAACGTCGCGTCCGACGCGGACGCCGGAGCAGAACAGCTCGTCACCGAAGCGCGCGTGGTCGCAGACGACGCTCCCGTCGACCGTGGTTTCGACCAGTCGAACGGGCGAGCCGGCCGAACAGACCGCGTCGGAGAGGTCGAACTCCCCGTCGACGGTCGCGTGGACGAACGACGCCGGTCCCGACTCGAACCGAGCGTTCCGGAAGCGGAGCGCTCGGCCTTCGACGGTCGCGTTGTCGAAGTAGACCGGCCCGTCGAACGCGCTGTGCGTGAAGTCGACGGGGCCGTCGCGGGCGGTCAGCCCCGCGCAGTCGACCCGGCCGCCGAAGGCGGCGGTCGTCGCGTCGATACCGCCGCCAACCGTGAGCCGAGTCGCGTTGAGTTCGCCGTCGACGACGACGTGTTCGAGCGAGAGTCCGCCCTCGACGGTCGCCGACGCGGCCACGACGCCCCCGCGGACGCGGCAGTGCGCCAGCGAGAGCCGGTGGTCGCACGCGGCGTTTCCGAGGTCGAGGCGGCCGCCCAGTCGAGTGTGGGAGAACCACGCCGGCCCGCCGAACCTCGATTTCGCGAGCGACACGTCGTCGTCGACGACGCCTTTCCTGAACGTCGCTCCGCCCTCGAAGCGCGCCTCGGTCGCCACGACGGACCCCGCACTGAAGCCGGTCGCGTCGAAGCGCTCGCCCAGCTCGGCCTCGCAGAGCACCCAGCGGTCACCGACTTGCAGGTGGCGACAGGTGACCGCCCCGGTGGCGTCGAAGCGCTGCATGCACACCGCGCCGCCGACCGAGACGCGGTCGAGTCGGAGCGCGCCGTCGAGCGTCGCATCCCGGAGGTCGATATCCGATTTCACCATCGCGCCGCGGAAGTCCAGCGGCGCGTCGGACGGGAGCGTCACCCCCGCGAGGTCGATGCGTTCGAACGTCGCGCCGACGAACGCCGAGGGTCGCCCGTCGTCGGTGACCGCCTCGCGGAGCGCCTCGGTGACGGCCGCGGGTCGCGTTTCTTCGACGGGGCGGTGGAACAGACAGCGGGCGGAGCCGTCGCTCGCGGGATGCGGACACCGCCACACCGACGACGACTCGTCGGCACCCGTCTCGTCGGCGGCGTCGAAGACGTGCTCGTAGGCACAGCGACTGTGTTCCACGTCACCTGACCGTTCATCGCCTTAACATAAATAGGTTGTCACTAAATCGGATGTCGTCGTCATTCTCCTCACTCCTCCCGTCTCGTCGCGTCGCTCGAATCAGTCCCCGGCGAGCGGTGCGCCGACTTCGGCGTCTCCGACGACGGCCGAAAACGTCGCCGCGAACTCGAAGTCGCGGGCGGGAAGCGTGACCAGTCGAACCGTCTCGCCGGTGCTGTCGTGGAAGCCGACGATGGTCCGCTCCGGTTCGAGTTCGACGGAACAGCCGGCGAAGACGGGGCGATTGAGCTGTATCGTCCGTACCTCCCGGACCTCCTCGGGGTTCGCCTGCTCGCCGTCGTGTCGAATCTGGACGAGTCGCGTCTCGGTCAGGAGCACCGTCATCTCCTCGTAGTGGCTCACCGACCGGAGCGTCTCGCGCTCGCCGACGAACTGATGAATCGACTCGTAGAGACTCATACGCCGCCTACTCGGTCCACTCGTATCAACGTATCTACAACAGTTTTCCGCGACCGCCTCGCGGCGTCCCCGCGGGCTGCGTGCTCACAGCCCGCGGTCGAATCGCCGGACCATCGACCGCCCGTCAGAGGCAACCGGGCGGGACGGATAGGCGTGATTGGGCAATCGTGCTGTCCACATCCTGACTCACTCGACTGCCCACCGTACGGTCGTCGTTCGGAGTATATCAACGTTGTCCGACGGAGCGGCCAGTCGAGAGCGAAGTCGCCGCGGTCAGTCGGCGGCTTCGAGCGCCGGGTCACCCGTCAGGACGACGATGTCGGCCATCCCCCGTATCCACTTGAACGGCACTCGGACGCCGCGCGGACCGACTTCCAACCCCTCCGGGGGGTCTTCGACGGAGACGAGAAGCGCGGTCACGCGGTCGGCGTCGAGGTCGACACAGAGGTCGACGGCCTCGCCCAATCGCTCGCCCGAGGCGGTGTACACGGGGCGGCCTTCGATACTCGGAATCGGTTCGATGCCCGTCGGTGACTGGGGGACCATACCTCCGGTATCGGACGTGTCAATAAAAAATACCTCGGTCGGCGCAGGCCGTGTCGGCTCCGCGGTTTCGACGCCTGCGGTGCGCTCGGTCCGGACGCGGTTTTCAGTTTCGGCGTGCGCCACCGTGACTGAAACGCCGTTTTCGGCGCTCGTGGCGGCGTGAACGTCGAATATACACAATTTCCGATACGTATTTAGGCTCACCTAACAGATATCTATCTGGTCAGGATAGCTGGGCCTCGGTGTTCCTTCCGTAGACCCACCACCACTACCGGGGCCTCTGGCCACATTCTGGTCTCCGAAGTCGCCCGCGAGCGCGCTTTTTTCGGGCATCTGTTGGCCGTCGCGGCGGCCGTCAGCGGTGCCGTCATCCGCTCGGGCTTCGTCGCTCTCGACTTCGTGCTCGACGCGGTCACCGTCGGGGCTATCTGGCCGCGGTCGGCGTGATGGTCGTCTGCGCGGTCGTCAGTTGGCCGACCGACCTCCTCGGTATCCCGTCGAGCGAGTTCGGAGGCAGCAGGCGGCAAACCGCCCGGAGCCGACCTCGGAAACGCGACTCGCCTCCGTCCGACTGCGCTGCGGTCAGTCGTCGTCTCGCTTCTCGTCGGTCGTAATCATCGACTCGCGGATGTCCTGTAACCGTTCGGTGCCGCGGAGTTCGGACATGTTCACGCCGAGGGCGTCCTCGTCCTCGTCGGTGGCGACGCCGCTCGTGAGGATGCTCCGGATGCCCTCCTCGACGGTCATGTCGATGTCGTACACGTCGTCGGCGGGGATGTAGGTGAGCAAGCCGCCGGTGACGGGGTTCGGTGCGAGCGGGAGGAACATCGAGACCATCTCCTTGTGGCCGGTCGACTGTTCGATGGTCGCTGGCGACCCCCCCGTCTGGAAGCCCAGCACGTACACGTCGTCGTCGAAACACTGGACGAGTTTCACGTCCTGGAACTCGTCTGCCCCCTCGTCGAGAACCACGTCACCCATGCGGCGGAAGCTCTTGTACACCGTGCCGACGCCCGGAATCGACGAGATTACGAGGTCGAACACGCCGATGATTTTCTCGCCGTACTGGTTACGACCGACGGTTCCCACGACTGCGACGATTGCGAAGAGGACCAACAGCGCGACCAACTCGGTGAAGAAGTCGACGACGAACGAGTAGACGCCGAGGTCGATGAGGAGGCTGATGAACTCGACGCTCTCGAAGCGGCTGATGACGCCCGCCCAGCGCAGGAGTTCGATGAACGGTTCGAGGGCGTTTCTGACGAAGTCGATACCGACGCGCAGGACGTACAGCGTAATGACGATGGGAATCATAATCGCCACGCCCGTCAGCAGGGTGTTGTACGCCCGTTCGTACAGCGACTGACCGGTTTCCTTAGCGCTCACGGCGAGTGTACCCGGCGAGCGCGGAGGGTCTGCGGAGGACACGCCCGGAGATTCCCGTGGGCGGTAAAAATAGTACTGGCAGTCGAACTGTCTGTGTTTCAGGCGCGTGTCGGCGCGGACGCTCTGCGAGCGTCCGGCGAGAAGCGAGTCCGGCGAGCGCGATGAAGACGGGGACCACAAGCGGGCCGAGAAGATGCGGGTACGGTAACCGTGAGCGACGACGGAAGGCGAGACGGCGGCCCGTGCCGTCCCGAACGCGGGGTCAGGAGACGACTTCGAACCGGCCGACCGAGAGGTCGACCGCGAGCTGTTCTCGCGGGTAGACGAACTCCTCGTCGTCGTACATCGTCCGGACGGTCTCGTCTTCGATCTCCACCACCGTCTGTTCCGTACACAGCGTCGAATGCCGGATGGTCGACCCCTCCGTGATTACGTGCGGGGCGACCTCGAGTGCTTGCGTCATCGTTTCACTAACGGGCGGTGGATAGTATAATTCTTTCGCAACTACCGGAATCTAGTATCCAAATGTAGCTATATAGTGGTATTGTCGGGTTGATTGTGCACTTTCTGATGCGGTCGCCTTCTCACCGATACGCGTCACTCTGACGGACTCGTAGTCGGATGATGACGGCAGTCGGGAGCGTCAGACGCGCCGCTATCGGGAGCGTCACCACTCGCGGACGGGACTCGCATGACTCGACTCGCACCGCGCCTCGGCGGTTCTCCCCGGCGCGCTACTCTCCGTCGAACGGGTCGCGCTCCGGGAGTTCGTCGTCGAGGACGGCCGCCACGGCGTCGACGAACGGCTCGTGGGCCGACAGCGCCTCGCGGAGCGCCTCGTAGTAGGCGACGGTGTCGCCCGCGAGGAACTGCGAGTCGACCCGCCAGAGCGTCCGCCCGGTACCGAACTCGCCGGTCGGGAGGTCGTCGTGTTCGTCGCGCGCCTCGTCGAGCGCCGCGACGAGTCGGTCACGGAGCGCCGCGTACGGCGAGTCGCCCGAGAAGTCGGCGTCGCCGTGGATACCGTCTTCGAGGTGGAGTTCGAGCCGGAACTGCCCGCGCTGGAGGGCGCGCGGCGTCGGGTAGTGCTCGAAGTGGAGGTCGTAGCCGCGGTCGCGGCCGCGGTCCCACGCCGCGGGCGTGACGCGACCCCACGGCTTGCCAGAGTCGAGGGCGTGCCACGCGTGGGTGCCCCCCGGGGGCGACGCGCGGAGGTAGTCGGCCCACTCGTACTGGAGGACCTCACGAGCGAGCTTCGCTACGGCGTCGCGGGTCGCATCGACCTGTAGCTCGTAGTCGAAATAGAAGCTCGTTTCGTCCGCGGTGTCCGGGCCGTTCATACCTCCCTGCTAGACGCCCACACGGATAAAGATTCGACACAGGCCCTCGAGGGCCCGTGTTCGTTCAGTTCTCGCGCCGTACTCGGCGTCCGACCCCGAACAGGAGCGCCGCGATGGCGACGTTCGTCGTTCTCGACGTAGCCCCGTGGCCGTCGCGAAGGCGGCGGTCACGTCCGGCGAGGCGGACGCGTTCGCCGCCGACTGGACGCTCGAATCGAGCGCGCTCGCGTCCGCCTCAGCCGCGACGCCCGCCGCACCGGTGGGGAGCGTCGCGGCCGTGAGATCTAACACCAGTAAAACGTTATAGTACGTCTGAAAACCGGTCGTGGTGTCGCGTGCGAAAACGGAATTACTCAAATCTGATGATTGCCCGAATATATCAGATATAGTGGGCTATTCGAAGCGGTAGCCGGCGACCAACTGAACCAGATGGTGCAGATGCCGGCGCTCGCCCGAGAACCCCCAAGAGACGCCCGGCGTCGAGTGTAGGGTGTCGCGCCGTCGGCGGGCGGTCAACGATGCTGGGCTTCATTCTCAGAACCCCGTCATTCCGCCACTTGACCGTGGAGACCCGCGAAGACGGACGGAGATGTTCCGTGACGACCGCTGGAACAGCGGCGGGAGATGGACGCTCTCGCAGGCCGTATCGGTCACACAAGCTGTCCGTGCGTGTCGTGTTTCGCGTTGTTCGAGTCGCGTACCGTTCGCATCGCATGCTGGTGGGTCCGGGCGGCACGCGGCCGGCTGTCGAACGTTCTGGCTGGCCCGGCCGGACGTGTCTCCCGGGTGCACTCACTGACATCGGTGAGCGCGTTTCCGGCCGAGTTGTGGCGGACACTACGGCCGAATACGCAGTAAATATAAGAAATCGATTATACTTTGAAATCAAAAACGTTTGGTCGGCGCTCGGGGTGGAAGGGCGTCTCTATCGGCGTCTCTCGTCGCGCCGGTGCACGTCCGGCCGAGTCACTCGGCGTCCCCATCGAGCGCGGCGCACACTCGGGTTCGAACGTCGGCGGGACTCGCCGCCGACGCGTCGCGCCGGGCCATCCGCCCGGTGACGAGGTCGAGGAGATCGAGCGCGGTCAGCGCCTCGCGGACCTCGGCGCGGTCGAGTCCGAGGCGACGCTCGACTTCGTACAGCGTCTTCGCACCCGCGACGGCCGCACACACGTCCGCCGTCGAGCAGTCGAGCGAGGACAGCGACGCGGGAAGCGACGGGAGGTCGGTCGCGGTCGGCGGCTCCTCGGTCGCCTCGCTCGTCTCCTCGGCGTCGCACGCGACCGACTCGGCGTCCGCGTCGGCGTCCGGGGCCGCGTTCGATTCCGATTCGGGAGCCGGTTCGGACTCGGTCGTGTCCTCCGCGTCGGCGACGCCCGGCTCCGAGTTCCGCGCCTCGTCCTCGCCGTTGCTCGTTCCGCTCGAAGACGCCCGTTCGGACGACGGGCCGTAGCTATCCGGTTCGTGAATCCCGCGTTGAATCATCTGGTTGCGGACGGTCTGTGGGGTCACGTCGACGCCGAGGGCGTCGGTCATCTCCTTGAACGTCCCGCAGGCCTCGTAGGCCTCCCGAAGCCGAACCGGGTCGTGATGGGCCGGTACCGTATCGTGTTCCGTCTTCGCGCCCGCGTCGGCGTCGGCGTCCGTCTCCGTCTCCGTCTTTCGGCTGGCGTCGGCGTCCGCCCCCGCGTCAGCCTCGACGGCGTCGCCCGCCGATTCCGCTGCGGTCCGGTCGTGCCCCGGCGTGTCGTCTCTCACCGTCGGGACCGCGGACTCCATCGTCGGCGGCGACGCGCCGGGGGTGACGGGTGGGTCGACCGACGAGTTGCGCGTCCCGGAGCCGTCGGTTCGGGCGACCGGCGACGCGGTCGGTTCGGGGTCGTCCTCGCCGGCGCGTCCGGACGACACCGGTTCCGGTTCCGGTTCCGGTTCGGCGGCTCCGCTCCCCGGGGGCGCGAGCGTCACGTCGAGTTCGAGTCGAAGCAGGCCGTCGGTAACCGCCGCCGCGGGCGACGACACCCGGAGTCGGTTCGGGTCCACCCCGCACTCGGATGCGAGGTCGTACTCGACGGTGACGGAGGCCGAGACACCCGCCGCAGTCGAATCGCCTCCGCTCGCCAGTTCAACCCCGGAAACCGCGCCCGTCGTCTCCGTCAGCTGTTCGAGAACCGCCGTGAGTTCTCGGACGTTTCTGACCACTTCCATATGTGAGTGTCAACTGTCCCACATCGCATATAATTTCTTGCCGCCCACATCATCTAGTAATATATATTCTATACAGGTGTCTATTCCCTCGGGTCCCGGTGTCGCGGGCGGTCTGTGGCCCGCCGTCGCCGCGTTCGGCCGCCGCCGTAGCTGTTTTTATCGTTGTGCCGTGATTCCACGGATGTAATGGACGTGTCTCCGCTCCACGGCATCGCTCCGTTCAGCACGGGACAGCGTGCGATGCGAATTCTGCTGGTCGACGATGACGAAGCGATGGTGGACCTGTCCGCGACCTTCCTCGAACGCGAACTCGACGATGCCGAGACGGAGACGTACACCGAGCCGGGGCCGGCGCTCGACGAACTCACAGACGGAGAGTACGACTGCGTCGTGAGCGACTACGACATGCCGGGGATGGACGGGCTCGAACTGCTGACGGCGGCGCGCGAGCGGTCCATCGAGATTCCCTTCGTCCTCTTTACCGGCAAGGGGAGCGAGGAGATTGCGAGCCGCGCCATCTCCGCCGGCGTCGACGAGTACCTCCAGAAGGGCGGTCCCGAGGAGTACCCGGTGTTGGCGAACAAGGTCTCGAACCTCGTCGAGAAGTACTGGGCCGAGACGCACATGCGACGCGGTTTTCTCGCCATCGAATCTGCCGAGGAGGGAATCGGCATCATCGACGACGACGGCGTCTACCAGTACCTCAACGAGGCGTACGCCGCGCTCTACAACCGCGACCGGTCCGAACTCATCGGCGAGCACTGGGACATCCTCTACCCGGCCGACGAGGCGCGACGCTTCCACGACGAAATCCTCCCGCAGCTCGAATCGGAGGGGTCGTGGCGGGGGCTTTCGACCGGTATCACCAAAGACGGCGAAGCCGTCCCCGAGCGCCTCGTGCTGACGCAGATGGACGACGGGGGCCACGTCTGCATCGTCCAAGAGCTCACCGAGGTCGACGCGCTGCGGGCGGAGGCCGAGCTGAAAGGCCGGGTGCTCGACGCCGTCGAAGTCGCCATCGTCGCCATCGACCCCTCGCGGCCCGACAACCCCATCGTCTATCTCAACGCGGCGTTCGAGACGCTCACGGGCTACGACGCCGAGTCGGTGACGGGGCGCAACTACCGGTTCCTCTGTGGGCCCGAGACGGACCCGGAGACGGTCGCCGAGGTTCGGCGGGCCGTCGACGCCGGCGAGTCGATTTCGACCGAGATTCGCAACTACGACGCCCACGGCGACCCCTTCGTGAGCCGCCTCGATATCCGTCCCGTCCGGGACGACAACGGTGCGCTCGACTGTTCGATCTGCTTTCATCGCCCGGCCGACCGCGACGGCGACGGCGACGGCGACGGCGACGCCGACGACGCGGGGTCGTCCTGACGCGGCGGCCGACGGCTGTCGGCACCCAGATACTGGAAACGGTGGGGTGTCCGTCCCCGGTGTGAGTAAGAACTATGCTCGCGGCGGGTATCAGCCGCGACCGTGTCGGCCCACGTTCGACTCTATCAGGTCCTCGCCCTCTCCGCGTTCGGCTTCGCGACGTACCGGTGGTTCGATGACTCGCCGCTCGTCGCGGCCGGCTGGACCGCCGTCGGGCTGTGGTATCTGTACGTGCTCCGGTTCGGACCAGACCGCATCGACGAGTATGCCGTGGACACGTAACAAAAAGACGGACCGGCTGCGTCCGGTCTGTTATTCGTCCGAAGCGCGCTTGAAGAACGCCAGCGCCGCGCCGAACAGCGTCAGGTTCTGGAGGAACGACGTGAGCTCCTCGTCGCGGGCGTCGTCGTCGACGGCCCAGAAGTCGTGCATCGTCGGCGTGACGCCGGCGAAGAACGCCGCGATGCTCGCGGAGGCGAGCCGGGGAAGCTTCCAGAACCCGACGCCGAGACTCCCGCCGAGAAGCAGGCCGGTCGCCGCGGGAACGAGTCGGTCCGCCTCGGGGACGCCTTTCGCCTCCGCGTAGGCGATGCGGCCGTCGAGGTCGGTCAGGTTGCGAATCGCCAGAATCGCGAGGCCGCTCGCGAAGAGGGCGCGGGCGAGCCGAGATGGCGTGCTGCGTTCGGATTCGTCGGTGTCTGTCATCACCGTTTGAAAGCGGATTGCTAATTATAAGCGCTCTGGTTACAGACCGCCCGGTATGCTTTTCATCGTTCGGCGCTCAGTCCGCCGACTTCGGCCGCTCTCGCGTCGCGGACACCGCGGGCGCGCACGGCTGCGTCGGCTTCGCCCGGCACCACCATTATGTTCTCTTGGCGTTATCTACCATCGCGTATGGACTCATCTCGTGACGCGCCGCGTTCACTCTCGAAACCGGCGTCTATCGCCGTTCTCTACGTCGGCGGCGGTTCCGACTTCGCGGCGCGCTTGGAACGCGAGCGCGAGCGCTTTACGGTCCATACCGAGTCGGACCCGCGGGCCGCACTCGACCGGGTTCGGGGCGGTGACGCGGCGTTCGACTGCGTCGTCTGCGACTACGACCTGCCCGCCCTCGGCGGCCTCGACGTGCTGGACCGCGTCCGCGCCGAGTTCCCCGAACTACCGTTTATCCTCGTTACCGAACAGAGCGACGACGAGGTCGCGAACGAGGCGATTTCGGCGGGCGCGACCGACCACTTTCGCAGGCGCGACGACGCGGCCCGACACCAACTCCTCGCCGCCCGCATCGAGAACGCCGCCGAGCGCGCCCGAACCTCGCGGGCGCTCGAATGGGGGCTCACGGCCGTCGAGACCGCGCGCGACGCCGTCTGCATCCTCGACGAAGACGGGACGGTCGAGTACGCGAACGCGGCCTCTGCGACGCTGTTGGGCTCCGACCGCGAGGGCCTCGTCGGTCGCAGGTGGGGGTCGTTCGTCCCCGACGACGAACTGCAACCGACCTGCGACGCGATACTGTCCGAAGCCCGCGAGGGGCGCTGGTCGGGCCGGTCGTCGCTCGTCNCGTCCCCGACGACGAACTGCAACCGACCTGCGACGCGATACTGTCCGAAGCCCGCGAGGGGCGCTGGTCGGGCCGGTCGTCGCTCGTCCGCGGGGACGGCGACCGCATCGAGGTGGAGCACACGCTCACGTCCACGAGCGACGGGGCGCTCGTCTGGACGGCGTCGCGCAGCGACACGCTCGAAGAGCGCCTGTCGCGTCGGGAGCGGGCGATGGACGAAGCGCCAATCGGCATCGTGCTCACCGACCCCAGCCAAACCGACAACCCCATCGTCTACGTCAACGACGAGTTCACCACCCTCACCGGGTACAGCCGCGACGAGGTCCTCGGGCGGAACTGTCGGTTCTTGCAGGGCGAAGCGACCGACGAGGACGCCGTCGCTGAACTGCGGGCGGCGGTCGACGAGCGCGAGGCCGTGACGACCGAGCTACTGAACTACCGCAAGGACGGCACCGAGTTCTGGAACCGCGTGCGCATCGCGCCCCTGTTCGACGACGACGGCGTAATCGACTTCTTCGTCGGCTTTCAGGACGACATCACGCCGCGGAAGACGTACGAGGAGCTCCTGCGGTCGAACACCGCGCGGCTCGAAGCCCTGTTCGAACACTCACCAGACCTCGTCGTCGTCCACACCGATGACGGCAGCATCCGAGACGTGAACCAACGGATGTGCGAGGAGTTGGGGTACAGCGAGGCGGAGCTCGTCGGCAAGACCGTCTGGGAGCTCGACCCCACGTCCGACCCGGAGCGGTCGCGGTCGTTCTGGGCCGGCCTGCCGCCGAACGAACCCACCCGGTTCGAAGGTGCGCTCGAACGCCGCGACGGCACGACGTTCCCGACCGAAGTGCATCTCATCGAGCTCAACGTCGACGGCGAGGACCTGTTCGTCGCGATGATTCGAGACATCAGCGAGCAGAAGCAACGGGAGGCCGAACTCGTCGAGCAAAACGAGCGACTCGACCGGTTTGCGAGCGTCGTGAGCCACGACCTCCGCAACCCGCTGCAAGTCGCGATGGGTCGGCTCGAACTGCTCGCAGACGACTGCGACAGCGACCACATCGACGATATCAGCCGGGCGCTGGACCGCATGGACGACCTCATCAGCGACCTGCTCGTCCTCGCCCACGACGGAAACGACGCCATGGATATCCAATCGGTCCCGCTGTCCGACCTCGCGCGGACGTGCTGGCGGAACGTGATGACCGGCGACGCCACGCTCACCGTCGAGACCGAACTGGTCCTCGACGCCAACCCCGAGCAACTCCAACAACTCCTCGAAAACCTGTTTCGGAACGCCGTGGAACACGGTTCCACGGGCAACCAGACTGCGTCTGGTGACGCCGTCGAGCACGGCTCGACGGGCAGCCGGACTCCGTCCGACGGCGGCGTGGCCGTCACCGTCGGTGAGACCGACCGCGGGTTCTACGTCGAAGACGACGGTGTGGGCATCGACCCGGCGGACCGCGACACCGTGTTCGAGGCGGGCTACACCACGTCGGCGCAGGGGACCGGCTTCGGCCTGAACATCGTCTCGCAGGTCGCGGCCGCACACGACTGGGAGGTGCGGGTCACGGAGGGCACCGAGGGCGGTGCGCGGTTCGAGTTCCGCGTCGAGTGAGCGACCGACTCAGGCGTCGTCGTCCCCGAGGTCGAACTGCTCGTTCTCGGAGACCGCGTTGAGGACAACGCTCGTGTTCGACTCGCGAATCGGTGCCTCGCTCAACAGCGCCTTGATTTGGCGGTTCATGTCGTCGGTGTTCTTGAACTTCCCGACCGCGAGCACGTCGTAGTCGCCGGTGACCTCGTACACCGAGACCATCTGCGGTTCGTCTGCGAGCAGTTCGGTGACTTCCGCGAGGGCGCTGCCCTCGACTTTGAGGTGCATGACCGCGGTCACGTCGTAGCCGAGCGCGTCGTAGTCGACGCGGGGCGTGTAGCCCTCGATGATGCCCTCGTCTTCGAGGTCTCGCAGGTGGTTCGAGACGGTCGTCACCGACACGTCGAGCTCTTCGGCGAGGCTCCGAAGGCTGCGTCGCCCGTCTTCGAGGAGTGCGTTGATGAGGTCGGAATCGAGGTTCTCGTAGGTCATCTCCGGAACTTTTGCGTGTGATTGTCATTAATCTCCCGGTCTAAATTGACGATTCGGTGAATCGCCGCCCAGTCGGGTACGGAAACAATAGGTCGAACGTGACGGTCGAATTGCGTTTGTCGTGCGCCCGCCTCGTCGCACCCGGCCGTTTTCGAGCGGACGTGCGATAAACGAATATCTCACACTTTCCTCTCACCCGTTCACAATACGAAAATAGCGAATAATTATTTATGTTACTCAGGACTGAGTGAGTCTGAGGAAACACAATGGCAGCAAGGGACACTGGAAACGGAGATGCGGCAGACGAGACGACTCGGGAGACACGACGCGGCATCGAGCGGCGCGACGTTCTCAAATCGGGAATCAGCCTCGCGGCGATAGCTGGGGTCGCGGGCTGTCTCGGGGGCGGGTCGGACGACGAGACCACCACGACGACCGCCGCGGATGACGGCGGCGGCGACTCGGAGACCACCGGCGAGACGACCGAAAGCGGCGGGTCGGAGGGCGAGACGACGAACGTCGCAATCGTCTCCAGTCCGGCCGGCTTCGGCGACCAAGCGTTCAACGACCTCGCGCTGCAAGGGCTTCAGACGGCGGCCGAGGAGTACGACATCGAGATTCAGCAGGTCGAGGAGACGAACCAGTCGAACTACCAGACGGTTCAGTCTCGACTCGCCGAGAGCACGAACCCCGACTACGACCTCGTCGTACTGGTCAGCTACAACCACACGCAGGCGCTCCAGACGAACGCCGAGGCGTACCCGGACCAGAACTGGATGTTGATTAACGACTCCATCGACCAGCCGAACGTCGCGGGGTACACGTGGGCGAACCACCAGATGTCGTTCCAGGCGGGCGTGCTGGCGGGGACGATGACGACCCGCGAACTCTCCTACGAGGGGAACTCGCTCGACCCGGACTCGTCGACCGTCGGGTTCGTCGGCGGCGTCGACGGCTCGCTCATCAACGCCTTCGAGCGCTCCTACCGGGCGGGCGTCGAGTGGGTCGACGAGAACCTCGACGTCACCGTCGGCTACATCGGGAACTACACCGACACCCAGACCGCGAACAACATCGCCACCTCGCAGTACGACGCCGGCGCGGACATCGTCTACCACGCCGCGGCGGCGGCGGGGCAGGGCGTGTTCCAAGCGGCCCAGGACGCAAATCGCTTCGCCATCGGCGTCGACGCGGACCAGTCGGTCACGCTCCCCGAGTACCAAGACGTCATCATGGGCTCTGCGGTGAAATACATCAACGAGGGGACCTACGAGGTCGCGGAGGCCACCGTGCAGGACAACTGGTCGGCGGTGCAGGGCTCGAACATCCTCGGTCTCGAAGAGGAGGCCGTCCGCGTCGTCTTAGGGCAGGCGGTCGGCGGCGAACTTCCGGACGTGGTCACGGAGAACCTCGAAGCGGCGAGAGAGGCCATCATCAACGGCGACGTCACCGTGCCGTGTAGCGCCAGCGGCTGCTAGCGACGCAGCCATGGCACCACCTCGCAGGCTTTTTCCAGATAGCGTAGACCCCAACCCATGACAGACACGACCGCACCAGCAGTTCAGCTCACGGACATCACGAAACGCTTCGGCGACGTCGTCGCCAACGACAGCGTCGACCTCACCCTCGACCGCGGGTCGATTCACGCCGTCATCGGTGAGAACGGCGCGGGCAAGACGACGCTGATGAACGTCCTGTACGGCCTGTACGACCCGAACGAGGGGACCATCGCCATCGACGGCGAACCCCGTTCGTTCGACTCGCCCAGAGACGCCATCGCGGCGGGCATCGGGATGATTCACCAGCACTTCCAGCTCGTCGACAACATGACAGTCCTCCAGAACATCGTGCTCGGTCACGAGCCCTCGACGCGGGGCCTCGTCGACGAGCAGGCGGCCCGCCGCCGCGTCACCGAAATCTGCGACACCTACGGCTTTTCCGTCGACGAGCATCTCGACACGCCAATCGAAGAGCTCGGACTCGGCATCCAACAGCACGTCGAAATCGTCAAGAGCCTCTATCGAGGTGCCGACACGCTCATCCTCGACGAGCCGACGGCCGTGTTGACGCCCCAAGAAGTCGAGGGGCTGTTCGACGTGATGGAGGCGCTCACCGCCGACGGGCGGTCGCTCATCTTCATCACCCACAAGCTGGACGAGGCGATGCACGCCGCCGACGACATCACCGTCCTCAGAGACGGGAGCGCCGTCGGGACGGTCGACGCGGCGGCGACCTCACAGAACGAACTCGCCCGCATGATGGTCGGCCGCGAGGTGCTGTTCGACGTCGACTCGCGGGGCGGACCCCCCGGCGAGGTCGCGCTCACCGTCGACGGCGTGACAGTCCGCGACGAGCGCGGGCTCGAACAGGTCCGCGACGTGAGCCTCTCGGTTCGCGAAGGGGAGATTCTCGGCATCGCCGGCGTCGAGGGCAACGGCCAACAGGAGCTCATCGAGGCCATCACCGGGATGCGAACCCCGGAGCGGGGCACGGTCTCGCTCCAAGGGCGCGACATCACCGAGCTGTCCCGTCGACGCCGCATCGAAGACGGCATCTCGTACGTCCCCGGCGACCGGCTCGAAGAAGGCCTCGTCCAGGACTACTCGCTCGTCAGAAACGCGCTTTTGAGCAACCAGACGATGGACGCCTTTTCGGACGGGCTCTTCCTCGACTGGGGGCGAATCGGTGACCACGCCGACGAGATAATCGACGCGTACGACGTGCGCCCGCGGAACCCCGAGGCGACCGCGAAATCGCTCTCCGGCGGCAACCAACAGAAGTTCATCGTCGGCCGCGAACTCGAACGCGACCCGTCGGTGCTCGTCGCGGCCCATCCGACCCGCGGCGTCGACATCGGCTCTATCGAGTTCATTCACCAGCGGTTCCAGGACATGCGGGCGGAGGGCGTCGCCATCCTCCTCGTCTCGTCGAAGCTCGACGAGGTTCAGAAGCTCTCTGACCGCACGGCAGTCATGTACGAGGGGTCGGTCGTCGACACCGTCGACCCCGACGACGTGACCGAAGAGGAACTCGGCCTGCTGATGGCCGGCCGGGCTCGGGACGGCACCGAACGCGCGGCTCGCGGCGCGGAGGGTGACGCGTGAGCGACGCTGCGACCGGCGTCCGGTCTCTCGCGGACCGCATCGCCGCCCGGATGCTCGACGCCTCGGTGCTCGAACGCGTCGTCATCGCGCTCGTCGCGACCGCGCTCGCGTTGCTCATCGGCGCGGTCATCGTCGCCGCCTCGGGGTACGACGCCGTCGAGTTCGTCTCGTCGCTCGTCTACGGCGCGGTCGGGAACGTCTCGAACCTCGCGTTCATGCTCCGGCAGTCGTCGATGCTGATTCTGACGGGCGTCGCGGTCGCGGTTGCGTTCCGCGCGGGCGTGTTCAACATCGGCGTGCAGGGCCAGTTCGTCGTCGGCGGCTTCGCGGCCACCCTCGGCATCCTGTTCGCCGCGCCGCTGCTCCCGAACTCGCCGGTCTCCGCGATTCCGCTGTTGGCGCTGGCCACGCTGTTGGCGCTGGCGGCCGGCGGCGCGTACGGGGCGCTCCCGGGCGTGATGAAGGCGTACGCCGGTGCGAACGAGGTCATCACGACCATCATGCTGAACTTCATCGCCTCGGGGGTCGTCTACTTCCTGCTCGACGCGTATCTCCGCCCGGAAGGGGCGGCCGCGCCGAACACCGAACAGTTCCCCGACTACGTCGGACTGCCCGGACTCGTCTTCGAGAGCCCGTCGTTTTCGATTCTCGGACTCGGCGTGGCGCTCCTGACGGTCGTCGTCGTCTATCTGGTGATGGACCGGACCGGTTTCGGCTACGACCTCGTCACGAGCGGCTACCAAGAGCCGGCGGCCAAATACTCCGGCGTCGATCCCAAGCGGATGATCGTCCGGACGATGACCATCTCCGGGATGATCGCCGGCCTCGCCGGCGCACTGTTTGCGATTATGATTCTCGGCTATTACAGCGACCCCAACACGTTCCCCACGTTCGGCTTCGACGCCATCGCCGTGAGCCTCCTCGCGGCGAACAACCCGCTCGGCGTGATTCCCGCCGGCCTGCTGTTCGGCGGCCTCGACGCCGGCGGCCAGTACATCGGCTTCACGCTCGACGTGCCGAGCGAACTCGTCGACGGCGTCATCGGCCTCATCGTCCTGTTCGTCGCCGCGCCGGAGCTGTTCCGCGCGGCGGGGCAGTACACCTCGCTCGGAGGTGACCGCGAATGAGCACCGCTCGCGCGCTTCTCGACGACCGCCGGACGCTATTGGGCGTCCTCGGCGCGCTCGTCGCCGTCATCGCGCTCCTGCTTTTCGTCGACCTCCCGGGGTCTGACCTCGTGACGGTCGGCGCGCTCGAACGCGCCTTGCAGGCGGCGACGCCCATCGCGCTCGCGGCCATCGGCGGCCTGTACGCCGAGAAAAGCGGCGTGTTCAACATCGGGCTGGAGGGGTTCATGATATTCGGCGCGCTCGTCGGTGCCGCGGTCGCGTGGCTCCTCGCCGGCGACGGGAGTATCACGCAGGCACACCTCTGGGTGGCCTTCGTCGCGGTCGCGGTCGTCTCCGGCGTGCTGGCGACGCTGTTTGCCGTCCTGTTGATTCGGTACGAGGCCAACCAAATCGTCGCCGGCCTCGCCGTCTGGTTCATCGGCCTCGGCTTCGGGCCGTTCGCCGCCACCGTGCTGTGGGGCGGCGTCTCCAGCCCCTCGCTGCCGAACGTCGACGCGGTGTCCGTGCCCGTCCTCGCAGAGATTCCGGTCCTCGGACGGCTGTTCTTCGACGCCTCGCCGCTGGTCTTGCTGACCATCGTGGTCGCCGTCGCGGCCTGGGTCGTCCTGTTTCGGACGCGCTACGGCTACTGGGTCCAGGCGGCCGGCGAGAACCCGGAGGCGCTCGACACCGCCGGCATCGACGTCAACCGCGTCCGCTACGCGACCGTCATCTTCTCCGGCGTCATGGCCGGCTTGGGCGGCGCGGTCCTGTCAATCGGCATCGGCAGCGGGTTCACCGGCACCGGCGTGACGATGGTCGACGGCCGCGGCTGGATTGCCATCGTCGCGTATCTCTTCGGCAACTACAACCCCCTCGGGACGTACGGCGCGTCGCTCCTGTTCGGGGCGATGGATATGCTCCAGATTCAACTGCAAACCATCGGCATCTCGCTGCCGGGGAGCATCACCGGACTGTTCCCCTACGTCGCCGTGCTCGTGGTCCTCGTCGGCGTCGGCTACACGCGCGTGCCGTCGGCGGTCGGCGAGTCCTACGACACCGAAGAATGACATCCTCCCCGGCGCGAACGCCGGGGTTTCCTCTCGCTGGGGGTATCGCTTACCGACCCACGGAGGCAACTTGCGGGTTCGTGCGCTCCTCGTTGGAACAAGAGCGTGGTGACTCTGACCAGTCGTGGTCGTTCCACTTGAGGCGCACGGGCCGTGCCATCGGCCGTGCTACGTCGGCCTGCCGTTGACGAGACACAGCGTGTCTCGTTCGCCAATCAAAACGTTCTGAGTTCTGATGACGTCTCAGGAACGTTTCGGACGCTGTGAGGTCTGCGTGGCCCTCGAAACCGCACGGGCACGTCAGCGTGTCGCGGTGGCGTGTCGTCCGATCTGTTGAACCGCAGTTCGGACACTCTTGAGAGGTCCATGCTTCCGAACGAACCTCCACCAAGATACCATACTCCTCGGCGGTACAGGCGAGTCGGTTGATGAACTGCTGGAACGCCCAAAAGTTGTGCGTCTTCGCGTTCGCTTCGACCGACCAATGCGTGTCGAGTACGTCTGTGAGTGCCCCGACGTACACCGTGGAGACGCCTTCGTCGTGCAACCGTTCTATGAGGTCACGTGCGAGTGCGTCTTGGGCGTGGTCGCGTCGGCGCGTCCGACGGCGGTACAACGAGCGTATCCGATGACTGCTGTACCTGCCGTCGTCCAAGAGCGATTGGAGACGAGCGATTTCTCGCGTCGTCTCGCGGAACCGCTCGAACAGGTCGCACCCCTCGTACAGCAGTTGCGTGCCGGTCGTGGTCGTGCAGGCGACGAGGTTGTTCGCACCAATATCCAGAGCGGCGGTTTCGTCCGCCAGTGGGTGTGCCAGCCGAGAATTGTCTACGGTGACTGGCTGAAAGGCCCTGAACGTCTGTGCAGTCTCGTCCCAGAACAACTCCAACCGGCCTTGCTTGTCGTACTCTTTCCAGTTGGGTTCGCCCCGAACTTCGAGCCGAAGCCTCTCGCGGTATCCAAGACCGTACTCCTCTTTCAGGTCTTGGCCGACGAGGATTTCGAGCCGGGAGTATTCGCCCCACTCGACAGAGTACGACGTGTTCCGAATGTACGTTCGGAGTTCGCGGCCGTCCTCGGCGTTGCCCCAGTATCCGGGCTTGCCGTTTGCTTCGCCCTTCTTTTGGAGCGCGAAGAACGACCGCCACGCTTCGCGGTTCTTCCGTTCGATTTGCTGAACGGTCGAAGCCCCGAGCGTGCCGCCGTAGCGCCCGCGATACTCGCTGATGTCCCATACGTCCGCGTCGGAGTCGGCGTAGTGTTCGCGGCGCTCGTAGTTGATCTCGTTCCAGAGAGCGGCAGAAGCGTCCAATAGGCGTCGAAGCAACACCTCGTCCGCGTCGGACAGAGGAACCACCTCGAAGGTGTTGGTCCGCTTCATCAACTTCTGGTTCGTGCGCCACATTGATAAACCAATGGTTAATCAATGGTGACATGGCAACGACGGTTCAAATCGAGATAGAGGATGACGAACAGTACGAGCGGTTACGGGCGATTAAGCGGCACAACGGGCTGACGTGGAAGGGGATGTTGCTCCACGCGGCGGAGAACTTGGATACCCCGGACTGAGCATTGTCGGCGGTTGTGTCCCTGTTGTCGGATTCACGCCCGCCGTGAACGGCGGGACTCTCTCCTTGATTCAGGTAGGGTAGCCCCCCTCGCGGGGCCGCCTTCGAACCGACGCCGCCGGCCGCGTCGCTCGTAGTCCTGTCGCCAACGAACAGTTCAATTATCGTTCGCCTCGAAAGGCGGGGTAGTGACCACCGATGAACCAACCGTCCGCGAACGGCTGAAAACGTTCGGCTTCTCCGACAAAGAGGCCGACACCTACATCGCGCTCTTGGGACAGGGCGAGGCCAAGGCGAGCGAACTCGCCCAGCGGGCCGGCGTGTCCAAGCGCTACGTCTACAACGTTCTCGGAAGCTTCGAGGACCGCGGGCTCGTCGAGGTCAACGACCACGAGACGCCGACGACGATTCGCGCCGTCGACCCCGCGGTCGTCATCAGACGGCTCTCCGACCAGCTGTCCTCGCTCGAAACGCAGCTCGAATCCATCCACAATCCCGACCCCGGCGAGGACCGACGCTACGAGGTCATCAAGTCAAAATCCACCGTGAAAAAGCGCATCGCGTCGCTGGTTCGACAGGCCGAAAACGAGGTCAACGTGTCGGTGCCGGCGTCGCTGCTGCCGGACCTCGCACCCGAGTTGGAGGCCGCCGTCGACCGGGGGGTGCTCACGCTCGTCCTCGCCAACGGCCACGGCGACGAGGCCGTCTCGGAGTCGACGCTGAAGGGACTCGGCAGCGTCGTCCGCTACTGGGCCGACGGCGGCCCGATGCTCGTTTGCGTCGACCGGCGACACGGGCTGTTCTCCCCGCCGGAGTTCGTCATGGGACGGGGGTCGGACCACCAGGCGATCAGCTTCACCGAAGACCGTCTCTCCCCCGCGCTCGTGGGGTCGTTTCTCGGTAACTACTGGCCGCTCGCCGAGGAGATTTACCTCCACGAACCGGACGAGCTTCCGGCGACGTACGACCGCTTCCGACACGCGATTTTCGCGGCGACCCGCTATCTGAAACGCGGCTACACGCTCGTCGCGGAAATCGAACTCAGACCGGCGGACTCGAACGAGGCGTTCGAAACCCGGTTCGGGACGATTACCGACGTCACCCAGGGGCTCGTGAAACCGACGACGAACTCGATTCCCATCGAGAACGCCTTCCTCATCGACGACGGCACCGAACAGTTGAGCGTCGGCGGCCCCGGCGCGATTGTCGAGCCCTACGAGGCCAGACGCGTGACGCTCGACGTCGTCGAATCGTCCGGCCAGTCGGTCCCGGAACTCATCGCCCGCTCTGACGCCCTCAACCGATGACGGTCGCCGTCCGCCGCTTGCCCCTCAGTACGTCGAATTCACAAGCGCTCTCCCCGAACTCCGCGCATGGTCTGTGACCCGTTTCTGAGCGTCGAGATGAAGACGACGCTCGCGTTCATGTTCCTCGGGCTCACGTCGTGGTACTTGGCGCAGCGATATCTGAACAACGGGTTCGTCGAACTCGTCGCGCTGTTCGGTGTGGGGGTCGTGCTTCCCACGCTGATCAACGAACTGCGTCAGCGGTCGCGGACGGAGTGAGTCGCGTCTGAAAACATCCGTATCATGATAAAAGACGCCTCAAATACGGACACGAACACCGATTCGTGAGCGTAACGCGATTAGCAGAAAGCCGATATATACATAGATAGGTGTCGGAAACGAACGCGTTGAATATCAACCAAACACCTAACGTATCGGTTCGAGTTGCAGAAAAAAGTCAGATATGGCATGCAGATTCGTCTATATAGATTCTACCCACAGTCGATAACGAATCGAACATGAATTCGAACAACCCGACTCACCGCTCTCGGCGTTTCGCCGCCGAGAAACTGTCTGTTCCCGGTGAGTTAAACGGTGGTTCTCTGCGTGCGTTGCGGTCTATCCCCACTCCAGATTCAACGTGGCCGCCCGGTTTGCGAACTCCTCGTCGTCGATTTCGCCGCGCGCGTACTGCGCCCGGAGGTCCCGCATGGCGCTGTCGGCTTCCTTCGGTGGCGTCGTCTCGGTACTCGCCGCCCGGACGCGACTGACGTACACGAGACTCACTCCCGCGAGTGCGAGAAGCAGGAGGACTCCGGCCGCGAGCCACCACAGCCCCATGCCGCCGGTGGCTGTCGCGCCCCCCGCGGCGACCCCGTGGCCGCCGTGGGGACCCATCGGTCCGTGTCCACCCCACTGGAGTACGACGGTCGCCATTTCGCTCATCTTTCTCACCTCTATGTAGTAGTTCACTCACGGACCGTATCAACTCACGCCGTGATTATCGCTCGCTGGGAACGCCCCTGTCCGGCCGTCCGAATCGCTATCGAACAGGCACCCTCCGTCGCGTCCTCTCGTTTCGTGCGCTGTGAATCAGCCGTCGACGACGTTCTCGAGGACGACCGCTCCGGCGAGGTACACCGGAAGCAGATACAGAATCGCCATCACGGGGAGCACGATGAACATCGGCGTGTGGCCGTCGCCCGTCTCGTACACCCGTGCGGCCAACAGAACGACTATCAATCCGAGGAACAGGTCCGTCCGGTCCATGTGCACCCGTGGGCGAGCAGTCTGTTAGTTGTGGTGTGTCCGGGACCGCCGTGTTCCGACTCACGAGAGACGCGTCGCCATTCGCGGTTCGTCGGGGCGCGAATTGAACGCCGAGTGACAACCTCGACGGCCGGCCCGCATTCGGTCGCGGGTTACCCGTAGGGAAGCCACGCGACCCGTGGGAATACCTCCTGAGAGTCCGATTTATACGAGACACGCGTCAAACCGCAAGTCCATACGTCGTTCGAGTGATGAGCGAGTCGCTATCGAGACGTTCGAATCTGCAGATATACACCGCCGAACAGGCAGATAGTCGATACAAGCAACAGACCGCCGCTCAGCACGTCTCGAAGGCCGCCAGACACGCCCGGGTCCGTCACCAGTCCGAAGGCACCTTCGAACACGACCGACTGACTGACCAGCGCCAACCCCCCAATCGAAATCAGTAGGTGTGGCACGCGTGCGCTCGCGTCTGTACCCATGTTTCGAGGGTCATCGGCGTCGCTCATGAACGCTGTGTCTTCTTTCGTCGTTTGGTGAATGCCTCCGTCGCGCAGTGTTACGACGAGGCTATCTACCACCCCGGCGTTCGACTACGGTTGCAAGTCCCCGTTGATGATGTCAGCCACGCGCTGTCGGTCGAACAGTCGCTCGGCTTCCGGAACGTCGGGATACGGGCCACCTTCGTAGGTCGGCCACGCGCCGAACTGCTCGGGATACAGCTGCTTGGCGATCATCTCCAACTGGAACAGGTTCATGAGCGGGCCGCCGTAGCGAACTCCAATCGGGAAGACGCGGTCGTTTGCGACCGCCGAGAGGCCCTGCGCAGTCGGCTCGTCGTACAGTTCCTGTTTGGTCGTCGTCCAGTCCGGGCCGAGGCCACCGTCGACGAGGATGACGTCCGGGTCGGCTTCGACGAGCGCTTCCATGTCGATTTGCGTCCCGCTCGGCACGGCGGCGAGCGCGTCTTCGGCGTCGAACACGCGCGTGTGGGCCCGGACCGTCCCGGGGCCGTTGAGTGGGTACACCCAGATACCGCCTCGCCACAGGAACCGCGCCGTCGACGGCCGCGCCTCCGTCTCTTCGAGGCCGGCCGTAATCGTCGATACGAGGTCGCTGTGGATCTCCGCCAGCGCCTCGTACCGCGCCCGTGCTTGGAACACCGCCGCCACCCGCTCGAAAATCTCCCAGAGCGTGTGATACCGGTACTGGTCAGCCCACCTCGCCGGCGGCTCGCTGTGGTTTCGGCTCAGCGAGTTCCCGAACCACGGGGCGACTTCCGTCCGAATCTCCGCAACGTCGTCGGGCTCCCACGCCTCCATCGTCGCCATCAACGCCGGGTCTTCGAGATGGATATCGCTGTCGAGCTCGTAGAGCTCCTCCTTGTCGGGATTCCAGGTATCAACCAGCCCAGACCAATCGACCGAGACGCCGGGGAGTCGCTCGAATAGCAGGTCGTACAACTGCCCGAACCCCTCCGGGTTGTACATCCCGTTGAGCGACTCGCCCCGCCCGAGTGCGACCGCCATATCTGCGTGGTGAAGCAGGACGGTAAACACGTTCTCCGGGGGCTCGGTGAACTCCACACGACCGGCCGGCGAGAGGGTGGCTGCGTAACGCTCGTCGTCCGTTGGTGTCGCCGTCGTGTTCGCTTCGGTTGTCGGTGGGTCGGACGCCGACTGTCCGCCACAGCCGGCGAGTGCGGCCGTCGCCGCCGCAGCCCCGTACTTCACGTAATCCCGTCGCGTGAGTCGTTTGTACTTGTTCACCATGGTTTTAGGCTAGCCTAAAAACAGATAACGGCTTCGATTTTTAGGCAAGCCAAAATATGGTGTGCTGTCGAAGTGTTTACTCTGGTTGGCCGGTGTCTCAGCATTCTGTGTGGGTTTGGTAGCGCCACGCTGTGGCACCGATACGGCTGTTATACCTCACGCCGGGCGACCGTTGGTTCCCTCAGTCGTCCCCCTCGAACGCGTCCCACGTCGCGTTCACACTCCGCTTCGGCGTGAACGACGCCGTGCAGCGATAGTCGCCTGCGGGGAGACGGTTACCCAGTCGAGACTGAATCCCAAGCGCGGAGCTACTCCGTTCGCCCGCCGATCTCTTCTATCGCCTTCGGCCGTAGAACCATTACGAGGCCCAGCATTGCGACAACAATCGCGCTGCCGATGTCTTCGCCAGTGAACACGGTGAGCTCTAAGCCGGCCATCAGTAGTGCGACGAAACAGAGGAGCGCACCGAACCATCTCGTCGACACCGAAATCCACGGTGAGACGATGAACGCAGTAGCGAGCACCCCCAACGCAGCAAACGCCGCGATAGTCCCGCGGTCAGCGAACGCGCTCGGCGCAACGAGCAGTGTGAGGCCAGCGACGAGTCCGCCAACGAACAACAACAGCACCCCACCGGCTTGCTCATCGAGCCGATGTGAGACGAACCGATAACCGAACAACAGCGCCAGTATCGTCACCCCACCGAACGCCCGAACCACATCGGCTGAAGTCGTCGCGTCGACGAGGTTCCGAAGCAGGAGTCCCACGAGAATGAGCGCAATCGCAATCGCTCCGGCGGTCTCTGCCAAATCGAAGTCCCAGCGTGTCCGTCCCACAGTCGAACGAGCGAGAGTGGATACTTAGTACCGGGAGTGTCGGCCCGCTGGCGTAGCTATGCGGATTTCACCGTCGTCCGGACCGGGCCGTACAGTTCACGGTGTACGCGACGTACGTCTGTCCTCGTGCAATCGGTCCGGCTCTCCTCGTGGAACCGTATCGCTCAAAGCGAGTAGTGCGGGCCGCGCGGTGACGCAACCGACCCAGCGCCGACGGACACGAGACGAACCCACGCAGATTGCACCACCGCGGGCGATACGTTCTTGTCACTCGGTGAGAGCTTCGATGTATGGACGGCAAACGAGTCCTCGTTACTGGCGGTGCCGGATTCATCGGTTCGAATCTCGCGAACCACCTCGCCGAAGACAACGACGTAATCGCGATCGACGACCTCTATCTCGGGACGCCCGACAACCTCGACGACGCCGTGAAGTTCCACGATATGAGCGTGCTCGACGACGACCTCCCGACCGAGGGCGTCGACGTGGTGTTCCACCTCGCGGCGCTGTCGTCGTACAAGATGCACGAAGAGAACCCGACGAAGGGTGCTCGCGTCAACATCGAAGGCTTCGTGAACACGGTCGAACAGGCCCGCAAGGACGGCTGCGACACCGTGGTGTACGCGACCACGTCGTCGATTTACGGGTCGCGGACCGAGCCCTCGCCCGAGGATATGCCCGTCGAATCCCGGACGGGCTACGAAGCGTCGAAGCTGGGCCGCGAACGCTACGCGGAGTACTTCCACCACCACTACGATATGCAGCTCGCGGGGATGCGGTTCTTCTCTGTGTACCAGGGCTTCGGCGGCGCGGAAGAACACAAAGGCGAGTTCGCCAACACGGTCGCGCAGTTCACCGACAAAATCGCGAACGGCGAGTCGCCGGAGCTGTTCGGTGACGGGTCGCAGACNAAAGGCGAGTTCGCCAACACGGTCGCGCAGTTCACCGACAAAATCGCGAACGGCGAGTCGCCGGAGCTGTTCGGTGACGGGTCGCAGACGCGTGACTTCACGCACGTCGACGATATCGTTCGCGGCATCGAACTCGCCGCCGACCACCGGCTGCAGGGCATCTACAACCTCGGGACCGCCGAGAGCTACTCGTTCAACGAGATGGTCGGGATGATTAACGACGTACTCGGGACGGACATCGAGCCTGAGTACGTGGAGAACCCCTTCGAGGTGTACGTCCACGACACGAAAGCCGACTACTCGAAGATACACGAGGCGACCGGGTGGGAGCCTCAGGTGTCGTTCGAGGAGGGCGTCGAGCGGGTCTGTGAGCCGTATCTAGAGTAGGTGATTTGACTGGAGGGAGAGTACAGTTCGTAGGCTTTCCACGTCGGTTCCTACTGTTTTTTGACGTAGATTTGAGCACACGAACTGGACTCTGCGCTTCTCGTGATGACGACTACGTATAGGTCTCGTCGGTCGTCGGACTGAAACTCAAGTGAGAGAGTGTATTTCGTATGCTATCGTCTGTGCTGTCTTGCGGTTTCAACCAAGAAAGAAAGCATACGAAACGTACTCTGACTCAGCCGTCTTCGGTCATCTCTGCTGAGTGAGAGAGTACATTTCGTATGCTTTCCACAGTGTGAAGCGTTCTACTACCGAACGGCGGCACATCTCGTTTGCTTTTCCCCAACTGCATTGGCTTCGATTGGTCGACGAGTCACCCATTCCGACATTACAAGAACAGATGAAGTCATGGGGGGAGGGGGTGCGACCTCCTCGATTGATTCTCGACTGCGGTGCTCACCACGTCTGGCTAGTTAGCGACGCTCTCCCACTCGTACTGCTCGGCGTGGTCCGTTTGACGACGCGAGTGCGACGATGCGATGGACACAACCACTAACTCAATTGACGTTCGATACTGCTAGCTGTGTCCCCGATCTCACTCCTGTGGTCTGGCGTGTCCCTCCAAACNGATGGACACAACCACTAACTCAATTGACGTTCGATACTGCTAGCTGTGTCCCCGATCTCACTCCTGTGGTCTGGCGTGTCCCTCCAAACACCTCCGTTCCGTGTCGGTGTGCGCGAAACGCATGTGACCGGGCTCGTGGTGCTCGTCGGCCTCATCTTCGGCGGGATGTATCTGTACACTCGCTGGCGTCGGTTTCTTCGGTAGACACAGCCACGACCGTGTCGCACCCTCCCGACGAACAATACTCACGTCGAACTGACGGCCGAGTCAGAGAGTACAGTTCGTATGCTTTCCTCAATATGAAGCGTTTGCTCTGTTGAAACCCTCCGAACCTGACAGTCGTCGTGTGCTGAATATAGAGGATGGGCCTGTCAAAAAAGAATATGAACTGACGGTTTCAATTGGAAAACATGAGCGATAGTGTGTTTGACTTCGGTCTTCTCCTGGTTGTATTCGGGGGTTTTCTAATGCTGGGTCGAGACCTATTCGCGGCGGATTCAAACGCATTTGGTCAAATTGGGCTCCTTATTATGATTCTCGGAGTAATCGTCGGTTTACTTGGCCTCGCTGGAAATCTGCCTTCATAAACGGGAAGGTGTGGGGTGTAGAAGCTGATGCGAGATACGCGCCCTGTATTCAGCACGACCGCTGAAACCTCACCAAGTTCTGTCAGAAGTCGCGTGGCACAGACAGAAGGCGTATGTTGCATCTCCATAGACGGGCGATTTTAGTATATTTGCTGAGATGTTGATGCGTGCGAGTAACCAGCTATACTGTCACAAGTTCGCAATTTGGGAAACTCAGAGAAGCATTCACTGAGCGATTTACCCCAGAAGAGTCCCACGTCGGAGAAGGATTCGCAGTGCTGATGATTGAGAAATATGAATTTTGGCGGACGAACTCGAATATGCAGGTCACCATAATTATTGAGTCTCTTTCTGAGAAGTCTTGTCTGGTGAAAATATTCGTAGGTGGTGGGGCCAGCGGGATATTTAATTGGACTTATGGGTCTGAAGAAAAGGTCCTCAGAAAGATCACCCAACGTATTGAGAAGGTGGTTGGTGAATTGGGGATGAAGATTGAACCCAGTCCATGACTAAATCGATACAGACAGCAACGCACTACTACCGATCATGATTGCTGGGGAGTAGTTGGCGACTCTCTTATTGTTCAAGCCTTCCACGACATTGACTGAGTACCCATCTCTCTGGCTACAGATCAGTCATTGACCGACTTGCGCTCTCTATTCAGCACGGCCTCAGCAAACTATCAGAACTGAGGGTTTCAACAGAGCCGAAGCGTTCTACGAGGGGGAGGCGGTGGAGTTTTGAATGTATCGCGTTGCACAGGTCACCGCATATGCGATGACGACATGACGGTTCCTCGGGGAGTACCGTTTCGAGTGTATCTCCACGACTTCGAGTGTATCTGCTCTCGTGTCCTTCGTATCGGCCTCAGAGTCTCTGTTGCCGATTTCGCGTGTACCACTTCCTGAGATCTAAACAGATGAAGTGGTGGGGGTCAGATTTTCGTCCCGGATTCTCAGAACGATTTCTTTGCAGTCTATTCTCTTCGTCTCCGACATGCGAACTGGTTCAGTTTACAGTTTGGTTGTCTCCCCCCATCGCTTCATGTGTTCTTGCGGTTCGTCTCTATCTACAGCAGCGCTGCACCATCACCGGGGTCTCCGTCTCGAACTGGCTTCGACTCGAAGATATTGGCATTTTGAACCCCTGTATGGCTGCTAAATAGATGAAGTGGCGGGGGTAGAACGATTACCAAATCCTCTCGGCTACCTGAACAGCCATGACCAACAATGTTGGAGACTCCCCCACCCCACCACTTCATCTGTTCTGATTATCTGCACTGTTTCTGTGTGGTTTGGGGGCTCCATAGTTCGGGTGGTCGCTGGCTCTTACATCATTGTCAATCGTAGACAAATCACACAGCATAGAACAGATGAAGTCACGGGGTTCTTCACTTATATGCTTGGGGAACAGATGAAACAGATGAACCGGTGGGCATATGTGGTATAGGGGTCTGCGATACATATGGGATCCTTCGAGTTCTCACAATCAAATCAGATCTTCAAAAATCGGGATGTGCTACGTGAGGATTATACCCCCGAAGAACTCGTCGGCCGGGATGAAGAACTGAGTGAGTATCACTCCGCCCTCCAGCCGGTAATCAACAACGAACTCCCGTCGAACATCTTTCTGTACGGCAAGTCCGGTGTCGGGAAAACAGCCGCAACACGATTCTTACTGGATCGGCTCCAAGACGCCGCTCGGTCGATTCACGACCTCGACTTGCACGCGGTACGGATCAACTGTGACGGACTCAACACGAGCTATCAAGTCGCTATAACAATCATTAACCGTCTGCGTAGTCCGGAAGATCAGATTCCCATGACTGGCTATCCACAGTCGAAGGTGTACCAGTTCCTGTGGGAAGAACTCGATCAGTACGGGACCATACTCATCATCCTCGACGAGGTCGACCACGTCAACGACGACTCACTTCTGTATCAGATTCCGCGCGCACGAGACAACGGTTACGTCACGTCAGCGAAGATCGGGCTGATCGGTATTTCGAACGATCTGTCGTACCGAGAAGGGCTTTCGGCAAAGGTCCAATCGAGTCTGTGCGAAAAAGAGGTCTATTTCCCACCGTACGATGCGGGAGAACTCCGTACAGTGCTCGAACAACGAACCCAAGTCGCCTTCCGTGATGACGCTCTCTCGGAGGACGTCATCCCGCTTTGTGCCGCCTATGGTGCGAAGGATTCGGGTGACGCTCGACAGGCGATTAATCTCCTGTTGGAGGCGGGGGATATCGCACGGAACGAGAACGCACCACAGGTAACGAAACCGCACGTCGACCAAGCCAAACGAAAGCTCGAATCCGACCAAATCACGACTGGGGTGTCGAAGCTCACAGAGCACGCCCGACTGACGCTGTACGCACTTACGACGTTCGCCGCAGACGGTGAGACACCAGTCACTTCACCGACAATCCGCGAACGCTACCTCGCACTCTGCAGTTCGAGTGGCATCGACCCGCTTTCACATCGGCAGATGCAAAGTCATCTCTCCGAGCTGAAGATGATGGGTGTCATTACGGGCACAGAGCGGAATCTGGGTCGTCGCGGCGGAAAGAAGGTGCTGTACGGACTCAACTACGACCTCGGGTTAATTACGGAAACCCTCGCCGACACAATCGATGAAATCGGCGTTCACCGCTCGATTCAATCGTTCGCCAAGAACTGCTCGGGGCAGTAGCCCACAGAACAGATGAAGTGATGGGGTGTGGGTGGTTACAGTTCTGTCTCTCGAAAAAACAGATGAAGTAGTGGGGCGACCCGGTCCTCAACCGCGGTCACACACGATGTCTGTCCTCAGACCCGAAATCGAGGCTGTTCGTTTCGTCCGCTGTTGCTATTGACGCCTGACTCCCATCGCCCCCGAGTGAGATGTCCACACGGATGTGTCTGACTCGGAAGCACGCGAAATGCCACTCTGTACCAGCTCGTCTCAGTCTCTCAGTGGATTCTATCTGCTGCTGAAAGACAGTACATCTTGTGTGCTTTTCCCCGACTGCATCGGCTTCGATTGGTCGACGAGTCACCCCATGCCGACATTGAAAGAACAGATGAAGTCATGGGGGGAGGGAGGATCGAATCGGACCGTTCTGTGTGGCTCATTCGACGGCGCGGTTACGGTGATACGACCGACACAATCAACTAACTAAATCGATGCTCGACACCGCTATTCGTGTCTCGCACTCTCCCTCATGGTCTGGCGTGTCGCTCGGTCCCCAACGAACATCACCACCCTCCGTTGATGGCGCGCTCGTACGCCGCCTCAGCTTGGCCGGCGACGCTATCCCAATCGTACTGGTCGGCGCGTTTGGTCGGTTCGGTCGGCGGCGTCTCCCCCGCGAGCGCTCGGGCGACCGACTCTGCGACTGAATCGACGGTCGGCTCGGCGAGATAGCCCGCGTCGCCGATGACTTCACTCGCCGCGGACTCGGGATGCTGGACGCCGATAACCGTACAGTCGGCGGCCATCGCTTCGGCGTAGGTGATGCCGAACCCCTCTCTCGTACTGGGCGAGGCGAACACGTCCGCGGCGCGCATCTGTCCCAACACGTCCTCGTACTCGTCGAGGAAGCCCAGCATACGCACGCGGTCGGCGTGGTCCAACGCGCTCGTCTGTCGTTCGAGGCGGTCGAACTCCGGGCCGTCACCGACGACGCCGAGGGTCACGTCGTCGTAGTCGTCGGCCACGCGGTCGAACGCGTCGAGGAGGATGGAGACGTTCTTGTCGGCGATGAGTCGCCCGGCGAACAGCACGTCGAACGAGTCGCCCTCGTCGGGCAGCGGCGCGTTTCGAATCTGGTCGACGTCGATGCCGTTCGGGACGACCTCGATTGTGTCCCTGTCGCGGCCGATGTCGGCGAGGCGGTCGGCGTTTTTGTGAACTCGCGGTGTTTCCACGCCGCCTGAACCGCCTCTCAGTAGTTGTCACACACTACTGTCAAAGAACCGTACTTATTCGTCTTTCACGGGGACAGGGAACTTGTAGTCGTACGCCATGAGCGTATTCGAGCGTCGGAGGTCGTCGAGGAACGTTCGTGCATCGTAGTCCCGAAGCCGAATGTACAGCCCGGACCCGTCCTCAATACCCTGCTGCCTGACTGCGTAGTTGTCGTAGCCCAGTCGGTCGACCTCTGACTGGAGGTGTTCGACGCACGACTCGGGGAAGCCGTGGGTCGCAAAGGATACACGAGGCGCGCCGCTCTCGCGGATTGAGCAGTTCCCATCACCCCAGTACCAATGCAGGAGTGCCGTCTTGTCGAGGTTGAAATCCTCCGGGACGATCTTTCGGTTGTTCTTTTCGTCCCTGATTTCGTACCACTCCTCGTACAATCGTTGGAGGTGCGGCTGCGGTCGTGACGAGACTATCCACGAGGTGTAGTCTTCGTCGGTAAATTGGTTCGGCCGGGTGAACGTGTTCGGCTGCGATTCCGGGAAGAATCCATCAGGAAGTTTCTCTATCAGCCGACGTGCGTGGCCTTCCGTCGTTGTCGAGAGCTGGAAGAAACACGACCCATCGTAGCGAGAGTGTAAGCACCCATCACCGAGTAATTCGCCTTGGATAACCGAAATCTGGGATGGACTCAGGCCAATATCGGTGGTTTTCGGGAGTGAGATGGGATCGGCACCTGCCTTTTCAAGATGGAACTGAATTGCTGTCGGTGATGTGTCGTACTGGTCCGCAAGCGACTGGAGGGACCGTCGACGCTCGTAGGCTTCGACCAGCTCAGCTCTTCGGTTCGCTAGCTGAGTGTACGCCGGACCACCATTTCGCATTGTGACATCGTGGTTGTGCAGGCGACTCTGAATCGGTCTCGTGGAGACGTCGAAGACCTCCGCAATCTCGCGTAACGACTGCCCAGACTCGTAGCGCTCGATAATCTCGTCGATTCGCTCGTCGAGCCACTCGTATCGCATCAATTAGAACCCCACCAAAAACGGCTGGCAGTCGTGGTCCTCGATGCGTTCTGGTAGTCCGACCGCACCGCAGACTGAACACTCGTCGAGTTCTACGTGGGGCTGGTCGTGCTGCTGTTCAACAGACTCTTGTCTATCTCTATCTGAGTTTGTCATGCTTCGTCTTGGGCGAAGCACGGGGCGGTGTCTCCAGCACCGTCCTCTCCTTTGAGGCGACCCGTGCTTCTCGATAGATGCTACACTCGGTAGCTATTTAGTAGTTTTGCTTAGCAAAATGTTTGGCAAACAGTTGGATTGAGTGCTGGGCGAATTGCTGAGAATTATGCTTACGGAGACAGAACAGCGTGTCATACATGGTTAACGAACGCTACGAACCGAACGAGCGGGAGGAAGTCGTTCTTGAGTTATTCAAGCAGGGGCGCGACTCGGGTGCGCCGTGGGGTCGTGTTAATCCGCTGTATCTACGGGAGCATTCGGATTTGGAAAAGGGCCAGGTCGAGTACGCGCTTCGAAATCTAACCAATGCTGGGTGGATTACGCAGTTGAATCGAGGTGGGTTGTATGAGTTGGTGGAGGATCCGCGGGAATAGATCAAAGAGATATTGCACCTTCTACAAGAAGATACTCTTTTGACGACCACAGTTGACCCAAATAGTATGACCCAAGCGTCGGGAAGACGGATACTTCTCTGTTCAGATTATGTCCCACCGAGTGATGGTGGTGTTGAGCAAGTAGTACAGAAGCTTGCGGTTCATCTTGTTAACGAAGGATTCGAAGTAGGTATATTCACACTTGACGACGGAACTCGAGAGTTCGACCTACAGAATCATCTTGGGATATCATTCTATACCTCTTCAGCGGTCGATTTGACGGACATCATTGGGCTCCAAAGTATGTTCTCTATATCAGCATTGGCCGATTTTAGACGTGTCATTCGAGAGTTTCAGCCAGATATTGTGCACGCACATAATCGCTTCTTCTATACGTCAATCCTAGCTAGTCTTCACTCACTTTTTTCAGACTATAGGTTTGTAACCACGCTCCATCTCGGAGATATTGGGATGATCTCTGGTATTGGTGGCGCTGCTGCCAAAGCCTTTGAACAAACAATCAGCCGGTTCGTTATTTCACGAAGTGACTGTGTAATTAGTGTTAGTGCTGCAGCAGAATCAATTGCGCAGTCCCTGGGTGCAAAACAAACGGCAGTAGTGCGTAATTCTGTTGATGTCAAAGACTTTTCACCAACGCCTCAGAGTGAAAAATCATTGCTGTATATTGGCAGGCTAGTACGGAACAACGGGATTCAGGATTTGCTGACTGCTCTCCCAGGGGTCCTTGATACACACCCCGATGCTGCGTTCCATATTGTTGGGAGTGGTCCATTAGAAGAAGACACTCAGAAATTTATTGAGTCGAATGGGATTTCTGACTCGGTTACTGTCCACGGTTATGTCGAGGATATCTCTGAGATGTATGATCGTGCAAGCGTGTTCTGTAGACCCTCATACTCCGAAGGTCTGCCATTGACCATGCTTGAGGCAATGGCCTCTGGAGTTCCACCTGTCGTCACAGCAATTGCAGGTGTTCCCGAAGTGGTTACTGACCGCGAAACGGGCATTCTACTGGAGCCTGGGAATCCAGACAAAGTAGAGCAGGCAATCTCCGAACTCTTTGAGGATTCAGAACTACGTAATCAACTCTCAGAGAATGCGCGGGAGTATGTGGTATCGAACCTAACATGGGAACAACGGACAAAAAAAGTGATTGAGGTCTATGAAAGAGTTCTCAAATAAGCAATAAAATACATATCTTATAGATGTGTTATTAATTTCACCAAGTCAATCCTTCGTACGTAAGGTCGGCTGATGCCTCGATAACGTGCCGACCGTCCACGACGACCTGTTGTTCCATCTGGTCAAATTCCTCGTCTAACACCTCAAACTCGTCCCAGTCAGTACACACAACGCAGGCGGACGCATCAGCAAGCACATCGACAGCGGAGTCCGCATACTCAATATCCGGGAAGTGTTCGCGCATGTTAGCCGTCGCGACAGGGCCGTACGCGGCGATCGATGCACCTCGGTCTTTGAGACCCTGAATCACCGAGATTGCTCGCGAGTTCCGAATGTCGTCCGTTCCAGGCTTGAACGCCAACCCGAGAACAGCGACCTTCTGGTCGGCTACATCGACATGCTGGTCGAGTAAGGACAACAGACGTTCGGGCTGGTTGTCGTTCACCTCGACTGCGGCCTCAAGAACAGCGGGTGTGTAGCCCTGCTGTTTGGCCGCGTGAATGATTGAATTGGTATCTTTCGGGAAACAACTACCACCCCATCCAAGTCCGCTTCTGAGGAACTCAGGATTCATCCCGATTCCCAACTGTTCGCCTTCGACCTTCCCACTCGCGTCTTCGAGTAGCGGCGTGATTATTTCCTCAGTCGTCCCTGGGACGACGGTACTCTTCACGACGACTGTGTGCCACTCGGACTTCTGTGCGAGCGTCTCACCGAGTTGTTCTGCGCCTACCTCCATGATTGAGAGATCGATTTCGCCATCGTCTTTCTGTGGCGTTGGGAGACAGAGAAAGGTAACGTCGGTCTCGAGTACTTCGGAGTAGTCCGTCGTCGCTCGCAGTCGACCCGTACCGTCTTCGCCTGCGTGCGTCGCGATTAGTTCGGGGAGACCATCCTCGTGAATCGGTGGTTCGCCGCGATTGATCGTATCGACGGTTTCGGTGTCGATATCGACGTTGACGACGGTGTGACCGAGGTCTGCGAAACACGCGGCGATTGTTGTTCCGACATAGCCGCTCCCGATGACAGAGAGCTCCATTACTCTCTGTGTCCCACGCAAGTCATATCAAATACTCGGATAAAACGGGGAGACAAATGCGACAGCCAGAAGTGAATCTGCTTTCGCTTACTGTGCTTCGGCCACTTCGCCAGTCAATCGCTCCTCTGCTTCGTCACGGTCTTCGGGGTAGCCGATGTCAAGCCGCCAGCCGTCGAGTCTGATTGCGTCGATTGTGCGTCCGCTGTGGATGAGCAGGTCGATCGCCTCACTAATTTCGTACTCATTGCGGTTCGACGGCTGCACGAGGTGACACGCGTGGAAGATTTCGGGCGTGAACGTGTAGAAGCCCGTCATCACTAAGTTGGACGGCGGGTCATCCGGTTTCTCGACGACGTCGGTGATCTCACCGTATTTGTTCGTGTCACAGACACCGTACCGGCTTGCCTTCTCCCACGGGACTTCTTCGACGAGGAACGCTGCGTCAGCACGCTGTTCCTGCTGACGGTTGACGACATCTGAAAGGTTGGCGTTGAAGATGTTGTCGCCAAGCATCAGCATGAAGTCGTCGTCGATGTGCTCTTCGACGGTTAGCAGCGCGTGTGCGAGCCCCTTCTGCTCTCGCTGGTGGGCGTACGTGATCGGGAGGTCCTGAAACTCGTCTCCGTAGTGTTCGATAATTCGCTCTTTCATGTAGCCGACGACGACAACGAGTTCGTCAGCACCGAGCTCGGCGAGTTGTTCGAAACAGTGGGTAAGGATCGGTTTATCGTTGACTTCGACCATTCCCTTCGGCTTGTCTTCAGTAAGTGGACGGAGTCGGGTCCCCTCACCACCGGCTAGGACGACTGCTTTCATAGTATGTGGTGTGTCGTTATCTTGTATAGTTCTTGTTACCATCTAATAGCAGTCATTAATCATTTGCGTTTCAAGGCCTTCTGTTGACCTCCAACAGTCCAGTCTCAATTGAATTTCAGATACCAGAAAAAGTACTAGGGGCAGCAGACACAACCTACTGTGGCATCCCACGGGAGGGGGTCTTGCCGACGTCAATTGTGACTAAACTCACCACATTTGAGACATTTCACTATATTTATTTAAGTATATCTACACCCCGAACTGAGCCGAAACGAGAATTATTTCACAATGAACAGAGAATGCAGGTATTAGTGATTAAAGTACTCCGAACTGTTTACGAACGTCTTACTGCAGGTGGCTCTACAGAGCAACAAGCAATCCAAAGTGGGATATGGGTAGCTGGAATTAACGTTGGCGACCGCGTCCTTCAGTTACTGAAGGTAGTCATTCTTGCTCGGTTGCTTTCACCGGCGGCATTTGGTCTCCTAGGGATTGCACTATTGGTTATTGCTGCTCTCCGTCAACTCTCGAAACTTGGATTTGATGAGGCATTAATACAACATGAAAATGAGAACGTTGACGCGTATCTAAATACAGCATGGGTAATGAAGATTGGTCGAGGGATAGCCATTGCCGCTATTGCAGTCATCGCTGCACCACACCTCGCTGATTTCTTTGGTGAACCACGAGCAGGGCCGCTTATTTCTGCTGTCGGTATTTGTCCGCTCATTTTGGGACTGCAGAATCCAGCAGTAGTCTATTTCCAAAAGGATCTTAATTTTCACCGAGAATTCGTGTATCAGGTCGGTGGTCGACTAGTCGACTTAATTGTCGCAATCGCCTTTGCGCTCGTGTTCCGCAGTGTATGGGCACTTGTGGCAGGGATTATCTCAATGAACCTTGTCAAATTCGCAATATCCTTTGTCATCCACGAGTATCGACCAAATGTCGAATTTGACTACTCCTACGCAAAAGAAATGTTTGGATATGGGAAATGGTTATTCGCATCGTCCATTTTAGTATTTCTCTACGGTCAGGGAGATGATGCCTTTGTAGGTTGGTTTTTCACTGCAACATCATTAGGATTCTACCAGATGGCATATCGTTTCTCAAATGCGCCGGCCACAGAGGTCACACATGTTATTTCGCGCGTTGCCTTTCCTGCGCTTTCTAAGGTTCAAAACGATGTAAGCCGTCTTCGGGAGGGATACTACCGCTCAGTAAAGGTATCAACTGTAGTTGCATTTCCAATGGCCGCCGGTATTGCGGTCGTTGCTCCACAGTTTGTTCACACAATTCTCGGTAGTCAATGGACCTCGATGGTTCCACTAATGCAGATCTTAGCTGTTTGGGGAGGGTTTCGTGCTTTTGGTGCCAATATTGGACCAGTATTCAAATCGGTAGGGAAGCCTAACGTAGAATTCTGGATTCAATTAATCAAAGTGGCCGTCATTGGTTTGTTAATTTACCCAACCGCAGAAATGTTTGGGGTAATCGGAGTAGCATTGGTAATTGTTGGTAGTTCCTTCATTACACATCCAATTGCAATTTATCTTGTCTTGTCAATAATTGAGGGTGACTTGTCAGAATTGCTGCAGCTAACTTTTTACCCATTAATCGGAAGTCTCGGAATGGCATCCGTAGTTTTAGCAATCGATAGTTTCGTTTTCACCAACAATGGCATAATTGAACTAGTCTCTTTGGTTATCATTGGTTCAATCACATACCCTGCATTAATGTTGATCATTGATAGAAGCACACCCTATGAGTTTACGAGTATCTATCATATGCTCCAGAATGCAGTTTAAAACAGGCTTCCAACATTAATAAATCTAGAGTTCAGGTAGTACTATATTGGCAGTCAGTACAAGTCATTCAAGAATATGTTACCTAGTCAAAACGGGGGTCCTCGGAACAGATCACAGGCAGCGAAAATATTATTTTTGTACTACGCTTTCTCTGAATCGTGTCAATAATTCGGCGTAGTGTCTCTGTATTCAAGGAAGAGGGTGCAGCTTCGCTTATTCGTAGGTCAGCAGAATTCATTTCAAAGAAATTAAGAGGAGAAAATTCGACTGCTGGCTCGTATCCACTAAACTCGTCTCAACTAGCCGATCTTAGTGACGCAGAGTTACTAAGTATAGTCCAGCATGAAGCACACCGTATCGAAAAAGCGGTATATAATGAGATATTATCTGATAAATTTGAGAAGTACTCAACAAAAAGCCAGCGGGTAGACAATTGTATTGAAATCTTAGTTAATGAGAGAGGGTTTGAGATAGGTAATCCGATTATTAGTTGGGCGATTGATATTCAAAAGATAATGGATGAAGAAAGCCCAACTTGGATATCTCGACGCTCATCCCAAACCCCTGAGATTCACCTTGATAACATGGTGAATTTCACAGATTTATTGAAATCTAGACGGAGTACTCGCACCTGGGCAGATAACCAGCCTTCTGAAAAGAGACTCCGTAAGATCGCGTACCAAATGATAGAAGGTGCAAAATGGGCGCCAAACTCAGGCAATAGACAAGCATGGAGATTTAAAATCATCATAGATGATGAAAAGAAAAAATTACTCGATGGAATAAAAGAAGAACATACGGTTTCAGCCCCGCTACTGATATTCGTAGGTATGGACACACGACTATACGGAGACGTTGCTGATTCCGAAACGTCCATCTACCTTGATGCGGGCGCTGCGATCATGCAAATGGTTTTGACCGCGCATAACGCTGGCCTTGGAACTTGCTGGAATCATTTTGGGAAAGACCTCATAAAAAGCCGTGAAAGCAACAAAGAGGACTATCAAAAGTTCACGAATAGGCTGGATATTCCTGACTATATTGAACCAATGGCCATCGTTTGTGTTGGTAAGCCCGAATTTATACCACCTATCCCAGAGAGATCTGATAACGAGAGATATATTATCTCATAGCGAATTTTTGTTTATCATTTCTGCTAATTCACTAAAGTATCTTTGTTGCCAGTCAAACTCATCTAACTCTTGACCAGCTGTTTCCTCAATAAGAGGTGGAGCAATGTCAGCGATATCAACGTATCGCACTTCATCATCATACATCTCGAACCACTTAGACGAAGACGAGATTTTGTGATCTACTGTATCAATAGCGATACAGGGGGTTCTCGTAATGACTGAGAATATCATTCCATGAAACCGATCAGTAATAACAAGCTCGTGTTTAGCGAACTCACTTAGGGTCTCAGAAAGGAACTTCTCGCGCTGGTTTTTTGGTATTTTCTCGTCAAGAGTTGTATCGAACTGAGTAGCATCATAATTTGCTTCGTGAATTGAACTCAGTATCTCATTTTTTTCTTTTGAAGAGACATCTGACTCACTATCCCTTCTTAAACATAATAGAACGCCAGACCGCTCAACAGCACTTTTGACGTAGTCCTCACGATCTAACATCAACGCGAAGTCAGGATAAACATCGTCTTGGACATCAAAATACTCCTGGACGTAATCGTGACTCACTAAGTCCCTAGCGATTATCGTCAGATCTTGGTGATTGTTGTAGATCTCCCGAGATTTGTTAAGTTCTCTACGACCACGGTCTGTATTGCTGAAAAAAACTGTTTGGGGGAGTTGAATAATAGGTGTGTCCTTGAAATTCTTAACAACTTCCCGTCTAGCCCCTTCTGACCAGAGACTACGGTCGTTCAGATTCCCACCACTATGGAGGAATATAAGATCATCATCGTTAATCAAAAATTTTAACGCAGAGATGTAATCTGTTGTTTGGTTTTTGTCTAATTCAATCACATTATACTCTGGGAAATATTCATCAAACCATTTCTTGATTCCCACGACTTGAGCATGGTCTCCAATATTGTCTAGATGTCCTGGTGGTGTTATTGTATATATAATGTTCTTTTCATTTTTCATGGACTTATTGTTGTATATAAATTGTGCATTCCTAAGAGGTCTGCCAAGTCCATGGACAGTATCTAACAAGGACTTTGCAGGAGCTTCAAATGGGGTACCACTAATCCATTTTTTTAGGCCTGTGAACATCGTGTGTCTCTCCATGTCAGTACGACTTAACATTTGTCCCATCAACGTACTTGTTAAAGGTTTAAAACCAAAACCTGAAGGGTTAAAACTTGTGTGAGTACGATAACAATCACCAGAAAAGACACATTATGCGCAATCACCGACAATGGTATCAGAACATGCTCCGAACAAAAATCGATGACTTCAGCAGGCCTGCTTATAGAATAATCCATCCGTATTTAATTTAGAATGTTCAATTGTGTCTGTAATAGCACAAGACTCAGATCAACCACCAATAGATTCACAGCAATACCATATTGGGGAGAACATAGTTTTAAACAGCAGTGTGGTAGATGATAAAAAATTTGAGTAGCACTACAAACACATGTGAGGTCTTATTTAGATTGAGATGCAAAAATTTCTTCTAATTGATCTACAGCAATTCGAATATCGAATTTCGTTTCAATTGTTTCCCGGGCATTTCTGGATAGCTCAGCTCTCCAACTTTGGTTTTCAAATAGGTCAGCAATAGCGTCGACAAGTGCTTCCGAGTCCCTTGGTTCCACTAAAATTCCATCATGGCCATCTGTGATCACTTCTGGAATTGCAGAGATTCTAGTTGAGACGCATGCTGTTTGCGTTGCCATTGCTTCCCGTAGTGCAACCGGTGTAATGTCGCGGTCCCCCTCAGCAGTAACAACACATGGGAGAAGAAACACTTCTGCTTCATGCAATTCGTTCATTAGTTTTTCATCTGACACATTGTTCAGGAATGTCACATGATCTTCAATCTCAAGTTTCCGAACAAGATCTCGAAGAAATTCCTCTCGCTCTCCAGAACCGATGATATGGTACTCAATATCGTATCCTTGGTGGACAAGCTGGGAAACAGCGTCAATAGCATATTCGTGTCCTTTTTTTTCTACTAACCGAGCAACAGTCAAGAGACGCCTTGATACACAATTCTTCGACGGCTTAAACTTCTCGACATTTGTAGTCGCTGGAACAACCGACATCGGCGTCTCTACTCCTAACTCTGTTCGCAGATAGCGTTTATTATACTCTGAAGGTAAAATGATGTGATTGAATCGCGAACAGATTCTTTTCAACCGTTGGAGACTTGGTGGTGAGAATACTTCAGAGGCATGTGCAGTCACAGTACAGGGCACTTCATGATATGCGGCAGCATGGGAGACCGCAAGACGGTCTGGTGTTGCAAAATGTGTGTGTATTAGATCTACACCACCAACCTCGTCGATCACTTCCGAGATCTGCTTCGCCAGATGTAGATTGAAAGCATGGTAAATAGGATTATCAATAAATGTAGACCGTTGTAGAAGTGTCGGGTTCAAAACCCGTTGTGAGAGTAGATCAAAGACTGACTTAAATGAGGGTTGGTCTGCATAATACGTCGGAATATCCATCTCATCAACTTCTTCATGAGTTACTTTTTCATCTGGTCTATTAATTGAAAACACAGACACATTGTGATTTCGATCATCAAGTTCGTATAGCTCATTTATCACAAAGCTCTCAGAAAGTTTTGGGAACTTGCTGACGACATAGAGTATATCCATGTTAGGTAGTACGTTAAAGCACACTTATTAGTTGTCAGTTTGTCGGTTACAAGTGCACCCCACCACCGTAATCAAAATAAGTCAAGGAGATCTAACAGAGTATCGGTGCATCACCATGTGTTTAGCACGAAACTCAGGTAAAAACCACCGATAACGATCACTTCAATCACATGGCTAGCATACTATCTGGAGGCGTTCGAATAAACTGAATAAATCGGAATTGTCGACGTCTTACTGTATGATCTATGGTGGAGATGATACCGATACACTCCCACTATCATATATTACATTTCTGTCGTTGACAAACATTGGTTTTTCCTCGTAGAACTGGTGAATCCACCCATAGAAGTACAAAGAAATATCACGCTTGACGACCGGTTCATTTTGTAAGTCGTCTGTCGTCCGGGGAACACGGAAAAGCCCGTATTCACCATGTCGCAATGATGTTTTAGACATTATAGTCACATCAGATAAACGGCCTGGCAATATAGAGAGGACATACTGACTATCTGCATAGACATGATCTGTTACAAACGACTCGATCCACATCTTAGATCCTGCTTCCTCCTCATCTAAATACCTTCTCGGGGTACGGGGATCATCGAGCACCAGTCCAGCTGTGAATGCTTGAGTGATAATTAGAATTATAATGAATCCGGTGGCCGCAGACTTCATTGACAAATTACCGCTGTAGAAGTAGGAAAGCGCACCAGCTATAACGGTTATGAGAAGTGGGGTCAAACTGCCTAAAACTCTGGTAACTGGAACCCAGGCAATAGCTGCAACAACAGCGATACCAATCGCCCCACCAACAAACCCTAGTGCAGATAACGTCCGGCGAGACCGCAATCGGTGAAATAGTACAATAGATGCGAGAGACGCTCCAATCACGAGAACTCTAACATTTGATACCGTGCTGAAAACAGAGAGAACCCCCAAATCAGGCACATCTCCTGCAACAGAGGTCACGAACCCAAAATCCTGTGCTACTGTGAAGACAGTTACAGCTCGGGATACGACATACCCAGTAAGGATAGTCTGTTGAACAGCTATTAGTGTGGCAACAATCGCAATCAAATTGATTGGGAGGTCGTCCCACACCAATTTTCGGTTAGATTGTACTGTTTGAAACACTAGTCTGAGCCCAACAATTCCAACGAGGGATCCAAGAAGCATTACAAGAGGGAGTTTGTGAATCGAACTCCAGAATATCAGAAAGATTAATAATAGAAAACCATATCTCAGATCTGATTGGCGGTCGTATTTAACAACAAGTCCAGCAGAGATGGCGATTGTTACCACATGAAGAGTCTGTGCGATTGGAACCATTGCGAACTTAAAACTAGATTGGCCAACTACAGCGAAGAAGATACCTAGAGTAACGGAAACTCGTCCTGGTGAGATTACTTGAGCGAAATACCCTACCGCCAATGGGAGTGAGATGAGAACCATGATTGCAAGAATAATCGGAACCCGAGATGGGTCATCAAAAATCAAAATTAGTTCGGATAGATAAATCGGAAATCCAGAAATTGATTCATAGAAACCAACGTAGATCATATCTGTTGATCCTGTTTCAACGATTTTCTGTGCTGCAATAAAAAACCAAGAAGGATCGCGACCAGTAAATGACGAAGGGAGCAACACAGCATGAACAATGAGAAGTACGCCCCCAAGCAACCCCCCAACAGACGCCGACCAACTGAATTCTGTTTTTATAAGTGCTGCAATATAGACGAGTCCAAACAATAGAAAGCCAACCGGAAGTAACGGCCACATACGCCCTGTATCATGAATAGCGGTTCCTGTTAAGGCAGGGATTATAAGAAGAAGAATGAAAAATGACTTCTGACGCTTCATTAGCGGTACTTCCTCCTCCGAATATTTAATTTCTTGGTAGCGGAGATCGAGGTAACGAGTGGTTCAGGTGCAACATGTGGAATCATAAAGAGGTTGTATTAAAATATTCCAAGTGTGTTGAATACCTAACTTAAAATGGAAATAAAACCTAGATCGAGGCAATTTGAGTTAGAGGGAAACAGTCATTTTTCTGCACTACATAGGAAAGAATCAGTATGTCTTCCCCGACAGTTAGTGTGATTATACCTACATATAACCGTCCCGAGAAATTATTGCGAGCAGTAAATAGTGTTCTAGAACAAACTTATCAGGACATAGAAATTATTGTCATCAACGATTTTCCCGAACAAGATGTTTCTGAAGTGCTTCCAGATTATGAATCTGTTCGGTGCATTCAGCATAAACAGAATCGAGGTGCACCAGTTGCCAGAAATAATGGTATTCAATCTTCAAACGGAGAGTTTATTGCACTACTTGATGATGATGATGCTTGGAAGCCCCAGAAACTTGAAAAACAAATTGAGTATATTAAATCGGCTAGTTCCTCTGTCGGTCTGGTGTATGCAGGCCGTGAAATAATCTATAGCGATGGTAAAAAAGATGTAGAGATTTCAAATAACGATGGTTGGGTTCACCAAGAACTCCTGAAAAAGAATTTTATCCCAAGTGAAACTCCTATTATTCGGGCAGAATGCTTTGATTGCGTAGGACTGTTCGATCCAGACCTACCTAGCTGTCAGGACTACGATTTATGGCTTCGAATCGCAAAAGAGTACAAAGTTGGTGTGCTTGAGCAACCGCTAGCAATCGCCTTCCGTGACCACGAAGATAGAATTAGTAACAATATGAATAAAAAATATACTGGACACAGAATGCTAATAAAAAAGCATAACGATGACTTCAAAATGAACCCCTCAGCACTATCGAAACATCATAGACAAATTGGGATCTTCGCAATGAGGTCTAATCGAGTCTCAGAAGCTCAATCATATCTACTATCTGTATTTACATCTAATCCGTCAGATGTTATACTTCTATTCTATATGGTTCTGAATTATGCTCCAGCAAGTGTTCAAGAGAAGTTCTTCTCTCTCAAAGAGAGTTTGTACCAGTAATAGCATTGCATTTATGATGTCATCAGATGTGGAATTAAGAAATGGATAGAGGAAAATCGCCAACGATTCTAATCCGGTCTTCCCGGTCACTTCATCAGCCTCCCGCCGGCGGTGCGGGCCGATTAATGTGCAACATTGCGAGAGCACTTTCCGAATCTAATTGGGAAGTCAACATTTTGTGTCCCCGCCCGAAAAAAGAGTACAAAGAGACTGTACTAGGAGACTACGCGAATTACCATACATTTCCATATACCAACCCAACGACGTCTGTTGGACGGTTAGCTGGATCTGTGAGAGGAATAAGGAGCTATCGATCAGTATCAAATACCGTTAAACCAGATATCATACTAGACGATATTTCGCACATTCCGTTCTACCCAGCTCATTTCTTTAATGGTGGTGCCACAAATTCCGTCTTCATGCATACTGCATTTTTCAATGAGGCTTGGAATTTCAATGGTTCTTTAAAAGGTACTGTAGTTAATCTGATTGATCGTCTGTTACCCTATATGGGCAACCCTGCTGTTATTTGTGCTAGTGAAAGTACAAAGATGCGGATTGCAGAACACACGCGCATAAACCATGGCTCAATTTTGAATCCGTGCATTGACATCTCACGGTATCCATACCAGTTTAATCCAGAGTCGAAAAGGATACTATATTTAGGCCGTTTAACTCCACGGAAAAATGTGAGTTGCTTAATTAAGGCTTGGGCCAAGATTGATCCAGAATTTACTGACTACACATTATCTATAGCAGGAACTGGAAGTCGTGAAGACTCATTAAGAGAATTGGCTAATCAACTTGATATTGACAACATTGAATTCCACGGATATGTTGATGAAAAAGAAAAGGAAAGACTATATCAAGATTCGCTTCTCTTTGTCGTCCCCTCTCTCATGGAAGGTTACATGACAACTGGGATAGAAGCGCTAGCGTCCGGGACACCCGTTGTCGGATCTAATACTCATGGGATTCGTGACTATATTGAGCATGAAGAAAATGGCTATCTGTTTGATATTGATGATGAGCGAGATTTAGCAGATATGTTGGAGAGAGCACTATCAGACCCTCACTCACTTCAGCGGTTGGCAGAGAACGGACGGAAGCTGGCGGAAAATCACCGATTTGAAATATTCAAACCAAAAGCGGATCGTATCTTTAGAGGTTTAGTATAGACTATAGCTAGATATAACCGAGATCCTCTAACCTCTTCTGCGTCGCATCATCAACGTCATTCATCTCTACTGTTTGTATAGACTCGAACGAGTCTTTCCAAGATTCAAGCTTATTCTTCAACTCTGTCACTACCTCATCATCATTAGATGCAATATCTCTACGTTCCTGCGGGTCTTTTGAAACACGATATAATTCTTGAGATCCGTCTGAGCCCTGAATGTACTTGTATTCGTTGGTCCGGATAGCTCGAAGTGAGCGATCAAATTTATCCATGAGATTATGGGGATCGCCTACTCGTTTTTCAATTGACTCTCGTGAAGGTTGTGGTGAAATATATTCACTTACCACGTAGTCCCTATCTGTTGTGAGTATCGATTTACCTTGAACTTGGTTACTGAACTCCTCATTCTTGATATTTAAGCCATCCAATAGCGTTGGTGCAATATCCGTGAGTTGAACGAGACTATCATTAACTCCTTGATCGGAAAATTGCCCCCCATGGACAACCAACGGCACATGTAGAAGCGAATCATACAAACAATATTGGTGATCCATCAAACCATGATCACCAATGTTCTCGCCGTGATCTCCAAGAATCACCATGATTGTGTCATCCCATTCGCCTTCTTTTTTAAGATGATCAACCAAGTCGCCAATCATAGCGTCAGTATATGCGATTTCGGCAGCATACAGGCAACGAAGTATTTCAAAATCATCCTCAGCCAATGATATCTGATCAGTCACGTATTCCCAAGCATTCTGAGGTACGCTCATTGCCTCTTTATATGAGACATTGTTTGGGAGAAATCGCTCAGCAATTTCTTTTGGAGGTGAATATTCTAAATGGGGTTCAAGATAATTTATAAACATGAAAAAGGGTTGGCTCGGGTTATGCGATGAGACCCAGTCTTTAACCCACTTATTTGTTCTTTTTGCACCGTCGTCATCAGAGTGGCCAAATCTAATCTTCGCATACAACGCATTAAGAAGATTTTTGCCAACGTTTCCTTTGAATATCTCTTTTGCCACCGCTTTCCACATATCTGTTCCCTCATTCATCAAGCCAGCTTTACCAAGATCCGTATCTGACTGAACATACTGCCATCCTTTGAAGAATTCATCAAATCCTCTACCGAATCCGAACGGCTCACTAATCCACGCATTATTCGAGGCCGCTACTGTATCATAACCTTCGGATGAGAACACTTCTGCAATCGTGGAGTTCGTCTCGGGAAGGTGTTTGGAACCAGCATGTGCCCCATGCTTGGACGGATACTCACCCGTAAACAGGGATCCATGAGAAGGTAACGTCCAGGGAGCAGCACTAAACGCATTAGTGAACTTTGTACCAGAATTAGCAATTGAATTGATTTCGGGAGCTATTTGCTCACCATCTTTTCCTTCAAATACGAAATCAGATCTCGCAGTATCCATTACTATCAAGATCACGTTGGGTTCTTTGCTCATCTTGGGGAGAATATGTTAGTAGTCAGTAATAGGTTTACGCATACTGTCGATTATCTTTGAGAAGGTGCATCCTATATCACCTCATTTTTTCTGTCCGACTTCCCAATAAGAAGATTAGATCAATTAAGAACTGAACGCCGCATCGGAGTACATCAACTCAGCGACAAATTCCAAATTTAGTTGGCCAAAGACCCCAACAAAAACGACCCAAAGACCATCTGCAACCCAATCACGACGGCCACGGTCGCCACAACATCAGCAACTGCGATAGGCAACGCACTGAACCCACTCGAAACCCACGTAACGGCCAGGTACCCACCGTAGGCCAGCCCACAGAGCAACACGACAGACCCAATCGTCGCCCCTCGTTCTAACGAAATCCGCTCCGTGAACCAGGTCGTAAACGGATCGCTAGCCCCCCGAACCGGATCAGACGACACCGTCGAGAAGGCCCCGAACAGCATCAACTGGAACCCGGCCAACGTCAACAGGCCGCCACCGATACCGGTGTGAATCCCGAACGACGCACTCCCAATCTCGATACCACTCCAAGCCAACACCAGCGCCAACACCCCAATCACCGAAAGCCCGAACCCGGGCGCCGAGAACAGATACCCCGGCGCATTGACCAACATAAATCGAACGTGTCGCCAGCCGTCGGGGAAGCTCTCCAGGTTCGCCTCGCCCTCGCGGGGATGGTAGGTAATCGGCTTCTCGGCGATCTCTAAATCCTTCGCGCCGGCTTCCATGATCATCTCCGAAGCGAACTCCATGCCCGTCGACGAGCAGTCCATGGTCTCCCAGGCGTCGCGACTGAACACGCGCATTCCCGAGTGCGCGTCGCTCACGCCAGCGCCGTAGAACACGTTCAGGAACTTCGTCAACAGCGGGTTCCCGACGTGTTCGTGCAGCGGCGGCATCGACCCGGGGAGGATTTCACCTTCCAGACGCGACCCCATGGCCATGTCGGCCTCGCCGGAGCGAACCATGTTCAACAGCTTGGGAAGCTCCTCGAAGTCGTAGGTGCAGTCGGCGTCGCCCATGGCGATGTAGTCGCCGCGGACGCGCTCGAAGGCGTAGAGGTAGGCGTAGCCGTAGCCCTTGCCGTCGGGTTCGATGACAATCGCCCCATTCTCTGCCGCAATCTCGGGCGTGCGGTCGGTCGAGCTGTCCGCGACGACGACCTCGCCGTAAATCTGCATGTCTTCGAGGGCGGCTTTGACCCACTCGATACACTGGGCGATGCCACCTTCTTCGTTGAGGGTGGGCATCACGACCGAGAGGGGGGGTGCGATATCGCTGTCTGCGGACAGAAGTAGCTCGTCACCGCTGAGGTGGATGTCCGAGGCAGACTGCCCGTTCGTCGCTCCCTGCTGTGGAGCGTCTACGGGGGGTTCTGATTGGGATCTCGTGCTCATGTACTGGATTCCTCCGTGTCACTAGTGGGTGTGTCTGCGAGGGGCGGCAAGCGTACACACTCCGAGTTGACGCGTACTATCAGATAGACGAAAGCACACCTATAAAGAATTTGGCCTCTTACGACTTCCAGGATATCCTAGGACTTACGAGACCTCTATAGTGAGAGCCACGGACCGAAGAGTTCACCCGTGATACTCACCGATGTGTCCTCAAAAAATCTGTTTCTTCCCACGACCGTCCAGGACGGTTCGAGGATGGACACGCGCTGTGACGCCGAGGCTGAGCGGTCGCCGCGGCCGGACTCGCACCGAGTCGTCGGTGTGCGTCGAGTGCGGCACAACCGCCTGATGACGGCGTGTCGCTAGTGGTCTCCCGCGACGGACCGGTGCGTTTGGGACCACAGCACTAACGGACATATGGCTGTTTTATCTAGCTGCCGTTACTGCTCGTCGACGCGCTCGCACAAAAGTCGGTTAGTGGTTCGTTCAGCCGTTGTACGTCCAACTCTGGAGCGTCGAAGAGCTGGAACCGGAGTCGGAGGTCCAGACTACGCGGACCGTTTCGCCGGAGTCGAACGAGCTGTCGTTCGCAGTGACGGTAATCGAGCTCCCTGCGGTGATTTCGGTTGCTGAACCGTCGATGTCCGCCCAGGTGTCGCCGTCGTCACCCACGGGCCCCGAGATAGTGACGCTGTCTGCGTCAATCGAGGTTCCGCTTTCGTGAGTGATCGTGAGAGCACCCGAGGAGCTGTTGTAGTCGAAGTCGAAACTCGCTTGCGGCGACGTTTCGCTGACTTGGTCGCCGAGACCGAGGACGAACGTGCCGATGACGGCCGCGAGAATGACCGTAATCGCGACCATGAGAATCACGCCGATAACCGGTGAGACGGCGGAATCGTCGTTGAAGAGAGTTGTGAGTTGCATTGGAAGTTCCTGCGCCCGGACAGGGAGTGGTCGACGTGCGATGCCGACAGTGGAAGCGACGTTCGGCGCTCGTCGACGATGTACCCACCTGCGGGGCTTAGATAGCCATTCAAACGGCTTGCTATTAAAAGCAGATTGAGCAATCGTAACATAGCACGGGCGGTCTGCACCGGGGTCGTCGCGGGCCGGCCGGCGCGCGCAGTCGCCCGTCAACGTCAATCGGTGGCGGTCCATCCGTTGTCGCAGTCACCACGCACGCGACCGCATCGGCAACGAGCGAACACTGTGTGGAGACACTTCACGGCCAAAACTCTCAGACACAGATATATTATTTACCTCTGATAAATAAAATCGAACCCCAAATTAGATATCTAGATATATTCCAAAATATATATTTTAAATGCGGATACTTTCTGAAAAAGTACGTTATATGGAAAAATGTGCAGTTAAATTCTGATATCTGAACTCTTTTCCCCTGCCATCCTGCTGTGAATTATATCTGAGATTAAATTATATCCAAAATTAGTCTGGATATTTACTATTTTCACCACGGCCGACGTGCGACGCGAGATGACTCGTCGGTCGCCTAGCCAGTCGTCTCGGCGGGAGACCCACAACGCGCGGGACCGGCCCCGGTTGCGGTGGTGAGAAGGGCGTCAGTCGGCGTCGTTCTGTTCCGTTCGGTCAGCCACTCCGTCCCACGCACAGAGTTGCAGCGCGTTCCGGAGGTGGAAGTCTTTCTCGTCGGGATCGTCCGTTTCGAGCGCTTTGTGGAGGGGATCTTTGGTCTGCTCGACGAACCGGGACGGCCCACTCATCGCTGTGACGCCCCCATATCAGTTGTTCCCTGCCCAGGGACATCCCGAGTACCGCGACGTACCAAATTGTACAACCCAACCATCATGTCTAATAGCTAATCTAATCTAAAAAGTGTTTCTAGACCGTCTACCTCTTATGTGGTGTCTCCTCGGTGCGCCTTGATTCAAGCCGGGGCACTGATAATTCTGCGACACGAAGACGCGAAGACCTGACTCCCGGTCGGCTTGAGACAGTTGAGTTGAGATTCGGCCCGAGTTGGCCGAGGAAAACTGACCGTAGTACTAGTCCCGAGCGAACCCGACCTGGTAGTAATCGGGCGTTTCGGGGCAGTCTTTTTTCTTTCGCGTCCAGCGGTACGTGCTGTCCGTGTCGATGCTGTTGTCTCGCGTGTAGATTCGGAGCAGTTCCCCCTCGAGCGGGCCGCTCTCGTATTTGAAGTTCCACCACGGGAACGGGAGCGCGCCGCCTTTCCCGGGGGGGAACCGTCCGCCTTGGCCGTTACACCGGAACGGAAGCGAGTCATCGCGACAGGAGCCGTCGGGCGTCCGGTTGTCGCACGTTTCGGCTTCGAGAATGACGAACGACTCGTCCGGGTAGTACTCGTCTTCCTTGACGACCGCTTGGCCGCCTTTGCCGTTGGCGGCTGCTGTCCCCGCGGCGAGGAAGAGCGCCCCCGCACCGGCTGACGCTTGCAGCACCCGTCGGCGCGAGACCTCATCGGAGCCAGATGTCTCCCGGTCGGCCGCCGACGTATCCGGCGAATTTGACAGTGGCATCATACAGCCCACTCGGACGACGCTAATCAAGATTCCGTCAGACAGCTGTTCGCTGGCTGTCGTGTCGAGTCCGACGCCATATTTATAACGATTGTTGATGAATTACACGGTGGGGGATCGCAACAGATGTACAACCAGCACGGGGGAGTGCCTGACGACGAACAATCGACACAGCAAGTCATCCAACCGGCGGAGATTAACGCGGCTGAGCACTACATCTGTAGTCTCATCGGTCTCGTCACCGTGGTCGGTGTAGTCGTCCTCTTCACCCCGCTTTTGGTCGCACTCACGCGACCCTTCCAGCAACTGTCGGCTACCGCCTTCGTCTTCGTCCTCGCGACGGTCTGGTTGCTCGTCTGGCTGGGGACGGAACTGGTCTGGGAATGGCAAACCGGACGACTCTTTCCCTGAGCCGTTTTTCGGCTAACCTCTGTCGTGAGCGGCGGGAAAGCACGCCGACATCGGCTAATTGTCAACCATTCATTAAATCTACCGACCCTCGCCTCACCGAGTATTAGGCTGGCCTAAAAATCGATGGCTTTTTATTTATTTAGGCAAGCCTAAAGTCTGCATGACAGCGAAAATCGACCGCGAAACTGGCGGAATAGTTGGCTTAGTAATGCTTCTTTGTTTACTCACGGTCGGAAGTGTCGTGGGTGCTGCGGCAGCGGCACCCGCGCATACCGCCGTTACCGGAGTGAGTATATCCGAGGAGGACCCCGAAACCGGCGACCGTATTATAATCACACCGACAATTAGTCATTCTGGGTCGGGGAGCGGCAGCTTCGAAGTCACGGAGGTAACGGTGGAGGACAGTTCTGGAACGAAACATAGCGAAGCGAACCAAATCGGCGTGCTCGGCGCTGGCGACACCGCCGAAGTGCCGGTGAGCGCGCGCTTCGCCACCGCCGGCGATAAGCGACTGACCGTCCACGTCCGCGGCCGCTATTACGACTCCGACGGTGCGACCTCGGAAATCGTCCACCTCAAGCATCCGGTGTTCGTCACGGTCTCGGAACCGAGCACGTCGACGACGGTTCCGCCCCGCGTCCACATCGAGACGCACAACGCAGTCGCCGAGACTGACACTACCGTGACCGTCACGGTGTCGAACGGTGACGACGAGGCGCTGACGGACCTGTCGCTTCGACTCGACTCGATTGACGGCGAAATGCAGAGCCGGACCGCGATCACGCCGGTTCTCGCCGCCGAAAACTCGACGACCTACGAGTTCACGGTCGAACCGTCCGAGGCGGGCGAAACCGCGCTCAAGGCGACGCTCCGCTACAACGACGGCGAATCCGTCGAAGCGTTCGACGCCGTACAGGTCGAGTCGCTTCGGGACGACGTGTCGGTCTACGCGACCGCGTTCGAGGAAAACGAGACGGTCTCCGTTCGGTACCGCGTCACCAATCACGGGAACGCACCCATCGACAACGTCGTCATCTCGGGCGTGTCGGACGAGTCGCAACTGCCGACCACTACGCTCCAGTCGGTCGGTGCCGCGACCTCGGAGACGGTCGTCGTCGACGTGAACGAGCGTCCGTCGGACACCGCAACGGTCGCGGCGACCTACGACATCGGCGAGACGACTGGCCGGGCGACGCAGTCGGTGCAGTTCGATTCGTCGGCAAGCGCCTCGGGCACGAACGCGCTCACCGTGAACCTCGGTAGTGCGGACCCCTCGAACTCATCGACGTTCCTACTCAGCGGCTTCTTCGGTGGGCTCGTGGTGACCGCGCTGTTGTTCACTGGTCGCCGGTGGGTCCGAGACGACTGAGCGCTGTGCCCGTACACCCCCGTCGGTCGGTCCCCGCTGTCCCTCCCGTCGCCGTGAGACCCTTCTTGCCGACAGCAAGCACTCCCGACAGTCATTTTGCGTAACGTACTCGCACTAGTCGCCAGTACCGCGTGTGCTGTCGGACTCAGCGATAAATCCGATCAGCGAGGTGCTCTTGAATCTCGCTGTTCAGCTGTTCACCGTCGACCGAGCCGGTCGTCGCTTGCCGAAACAGCACCCCCGCCACGAACGTGATGATATGCTCGCTGGTCCGCTCGGGGTTCACCGGCTTGAACTCGCCCCGTTCGATGCCTTCTTCGATGGTCTCCGTGAGCCGCCGTTTGACCCTGGTCTCCGACTCGGTGAAAATCGAGCGGTAGTCCGGGTTCGAAGCCGACTGCGTTCGCAACTCGACGTACGTCTTCGCGAGCTGTGTCAGTTCGGCCTCTGGCTGGCAACTCACCGGCTGCGCCGCGACGAACAGGGTCAGAAACCGTTCGAGCTCTTCGCGCGGTGTCGTGTCCTCCTGTTCGAAGATTTTCGCGAGGAACCGTCGATGCACGACGTCTAAGAGTTCCGCCAGTAACGACTCTTTGTTGTCGTAGTAGTGGTAGATAACCGACTTGCTAATACCGACTCGGTCGGCGATTCGCGAGATGGAAATGCCGCTGTAACCGGACTCGAGTAATATCTGGTGGGTCGCTTCGAGGATCGCCTGTTGTGTCTGATGGCGATCGGAGTCTACTGAATCCGAGAAGTTCGTCATGAATTCTGAAATCGTCAGCCCGGAGGGTCTACCGTACGTAGTGTCGAAGCGTACTTAACGGTGTCTTTGGCTGGGGTCGACCGCCGTGTGCCGACCGCGCGTCTCTCCGTTACGCGTCGTCCGAAGCATCTGCGTCCGCAACGGCCTGGAGCGCGGTCAACTGTGCGGTCGGGTCGATTCCGCCGAGGAGGACTAACACGCTGAGTGCGTCCGCGTCCGGCCGCGGGTCGTCGCCGTTTCGAATCTCCAAACTCCCCGTCTGGTCTTCGATCCAGCCTTGGTTCTGGCTGATCGCGTCTCGGTTGAGCCACGCCGGCCGCCCGGTGATAACGAGCAAACCGCGCGACGCCGACCCGATATCACAGGAGATCGTCAGCTGTCCGCGGACGGCCTCTCGCGTCTGTGTCGTGATTCGGTTGAGCGATTCGATCTGGTCGACGGATTCGGTGTCGTCACCGACGAGTCGCTTGAGACGCCCCACCACGCTCGTATCGCGCGGCGGGAGCGGGCGCTCGGAATACCCCAGCGTTGCGAGTCCGCCACCCCGAAGCGTGTTCATAATTTCCGAGGCGTCGACGACGCTTGCGCCGACGTCGTCGGCGGTCGTGACCTCGCCCGCCGCGAAGAGCGTGCCGAGACGGCGTGCGAGCTCCGCGTTGAGCGTGTCGTACGCCTCGTCGGAGATCGGTTCGTCGTCGTCTTTGACCCACGACGCCGTGTCGAATCCGAAGACGTGGTCCGTGTTCGACACGAGCTGGCGGAGCGACCGCAACGTGTTCGACGCGCGCTGTTGGTCCGTCGTCGAGGTCGAAAAGACGGCGACCCCGTACACCGGCTGGTCGTACACCTCCGAGAGCCGCTCGGCGAGCACCGCGGCGGTCGGGCCGCCGGTCCCGCCGCCGAGACCGGCACAGACGACGAAGGCGTCACTCGCTGCAATCGGCGCGTCGTCGGTCGGTTCGAGGAGTTTTCGATGCTCGTCTGCGGCGGCGGCAGCGCCGCGCTCGGCGTCACCGTCGAAGCCCCGTCCGTTGGTTTCGGTCGCACCGAACAGCACGCGTGCGTCTTCGGGAATCAGCTCTAAGGCGTCGAGGTCGGCCGCGGTCGTATCGCAGGCGGCCGCGCCGCTGATGAAATCCGGCTTGCGCCGTCGCTCGTACTGTAACAGTTGTTCGACGACTCTCCCTCCTGCCTTCCCTGCTCCAAAGCAGAACACGTTCATGTTGTCTGCTCTGCGACGTACCGAGCGAAAAAAATCCCGGTCTCTCGCGGCTTCGCGCGACGCCCCGTTGGGACTCCGGGACGTGCCGGCGGTTCGGCTTTCAGCGTGAGCGTCGCCGGGGTTACACCGCACCGCCGGCGCCGTCCGGGCCGCTCGCCGCGTCGGTCGACTCGGCGTCCTCGCCGTGGACGAGTCGCGCCCAGACGACGAGTGCCGGCGGTAAGACGACGAGCGATGCCACGTACGAGTACAGAATCGAGACTCCGGTCAGGAGTCCGAACTGACCCAGAATCGGCGTAATCGCGATGACGAGCACGCCGATTCCGGTCACCGTCGTCAGCATGCTGCCGGTCAGCGCACCGCCGGTCCCGCGCACCGTGTCGGTCAGCGCGGCGAACACGTCGGTTCCCTCGTCGTACTCCTCGGCGAAGCGGTGGACGAGGTGTGCGGAGTAGTCGATGCCGAGACCGATACCGATCGATAGAATCGTCCCGGTCATCACGTTGAACGGGATGTCGAGATACCGCATCGTCGTGGCGATGGCGGCGACGGTCACGACGATCGGGACCAGATTCACCACGCCGAGCGAGGGCCGCCCTTCCAGCAGGGCGTAGATGAGGACCAGGAAGACCGCCGAGCCGGCGAGTGCGAGCACGAGGCTGATGAACGCCGACTGGGCGATGACGTCGGAGACGGCTTTCAGGATGACGACGTTCCCGGTGGCCGTCGCTTCCACGCGGTAGCGGTCCGCGACCGTACGCGTGTCTTCGGTCACGTCGGCCTGGCTGGCGTCGGATTCGACCGCGTACTCGACGCGCGCGGAAGTGTAATCGTCGGTGATGTAGTTGAGCGCCTGATCGCGGGCCGGCGACGCGAGGAGCGCGTCGTATATCTGCTTGAGGTTGTCGTCGGGGATGCCGTTCGCGTCGCGGTCGTTCCGCGCGACGAGCGCCGCGAACTCGGGGTCCCGCTCCGCGTAGCTCTGGATGACGGTGACGATGCTCGTCTCCCGCGCGTGGCCGTCGTCGACGACGAAGCTGTCGGGGGGGCTGTTCCCGGCCCGCCAGATGGATTCTAAGGTACCACCGTCCGTAAGCGACCCCTCGACGTACACCGTCGTGACGTCTTCCTCGCCGGTCTGGAAGTTGTCTTCGAGGAAGTTCGTCGTCTCGGTCACGGTGTAGTCACGCGGTTGTAGCTGTTGGGGGAACAGTTCGAGATACTCCGGGTTGTCCTCCGGCGGGAGGAACGAATCCTGCGTGAAGCGACTGTCGACGCCCGACCCGTAGTACCCCATCCACGCGGTACTCACGACCAGCAGGACGAGGAACGCCTTCGGGGCGAGGCGCGCGATGTGAATCCCGACCGGGAGAATCTTCCCGAGGACCGAGTCTTCCGCACCGAGTGGCTCGGACCCGAACTCGGGGAAGCCGACCCGCTCTCGGAGGCTGTCGAGATACACCTTCGCCGCCGGCAGGAAGATGCCGAAGATGAAGAAGGTAAACACGATGCCGACGGCCGCGACGATACCGAAGTCGCGGATGGGCCCGAGTTCGCTCGACGCGTTGGCCGCGAAGCCGATGACCGTCGTTCCCGTCACGATAGTGAACGCGACGAGAAGTTGGTCGGTCGCCGTCCGCATCGACTCGTGGATGCCGAAGCCCTCGGTCCGCTCTTCGCGGTAGCGATTGATGGCGTGAATCCCGAAGTCGATGCCGACCGCGAGGAGAAGCGGCGGCACCGCGATGAGCATCTGTGAGAACGCGATTCCGGCCAAGCCCATGAAGCCGAACGTCCAGAGGACGGCCATCGCCAGCGAGATGACCCCGATCAGGAGGTCGATTGGGTCGCGGTACGCGAACACCAAGAAAAACAGGATCAAGACGACCGCCGCCGGCACGACGAGTGCGAGCGAATCGCCGATGACCGAGGAGAACTCCTCGGAGAGGATTCCGCTGCCGAACACCCGAATATCCCCGCCGACGGAGCCGACGATGAACTCGGCGTGTCGTTGAATCTCCGTCAGCGGACTGTCGCCGCCCGTCCCGGCCGAGTCGGACACCTCCGTCGTGAGCGAGTGCGTGACGATGCCGATCGTCGCGGACGCCGATGCGGAACGCGCGTTGAAGTCCTCGCTCAGACTCGACCGAACCGACGGGTTTTGTTCGACGGCGACTTGGACTGCGCGGTCGATCTCCGTCGGCGTCGCCTGTTCGACGGCGTCGATCTCTTCCTCGATGGTTGTCGCCGAGGGGTCTATGGCTCTGGCGACGGCGCGGGCGACGCTCGTCGTCTGTACGACAGATAGCTCGGGATTGGCCTGCAACCGCTGTTGGGCCTCGAGCATCCGGAGTAGCTCGGGCTTCGACAGGACGTTCGACCCCGATTGGATGAGCTGTGTCGTACCGGTGTCTTCCTCGAACGTCACCCGCTCGAAGTTGTCGTTGACCTCTTCGAACGCTTGGTACGCGGCGACGTCTTCGGTAAACTGACTGGTTCCAGACGAGGTTCCAGACTGTCCGAGTCCGGCGGAAAACCCCGCCGAAAGCAGTAAGAAGACGAGGAGCACCGTCTTCGGCTGGTCGACTATCCAGCCGTCGACGACGTCGATGTAGTGCTGGTAATCGATCTGGAGGTCCATTAGTTACTCGTCCGTGTTGAAGCGCCGCCAGCCGAACACACCGAGCACGCCGATAACGATGACTGCACCGACGATCAGCCCGACCGGGAGGCCGCCGCCCTCTGACTCGATTACTTCGATGGGCGTGGTGTACGTCTGGGAGACTTCCGTGTCACCGTCCGGCATCTCGTACTGGAAGTCGAACGAGACCGGGTAGCGCTTCGGCAGCGCGTTGGCCCCGGCGCTCAGCGCAATCGTGAACTCTTCGGATTCGCCCGGCGGGAGTTCGCTGATGATTCCCTCGTCGTTGCCGCTACTGAGCGGGTCGCTGACGAACGCCTTCGCTTCGATGTTCGTGAGCGGCTCGTCGCCGTTGTTGGTGACCCGAACGCGGAGCGCTCTCTCACTGCCCGCTTCGATGGTGTTGTTGACGACTTCGACGACGAAGCGGTCCCGGTGCGGCGCGATTTCGGCGTTGGTCGTGAGACTGTCGCTGACCCGCGTGTTGCCGCGGTTGTTGCGGTACGCCACCGAGAGGTTGAGCTGTTGGACGTTCGCGTTCGCGGCGTCACTCACGCCGACCTCGTACGAGAAGTCGGCGCTGTCGCCGGGTTCGAGGTCCGGCAGCGCGTACTCGGACGATTCGACGTTGATGTTCGGGTTGCTCGAACTAAACCGGAGCACCGGGTCGTCGACGCGTTTCGGCCCGTCGTTGACGACCGTGCCCGAGACCGTTCCGTCCGCGCCGACGCGGAGGTTCGTGGTGACGTTTTCGAGGGAGAAGCTCTGTTCTTCGACGGGGGTGACGCCGACGTTCAACGTTCGCGACGTTCGAGCGATGCCGTCGGTATCGGTGTAGTCGACATCGAGGTTCACCGTGTAGCCGCGCACCGTCGCGTCTTCAGCGAGCGAAACCGTGTAGTTGACCGTCCGGCGTTCACCGACAGCCCAGCGACCGACTTGCGCGGTCGAACTCTCCGAGGCCGTCCCGAACACGAGTTCGTCGCTCCGGGAGGTCGCCGTCACGCTCGCATCGGTCGCGGCGCGGGTGCCGGTGTTCTCAATCGTCACCGAGAGGTCGCCGGTGTCTCCGACCTGTGCGGTCGTTTCCGTCTCGACGACTTCGAACCGTGGCTGGTCGCGCACGCGAACCGTCACGTAGTGGGTTCTCGTCCGCGTGTTGTCCGTGTACTCGGCGCCGGACGGGTCGTAATCGACGAGTCGGGTGTACGTGTACGACACCTCGACCGGGATTCGATACGTCCCGGGGGTCGCGTTCTCGGAGACCGTGATATCTATCGGCGAGAGGTCGACGGTCCCCGTCGGGACGTTTCCAGCGCCGATTGTGCCGGTGTTAATCTCGACCGGGGCGTCCCCCGGGCGTGCCTCGACCGTGACGCCGCGGGCCGTTGTCACGCGACTCTCGTATCGTTCCGGACCCGATTGGTCGATTTCGCCGTTGTTTCGGAGCGTGAGCCTGAGCTGGGACTGCGTTCCGGGCTCGAACTCACTCGTCGACGTGAAGACGTCGATGTCGGGAGAGCCGTACACTTGCCCCGAACTGGCAGTCTGGGCGACCGCCGGGGTAACCATCGAAGTAGTCAACACGAGAGCGAGACCGAGAGTCAAAAGCGTAGAACGGAGGGGGTCTCTGTGCATCAGTACGTCTCAGACGTGTGTATAAGAACGGTAGTTGAACAAGACTGCGCGCGCACCGATACCTGTGTATACATCTCTACTAACAGTAGCGACATACAACTAATATCTTTTGTGGATATCGGTCGGTGAATCAACATTGACATCCTCCCGCGCCTGAAGACGCGGTAATCCCACGGCAGCGCACCGCTGAGTTGGGATATTACGGTTCGTGGTTCACGATCTGTTCTCGTGGGGCGAAAACGCCCTCACTCCGGTCGAACAGGTGAACCGCTGGCTGTGCCAACCAGCCGTTATCCCTATCACCGCCATCCGTGGCGAGACTCGGGAGTACCTTTTGTCGAATATTCTCCGCACCGTTCACGTCCGCGTTCGCAACCGTATCACACTCCTCGCACACATACAAGCCACGTTCGACACGTTGGTTGTCATCGATGTGGCCGCACGCTGAACACGACTTCGACGTATCGCGTTCCGACACCAACTCCACGTTGATGCCTTCGGCTTCCGCTTTGTAGTCGAGAAGCGTCGTGAAGCGGTCGAACGCCCACCCGTGTAAGTCGAGATTGCCGTGGTCGCCCCAATTCCGAGAGTCGTCGTTCTCGTCATCTTCTCGAATGCCGCCGAGGTCGCCAACGACAAGCGTCCCAACACCTCGTTCAACGCACTCCTCAACAATCGCTTTCGAGAGTACGTGCAAGAAGTGTGTCCGGCGACCAGTTCGCTTCCAGTCAAGACGAGTCGCCTCACGGGACGAGGAATCGTCGCACTTGGCTTTCTTCTTCGTGAAGTAGTATTCGTCCTCTTTGAGTGCGCCACCGGGATACAACACAGATTCCCCGCCGAACGAGACGGCGGCGACGTTGCAAATCCCGAGGTCAACACCAGCCACCTCCTCACCCGGCGATTCCGGATCGATAGTGGTTCGACAGACGAATTGTAACCGCCACTCGTCGCGCTTGTAGACAGCACGAACCTGTTGAATGTCCCACTCGGTCAACTCAACATCCGGGCGAGTCTGGTACTCGCACAGAATGAAGTCTGAACGATGTTCTTTCAGGTTACGGCCTTTCGAGAGGCGAACGCGGGTGAACTGTGCGTCGTGCTTGAAGCCAGCCGCTTTGAACGACACGGTTGAACGCGGGTGGGAGTCTCCGTTTTTGCGGTAGCCGGGCGGTCGGGCACGGTCGTCGCCGTTCCGACGCTTTCCGAACCAGCCGTTGAACGCTTCAGCGAGTTCTTCGAGAACGCGCTGACTGGATTGAGAATGCAAGTCCGTGTAGCGTTCGTGGCTTTTGAGTTCGGCTTTGAGTTCCCCGTCATCGGGAATCTCGTCCGTTTCGTCCCACTGTTCTTGTGTGTAGTAGCGACCGACGTTCCAGAGTTTTGAGGCGGCCCATCCGAGTTGGTCGAGATCGTCACGAACCTGTTGCTGGTTCGTAATTGTGGCCTCGAAGGTTCGGATGGTTCGACTCATTTTTGGCTTCATAACTGGTTATGAATGCCGTTTTCTTAATAATGTCGGTTGGCGTCGAATATCCAGCCTTGCTATCGACGGTGGGTTGTGTAGGGGTTGTCAGATTCATCCTGACCCTAAAGGGTCAGGTATTCTCCTCGATTCTGTATAAACCCCCGAATGACGGGGGTAGCGAACGTCAAAAGAGGGTATTCGGGACCGACATACGCTCTGGACGTTGCGTGACATCCCTTTGCTCGAAGCGACGGACACGCTACCTGGTGCAGTTCGCCCCCCGTGTTAGCGTCACATCGAGAGTTCACCGAAAACCGGACGCACAACGGACCTGCAAGCGCGCTAAGGCGTTTGTGGACGGTGACTGTGACAGAAAGTACTTACTACCGGACCAGATAGTCAGGGGTATGAGTCCACGGACCCGCTCGATACGAACATTCTCTGTTATTCTCTTGTTGGTTCTCGGGTTGACGGCGATTCCCAGCGGCGCAATCGCTGTCGATTCTGACGAATCGGCGGCTGAATCGGTACGGTTCGCGGACGTCCAACGGGTCGAACAGCAGGGTGACTTCGTAAAGCGCACGCTGGTTCTCAACAACACCGACGAGGCCAGACTCCAAATCTCAGCTGCGGAAGGCGATTTCTCGACGACCGTCTTAGCGACTGACGGCTCCGGCGACGGCAGTGTCACCGTGGTGTTCGACACGCGGCAAGCGGATGATCCCGACGCCGCATTCCGGGCGGCGGACGCGAACGACACCGTCTCGGTCCTCACGCGGTCGAGCGAGACCGGCGAGACGACACTCTCGGCAGGTCGGTACAACGTGATTGCCTCTGCCGGCCACACTCGGATTGCGGACCGGCTCTGGATCGAACCTCCTTCGGTTCGTGGGAGTGCGGTGTGTTCAGTACCAGCCGCCCAGCAGCCCAGCCACATCGACTGTGCCGACAGATCACGCGAGACTGGGTCCCCTTCCGTCGTTGCAGTCGGTGACGATGCAGTCGTGCAGTACCGTGTGAGTGGACTCGAAAGCGCCGTTCAGCGGCCCGCCCCCGGCACGCAACCGGTGTTCGCACGCAACGCGTCCACGGGCGCGCACACGACACACGTTGCACAGTGGTCGCCAGAGACCGACGCTCGCACGAGCCAAACGCTTCGAATTAACTACCGCGGGGGTCCGTCTCCCTCGCTGCACAGCTCACGGCTGGTCGACCATATCGGGATTGATACGGATGCCGACGGTGAGATCGACCGGTCGCTCAGAACCGCAGTCAACCGGTATCAGGTCACGTCCACCGGCGGGCTCACAGTCGCGTTCGACGAACCGATATCAGTCGCACACAACGAGACGCTGCTGTTCGAATACCACGTCGTCAACCCCCGTACGGAAGGTGTGAGCGACGCCTCGGTGTCGTTCGGAGGCGAGACCGTCCACAGTAGTCTCGAATACGCACCGAATGGTCTCGGTAACGTGGGCCCCGGCGTCGACCTCCGGGTTGAGAGCTCCGAGATGGATCTCATCTCCCCACAGACGGTGTTCGATGTCGCATACGATGCGGAGACCGACAGCCTCAACGTCGTCGCTGACTCCGCCCGCTTGGAAACCGGGACGTACAACGTGACGGTCGCAATCGACAGCGAGATCCACGCCGACGGCGAGCAGGTCGTACTGACTGAAGCGTTCACGGTCGCCGAACCGTCGGTGGATAACCTCTCGGCCACCATGTCCGACACGAAGCTTAACGTCTCGGCACGGACCAATCTCGCCCCACAGACCAAGATGGATATCGATCTCACGATGTCGCAGGAAGGAACCACGTATTTCTCGCGGTGCCTGACGACGGTCGGCAAGAACGGCGTCGTCACTTGTAGCTTCGCTCCGCCAGGAACCGGCTCTGCGAACGTCTCGATTAGCTACAACGACACGGTCGTCGCGGGACCGGAAGAAATCGAAATCGAGTCGAACGTGACCACTCGCGGGTGACGCCTTCCACGCGGTACTGCGTCGGCTCTCGGCTGAAGCTGTGGTCTGTCCGCGGATTCTCGGTCTGACTCGTCTCGGCGGTCGTGGTCTCTTTTCTTGCGTCTCGTGGACTTGGCGAGGATGAGGCTGCCGTCGTCGTCACGACCGCCCTTATCGTGTCGTTGTCGGTGGTCGGATTGGTCCGATGCTCGGTGGCGGTCGTTTTCTTGGTGGTCTGCTCCGAGAGTGTTGGCTGGAACCGTTCGCTGATTCCAACGGTATTGTTGCGTGCGGGCGGGCCCGCGTTCGGACGCCAAGTGGGAGACGGGAACGGGGACAGCGACCGAACATGCAATAGAAACAGAAAGCATTTACCAAGGCCGCTTATATCGTTCTACCGTACCCCTGCCCATCCCCCGCTAGTAGGGATCCGCGTTATCGCGAACTGCGCGGAAAATACTGGCGCTACAAGTACACTATGACAAAGCTCAAAGATCAAACGCGTGCGATACTTCTCGCCACGCTGATGGTAACTTCCGTCTTTGCGGGAGCCATCGCGTTCACGGGAAGTGCCGCCGCGGAGCGTGGAAATCTCGACGCTGACAACGAATCGTTCAACAAGACAATCGAATCCGGCGACCGCGTCTTCCTCGGTGAGGAGATTAACACCGACGCCGGTCTCGGTGCCAACGAACCGCTTCTGACGGGTGTCGCGGGCAACGCGGAAGGTATCTCGCTCGACCTTACGTCGCCCATCCCGCAGAGTTCGGAGGACCAGCCGCTTGGCACGTACGACGTTGACGGCTCTGGCTCCGCCACGACCCCCAACGTCACGCTGCTGTCGCCGCGCATCACTGACAGCGAAATCCTGACGTCCTCCGGTGGCGACGTCACCGGCTCCGCTATCAGCTCCGGCGACGCTGGTAACCTCTACGTCAACGCTGACTACAACTACGAGTCGGCCGAGAAGGTCGAAGTGACCGTCGAAGACCCGAGCGGAACGGACATCACCAACGAGGTCCTGAACGGCACGGACACCTTCGTTGACGACGGCTCGATTGACGGCACCTCGTCGACCGGCGGTGGCGTCGGCATCGACATGTCCGGCCAGGACGCTGGCGAGTACACGATCATCCTCGAAGGCGCTGAAGACCTCGACTTCGGTGACGCTTCCGAGACGATGACCCTCACGATCTCGTCGCAGGACGAGGTCGGCATCGAACTCGACAGCGAATCCGTGACGCAGGGTACTGACGTTCAGTACACCGTCACGAACGGCATCGACGGCAACCTGCACGTTGTCGCTATCGACCTCTCCGACCTCCGGAACGACGTCACGACGGAACAGGCCAAGGCGGTCTTCCGTAACATCGGCGACACCTCGGAAGTCGGCATCGCGAACGACAGCGCTACGAACGCGAGCGGCTCCGCCACGGGCCCGACCGTTGAGACCGCTGACATCGCGTACGCAGTCGTCGAAATCGACGGTGCGAGCGCCGTTGGCGGCGTTGAAACGCAGTACCTCGACGACAGCGACGTCGACATCGAAGTCTACGACGCTGGCGTGAGCGCGACTGCAGCAGTTGACCAGGACTCGACGAACGACATCACGCTCACCGTCGAAGAAGGCGGTACGACGCTTTCGAGCCCGACCGGTCAGTACGTCGTTGGCTCGGAAGTCGACATTAACGGTACGGCTACCAGCTCCGACAGCGTCGCAATCTACGTCCGCGACGATGGCGACTGGCAGCTCCTCGAAGTCGGTGGCGACAACGAAATTAACGTCGACTCCGACGACACGTTCGAAGAGGAAGACGTTGCGCTCTCGAACCTCGCCGGCGACGGTAGCAGCATCCTGTCGCTGACGGGTACCTACCGCATCGGTGTCATCGACGCGTCGGACGCTGACGTTGGCGGCGACGGTACCGTCGACGACTCGCTTACGACGTCCGAATTCACCAGCGGTGTGAGCAGCAGTAACTCGCTCCGTGTGGTCGACCAGGCCCTTACGGGTCAGTTCACCACGATCAACGGCCAGGTCGCTCCTGTCGACTCCGGCACGGTTGACATCAACGGTACCGCCTCCGGTGCCGACTCCGTCCTCGTCATCTTCGTCGACGAGCGCGGTAACGTCGAATACCAGTCCGTGAGCGTTGACAGCGACGGTACCTACGACGAGGACGACATCACTGTCGGCCTCACGCAGGGCCAGGTCACCGCCCACATCCTCTCGGTCGGTCGCGACGGCGCCGTCGGTGACGGTTCCCTGCCGTCCGGCCCGAGCTCGGCCGCAGACCTCGACGACCTGACGGGCTACCTCGACCAGCTCGACAGCAACAACAACAACGGTGAGCAGGTCAACGAGCTCATCGCCTCCGAAACGGTTGACGAGACGGCGAGCGACGACCTGATCGTCACCGAGACGTTCCGTCTGGCCGAGTCCTCGACGTCCATCGACTCGATCTACCCGGACGCCGCTGAAGCGGCTGGCATCAACCCGGTCGCAACCGGTGAAACGATGGTCATCGCTGGCTCGACGAACCTCAAGCCGGACGACAACACCATCAGCATCGAAGTGACGAGTGAAGACGGCACGTCCGTCGCACTCGAAGACACTGACGAGTGGAACAACGACGGCCAGTGGATGGTCGAAATTGACACCACTGACTTCGAGACGGGTACGTTCACCGTGGAAGCCGACGACGGCGACAACACGGACACCGTGAACGTCGAAGTCGTCTCCGAGCGTGAGGACACCACGACGTCCTCCGACAACGCGACGGACACGACGACGACCACGGACGAACCCACGGAAACCACGACGACCGCAGAGCCGACTGAGACCACCACCGAGTCTGAGGAGACGACCACCACGTCCTCCAACACGCCCGGCTTCGGTATCGCAGTCGCTCTCGTCGCACTCGTCGGCGCGGCACTTCTCGCCCTCCGCCGCGAGAACTAACGCCGCCGTCCCTCCTCGTCACTCCGACGAGGATGTGACGACAACAGACGAGTAATCGCCGGACTCGTTCCGGTCTTTTATTTTCTTTCCCCTACTCCACTGAGAGACATCTCCGAGAGACCGGCGTCGCTCCGCACGGAACTCAGCGATCGCCGGTGTGCAGACTCAGAGTCGTGCCGAGTGAGACGACTCGTTGCGGCTTCCGGTGGAACGGGGGTGAATCCGGACGCCTGTTCGACCCGGTTCCGTAAAACGCGTCGTACGACAGGAAGCCGTCGACTCAGAGTTCCCCGACCGGTAGCCAGAACGCAGAGGACGTACGGCACTCGAAAACAGCGCAGCGCCGGCCGTGCAAAGCAGGCCGTCTCACTCGGTGACAGGGAGGCTACTCGTGAGGAGCTGTAAGAACGCCTCGGCAAACGTCGTGTTTGCGCTCCAAATCGCGATTTCGGGGGCTGACCGATTGCTGCGGACGCTCAGCAGGAAACTATCCGAATCAACGAGTAGCAACCGGACCGCGTGCTCACTTTTGGACTGTTGTGGCGGGACCGACACGCTGGACACACACTCGGTCTCCCTCAACGGCTCTGCGATCTCTTGGCCGTTATTCTGGAGCAGGAGTACTGGGACCTCCCGAGAACAGCACGACCGGACCGAACTCAGGAGTTCGGCATCCGGATGCGCGAGGTCCTTGGAACCGTAGATCACTCGCGTGTCGGCCTCGTCGATGAGTTGACTGGCCCGGCCGATAATCGCCGGAGTACCCGTAATGGTCCACACGTCTTCGCTCTGTTCAGCCGACGGTGCTGTCTGCCGCTCGAGCGTCTCAAGCCGGTCGAACGCCGTGTCGCGCTTGGACTCGAACTCGCGGCTGAGTTGAGACTCGACCTCGGACAGCGAGATAGGTTGGAAGACCTATGGGTTGGCCCGTTGAACGCTGATGAACCCTCGCGATTGTAGCTCTTTGGCCGTCGTGTACACCTGTGATCGAGGCACGTCCGACGTCTTTGCGACCTCACGCGCCGTCCCTTCCCCGAGTTCGATAAGTGCAGTAAACACGCGGGCCTCATATGTAGATAGACCGAGTTCGATGAGTGCATCAATCGCTTCGCTGTTATCCATGGGTAGACTACCTCTCGGTGACTGGTAGCGGTTTGGGTACTTGTCTCCGGTGGTTCAATCTTTCGCCGGACGGGCTCTCACGAGGGCAGCGGAGAGGTGGAGCCGTGGTTGCCAACTCGCCGGACGTGGTGCGGTGAACGTCTATACACCAAGCGCGGCGAACGGCTTCCGCGCTACGACCGTGTGCGAACACACCCGCTTGGGTTTCCACACGCGATTCTCGAACCCACCAAGTCGCACGAGCCATCTGTATATCCCGGCACCGACCGCGGAGAGCGACCCCCGTCGGGGTGAGCGAAGTCGGGCGGGTAGGTAACCGAGATAGGGGTGCCTGAGATGTGAGTTGAGACCGAAATAGATTAGTATCGATGGCTTTGATGAAAAGAAAGGTTGGCGCTAAGCCAGCCTCTGTATGGGCAGTCATCAGTTTCGACCCGACCAGGTGTGTTAGTGGCCGGTTGTTCGATGACTGTATATGCGGGTAATCGTGTAGATTTGCGTACTCGCAACGACAGGCCAGTAACATTCCATCTCGGACAGGTGGCTCCCGACTTCGGGACCGTCTTGGCCCGCGCTCTTGGAGTCACCTCTGTTGGTCCCCCTCTGAATTTCAACGATGATAGCTGGGTGTGTAGATTTATCTTCGAAACGCTCGCTGGCTAGTGTATTCGAACATGGACTCCAAGCACGTGGGTTGGGCGGCCGCAGCTCTCCTGGTACTCTCTTTTACTGCCGGGGTAAGCGCCGCAGCGGAGCCACCAACGACAACTGGAGACGCAGCTATCGACGTCTCCGACACACACCGGCAGGTCGGGCAGAACAATTCGACTGACCTCTCAGAGCCGAACCTGACGCTGGTCATCGACAACCGAACTATTGCCGATGGTGACACGATTACGACCGACGATAACCCCACACTCACAGTCCGAGCAAACGGTTCGGCACCAATCGACTTGCTGGTCGTCCGCGTCGATGGAGACAGCAGACGGATATATACGCCGAACAGCACCGCGGTCCACGAAACGGCGACGCTTGATGTGAACGCCGGTGAGCACGCGCTGGAGGTACTCGTCCAGTCGAACGGGCGGACCACCGCCCACCGGGCGACGATAATCGAGGATTCGGTCGCTCCGGCGATAGTGTTCTCGTCGCCGTTCCGGACGGGCAACACCAGTATCTACGACCGCCCCGAGAACAACTACACGATCAATCGGTCGCAAATCCAACTCGATGGGACGCTTCACGACCACTCTGATGTCGAGCAGGTGACCATCGAGCTACGCTATCACGGACAGGGTATCGATGCTCCCTGGGGGTTCCGAAAACGCATCGTGATCGACGACCCGAACACGTCGATTTCCAAATCACTTCGGCTGGGGCCGTTCAACGAGCAAGTGGGTGCCGGCCAAAACAGCCTCAAAATCACGGCGCTCGATTCGCGCGGCCATCGCCGTCACTACAATGTCAACCTCTACGTTGAGGACGAGGACCCACCGTCGATCGAGATACTCGACCAGCGTCTGATCAACACGCGCTCGGCAGTTCGGTTGACGATTCGGGTGACGGATCAGGTCGGCATCCGCTCGGTCGGTGTTCGTCGAGGGTCGGCCGACGGGTCGGGGTTGAACTACGAGATTCAGCCGAAGCCAGTCGGGGCACGTCCTATCGAGCACACGTTCACGAAGACGATTCCGCTCGCAGGGGACAGCCGAAACATCACCATCGTTGCGGATGACGGCACCGAGAACGCGACGAAACGCGAAATTGAGGTGGACCACACGCAGCTCGTGCGACCGGCGATTGAGGTCCGACCAGATACGCTTCGGGTCAGCGATAACCGCGTCCACGTCGAAGGCCGCGTGTACGATGGCCGCGTGACCAGCGTCTACGCCGAGACGGTCGGCCCCACTGGCAACACCATCGACCTCGCTCAGATATACGGTGGGGGTGTGACCAGCGCCGTTACGATCAACGAGACGCTCCAACTGGATAGCTATCCGGCACGCGTCCGGGTCCGCGCAACCGACTCGACCGGGAGAGAACACATCGAATCGGTCCAAGTCGCACAGCCAAATGCGACGGCCGACCCGGAGACCGCGTCGACGACGACCCCGGATAGCACGGTGCGGACGAACACGCCGTTACCCGGTGTCCCGTCGGAGTCTTCGTCGCAGGGGCTTCTCGGAACACTCGTTGAGGCGGTCAGAAACTTGGTCTCAACAACTGCCACCGGTGAGCCCCTCGGGGTGTAACTGCACGGGGAACGCCGAGGGCTGGGCCCGTCGTCCGTTCGATATTCGTCCACCGCCCCGCGAGCGGTCGTTCGAGGTGGAGTGCTGATTCGTTCAGTAGTGCCAAATCTATTATACATCCTCGTTTTGAATATGTCCACCACATGCCCTCCGACACGGAGCCGCCGCGGACCGTACTCATGCTACTGTGTCTCGTTGCGGTCGGTGTGGGACTGACACCACTTGCGACCGCAAGCATGGGTGTCGCCTCCGACAACGATGCAGAACCGACACCGCCGGATGCAGACGTTCCGGACCATACGGCGGCTCAAGCCCAACTGTCGTCGACCACGGACACGGCGACCGAGACAGCGAACACGACGACCACGCCCACGACCACAACCACAGCGACATCGACACCGTCACAGACACCAAACACGACGGCCACCGCCACGCAAACTCCCACGCGGACGGCGTCTTCAACACCAAACACGACAGCCACCGCTACACGGACTACTGCTCCGGGAACGGCCGACGCGCCACAGGGGCTTACCGTTGCAGGGCTTTCGGCACCGGAACGACTTCGACCGACGGAACCGTACACCGTGACCGCGACGGTCCGCAATCCCGCTAACGAGACGCGCTCGGAGCGGATTGAATACGTCTTTTCCGGGTCGACGATCACAAACCGAACGGTTCGGTTGGCCGGTGGTGCGTCGCGCGAGGTCCAGTTCGAACTGACGGCGAGCGGGCGGTTGACCGGCACGGAGACGGTTTCGACGGGGACGTACGTCCACGGCGTTCGTAACGCGTCGGGAGCGGGTATCCCGCGCTACCTGCGTGTGACACCCGATGTCGACCTCGCGGTTGAAGCGTTTCAAGCGCCTGCGACGGCACCCAGCGACCGCGAATTTGTCGTCCTAGCGACCGTCTCGAACCCGGCCGGGACAACGATCACGCGTGATGTCGCCTATCGCTTCGCTGGAACGACGATCAGCGAGAAAACCATCACCGTCGGGAGCGGCGAGCAACGGCAGGTCGCATTCGCAGTCACGACCGAGCGGATCGAGGCCGCAGATAGCCTCATCCAGCGGGGTCGGACCTACGACCACAGTATCGAGACCGCTGGTGGGGCAACCGTCAGCGATGCGATTCGACTGCGAAGCGAACCGAGTGCACGCGCGGCGGCGCTCACGACACGGGACGTGCAACTCCCGAGCGACCTTCGGGAAGATACCCGATACGCGGTCGCGGTTACGGTCAGGAACGTCGGAACAACTGCTTTCGACGGGCAGTTCGTCTACCGCCTCAACGGAACCGCCGTTGCGACGCAGAGTCGTAACATCCCGTCTGGCCAACAGCGGACCATCAGCTTCGAAATCGCCTACGCCGATATCGAGCGGGCGGCTCAGCCCCTTTCGACGCGCACGTCGACCCAGTCACTCACCGTGGGGAACGCGTCGCTGGCCAGCGAGGATGTTACGGTCCACGGACGCATCGAGGATACGCACACAGAGTCTCCGACACCTCGACAGGCGGCCAACTTTACCAACGACTCGGCGGGAGACCCCGAAGCGTCTCGTGCGACGTGCGAACGAGGATTTTTCAGTCGATGTGGCGAAAAAACTATTGACCAGATGACACTGACGCTTATCGGCACCCTCAGCTCTGTCGTCGCGATTCTCTACGAAATGCTCTCGGGGACCTAACCAATGGCGCGAGGTCTCCCTGCGCTCTGGAGTTCGGTTTTCGGGCTCCCGCTCGTCGCCGCCGGGGCGTATCTGTCCGGATTCGTCGCGGAGCTATCGGGCGGCTCACCGACCCAGTCATCACCGACCGCTGGGCTCATCATCGCCGTCTTCGGGCTGTTCATCCTCGCGATGGGATGGTACGTGCATTTCGTGACGGCTCCGGAAACCCCCCAGATGCGAGCCGACGAGCACCTCGTCGAGACACGGAATCCCGCACAACGAAGCGCGCTCGCGGAAGCCGCGCTCGCCGTGCCCCTCCTCTCCCTTGGAGGGTATCTGCTGTATTTCACGCACCGCCCGCTGTACCAGCCGACGATTGCGTTCGGAGGCGGCCTGTTTTTGTTCTCCAGAGGAATCTATCGCTACTGGCAGAACACGCTTACCACCTACTCCTTGACGAATCAACGCGTAATCGAAGAGTATCGCTTTATCTCGTTGTTGCGAAACGAGGTGCCGCTTGAGAAGGCTCGTGGCGTCGAGGAGACCCGTTCGGCGTGGGATTCACTGTTCGGGCTGGGAAACGTCAGGATTCGGTCCGGGGCAAGCGGCGGTCTCACGGTTGCCGTCGAGCAAGTGTACGACCCCGACGACTTTGCCGGACAGGTCCGGCAGGAACTCTCCTCGGGAAGCGAGCAGACAGCGGCCGCTCAGGAGCCAACGGCTGAGGCGCGTGCTGACGGTGTGGCTCCGCCCTCGGCTGACGCGGGGGCAGAACGGGAGCGGTCCGTGGACGCAACCGAACCGGCCACAGGTGACACGACCGACAGCGAATCAGAGGCGGTATCGACGGACCCGAAACCCGATACGGACGAAACCGCGTGATGTCCGTCGGAAGCATCCGTCGCGGACTGCGTTGAGCAGTTCGGGTGGAGGAGAGGGGGCGGGAAGGGTGTGTTACGAGGACGAGGACCGGCTGGCGGCCACGCGCTCGGCAATCGAGTCCAAGAGGACGAGTGTCGGCGGGAGCGTCGCCAACGACGCGATGAGCGTCAGGAACACGACGCCGACGGTCAGGAAGCCGAACCCGCTGAGAATCGGGAACGGCGACAACACCAGCGCCGAAAAGCCGAACACGGTCGTCATTCCCGACACGCTAATGGCCTTTCCGACCCGAGTGGCCGCGGTCTGAACGGCATCGAGTCGACTGACGCCCGCCTGCTGTTTCTCTTGGTAGTATCGGTCCATCACGATGATGGTGTACTCCGCACCGATCCCGACTGTCATCGCCCCGAGACTCGCACCGAGTGGCGAAACCGGGATATCCAGCAGATACATGTAGATGTTCTGCCAGCCGATGACGAACACCATCGGGATGAGCGGCGCAACAGCCTTCACCAGATTGCGGTAGTACACGAGGAGCAGGACGAACACGAACAGGACGCCCAGTCCGGTCGTCACGTTCCGTGAGTTGATCTGCTCCACGATAGAGGGGGTCGCAATCGCGGCGGTCCCCGTGATTTCCGCCGTCACTCCGGGTGGGGGGCTACTGTACGCGATTGACTCGCGCGTGTTCTCCAGGAACGAGAGGGCCTGCTGAGTGGTCATATCCTGTGCGGAGTAGACCATGATGTGCGCACGCCCGTCGTTGTAATACTGGAGTTTCTGTCTCTCGGGGACGGTTTCGAGCACGCGCTTGACGCCGCTCTCAGTTTGGGGGAGTTGGCCCCCGTTGTACTGTTTAACCAGCGTCGCTGGCGAATCGACGCCTTGTACCAGCGGGGTCTGTGTCGCGATGTGCTCGAAGTCGAGCATCCACTGCAATGTTGCCGGATGTTTGAGATTCGTCCCGGTCACGAGCACGTCGTAACTCGTGCTCGAACCGCCGCCGGCAACAGAGCGGAACTGCTGGAGGTCGGTGTAGGCGGGGAGGTCCTGCGGGATGAACCCTTCCGTGTCCGCGAGCGTGTCGAGCGACCCGCCGGCCTGAAAGCCTACGAGAGCAATCAGCAGCGCGATGCTGAGGACGAGCACCGGATGACTCGCGAGTATCCGCGCCGAACGACCGAGCAGTTCCCCGACGAGGCCGACGCGATCCGAGTCGCCTCGGTCTTGGGACTGCGTCGTCGTGGGCGTTGTCGGGGCGTCGTCTTCGTCCGGCGTCTCGTCTTCGGCGTCGCCCCGCCGGCGAACCCAGAGGGTGAGAAGCGGGAGGAGAACGAGTATCCCCGCGATGAAGGTGAGAAGCACGCCGAAGATCGAGGTCTGGGCGAACCAGATAATCGACGGCGACGACGTCGACACCCACGTCGCTCCGAACCCCAACGCGGCGGCGAGCATAGCGACGAAGACCGGTGGACCGATTCCGCCAAGCGCTTGCGGAAGCGCTTCGCGCGGCGGATGGTTTTCGAGTTCTTCCTCGTACCGCTCGTGGAACTGCACGGAGTAGTCGATCCCCAGTCCGATCAAAATCGGGAAGACCGCGCTGGTCATCGTCGAATTGGGGACACCGGCGTATCCAATCGCTCCGAACGTGTAGATGACGCCGACGAAGACGGCGACAATCGGGAGGAGACGAAGGCGGACGCCGCGGAACAGGAAGAACAGCGCCACGACCATGAGCCCGATTGCGAGGCCGAGTAACTGCTGGGTGCTCTGCTGAATGAGCGTCGAGAGCTGTGCAGAGAACGCGGCACTGCCGGTGACGGTTACTGTCGTCCCGGAGGGGAACTCCGCCCAGTCAGTCGCTTCAACGGCCTGCGTGTAGATGGGGCGTTCCTCCGTCTGAGAGAGCCCCGTATCGAAGACGATCTGGACGACCGTGTAGTCCGGTGACCCGATAACGCTTCGAATTTTCGCCTCCGAATCGGGGATTCGGCCGTACTCCTGACGGACCTGATCGGCCGGACTCGTTACGGTATGGACGTTCGCCTTCGTCGACATCTGCTGGTCGACGCGGTCAATCGCGTGGAGCGTCTGCGGCTCCGTAATATCTCCCCGTACGAGAACGGCAATGCTGCCCCGGTCAAACGACTCCGTAAACGCGTCGAACGTTGGGTTGTCCGCAACGAATGCAGCGTCGCCAGTAACGCTGGTGATCTGCGCAGCACCGCCGAACGCGGTGAAGATAAGCAGGACTGCGAGGAGCAGCACTGCGACCGGTCGCTGTTGGACCTGTCTTCCGACCGCGCTGAACAGCTGGCGTAGCTTATCCATGGTTACTCCTTGTCCCGTCCATGGTCCGTCATCGACGGCGGTAGATGACGGCTATCGCTCCGATTCCGAGGAGTGCGACGACTCCGAGGACCGACATCGGAACCGGGAGTCCACCGCTCGACGGGGAGAGCGAAATGCCGACCGGCAGGCCGTCAGTGTATCTCGTGTCGCCGTCAGCCTCGTCGTACCGGACCTCGACCGAGGCGTCGTAGGCCTTGACAACCGCACTCGACCCGGCGCTGACGGTGAACGTCGCCGTTTTGGTTTCTCCCGGCTGCATCTCCCCGAGATACGCGCCGTCGTCGGACGTCGAAATCGGGTCGCTCACGAAGAGCTTGGCGTTCGTCGCCGACACCGGCTCTTCGCCGTTGTACTGCACCGTGACGTCCACCGTGTCGGTCGCGCCCGGCGAGACGCTCGTGTTGACGCCGACGACCGTGAACGGGTCCTGTTCGGGTTCGATCGCTATCGACTTCCGAATCGGCGACGTCGTTCTCACGTCACCGTCTTGGTTCTCGTATTCGACGACGAACGGGAACGTGTTCGTCCCCGGTTCAGCGCCCGCCGGAATCGAGACGGTAAACGAGACCGGCTTCGACTCGCCGGGGGCGAGGTCTCCGATAGCGGACTCGCCGTTCGTCGGCGTTACGAGCGCCGTGTCACCGATTTGGACTGCGAGGTTGTTCGCGGTGCCGCTGCCCGTGTTGACGACCTGTGCGTTGATTTTCGCTTCACCTTCGTCGACCCTGAATCGCTCCGTCTCGATGTCGCGTATCTCGAAGCTTCGTTCGGGGTTCACCGCGATGCCGGTCGTCAGCGTGTCCGACGTTTCGGTGACGCCGTTCTGGTTCTGGTACGACACGGCCAGGTTGACGGGGTACTCACCCGCCTGGGTCTCCGCCGCCGCACCGACCTGGACCGAGAGGTTCGTCCGCTCGCCCGGTTCGAGGGTCGGGACGTACAGGCTCGTCGACGACTGCGGGTTCTGCATCGTGCCGAAGAAAATCGTCGGCGACTGCGTCGTGAGTTGGACCGACGACGACGTTGCGGTTCGCGTGCCCGTGTTTTCGAGCGCGAACGAGAGCTGGCCGGTGTCGCCGGCGAATACGGCGTTGTTACCTTCGCTCACGACCTCGAACTGCGGGCGGTCTTCGACTTCGACCGTCACCGACTTCTCTCTCGTGACGGTCCGCCATGTGTATTCCGGCCCGTCGACGCTGCCGTAGGTGACCATCCGGACGTACTTGTACTGCACCTCGACGGGTATCTCGTAGGTGCCCGGCTCGGCGTTGCCGAGTTCGATGTTGAAATCAAACCGGGCGGTCCCCGAGTCGGGGATGGAGCCCGCCGTAACGGTTCCCGTCTTCACATCGATGGGTGCATCGATCTGTTCTTCGAGAATTTCCATCTCCACGCTCTGTGCGGTCTGGACTTCCTGTTCGTACTGTGCCGGCCCACCCTGTTCGAGCCGACCGTTGTTGCTTGCGACAACCGACAGCGTCGCGGCCTCGCTCGACCGGTAGGTGTTATCCGACACGCTGAGCGAGAGCTCCGGGTTACCGTACACCGAACTCTCGGCCGACACGGGGACTGCGGCAATCGACGTTACGACTAGTACACAGAGGAGTATCGCTGATTTGTTCCGAACCATCGTATGATCTTGTTAGGTATCTAACTGGCCGTTCGGAGGGTGACTTCCCGAGTCTTCGTCCGCTCCGATATCCGAGTTCACACCTGTGACGTGATTGGTTGAGGTGTAAAACTCTATCGAACGGTCGTTCTATCAAAATGATTCTATATTGGGACAGCCAGCAGCAGGCCAAGGCGTCCCCTGTCGAACCAGTGACGTGTAAATTAACGAAGGCGAAAACTAAATCCGTATCCTGACGTATCAAGGTGTAAGACAAACGTGGTGGGTAACAAACTGATTTCGTGGGCGGTGGTGCTCGTTGTCGTCTGTACGCTTTTTACACCCGTGTCGAGTGCCCCGGCCGCGGCAGCGCCGCCTGCGGTCACGTTCGTCGAGACGCCCATCCAGTCGGACACGACGTGGACCGCGGATGAGGGTCCGTATCGACTCATCCGGAGCGTCGCTATCGAGCCCGGTGCGACGCTCACGATTCGCCCCGGCACGGAAGTGCAACTGGCGGAGGGGGTTTCACTCACCGTCCGGGGCTCGTTGCGAGCCGCGGGCACTGCCGAACGGCCGGTTCGAATCACGCAGAGCGCGGCGTCGGGGCGGAATCTCAGATGGGGGACGATTCGCTACAACGGCACCGACTCGTCGACGCTCTCGCTTCGACACACGACGCTCCACGGCGGTCACAGCGGGATTACGACGACGAGCGGAGCCGGCTCCGTCACAATCGTCGACTCGCGCCTGGAGAACTTCTCCGTGGCGGGTATCTCCGTCAACGGCACGGCGATGCCCCCGGTCGAACTCGCGCGGTCGACGCTGACCGACATCGGCGGCCACGCCGTCCGCGCGAGCCCCTCAATCGGGGCCGTCGAGGAGGTCGAACTGAACACGACGGACCGACGACGGAACCAGACGGCGCGGCACACGCTCGGACTCGCCCCCGGCGTCGGCGTCTCGATGGAGACGATTCGGCTCCGCTATCCCACCGAGCGGTCGGTACGCGGCGTCGACGCCGAGACGCTCGACCGAATCGGCCTCGACACCGACAACGATGGAGACATCGACCGGTCGCTCGACGACGAGGTTTCGGACGTCTCGGTCAGCGGGCGTCACGTCGAGATTTCGCTGTCGCGGTCGGTGTACGTGTCGAGTCGGGACCGGCTCATCGTCGAGTACGGCGGGGTCGTGAACCCACGGACCCGGGGCGTGTACCCCGTCGGCGTCAGCGTGCTCGAACACCGGACGCCGCAGCTATCGGACGGTGTCCACGCGATGTACGTCGTCGGCGGGGAGACGACGCCGTTCGCGTACACGCGGCCGACCGACCTCACACGCGTCCGAGGCATCACCGTCCGTCAGTCCGTGTTCGACGGGATTGATGGTGCGGGAGTGTTCGCCGCCGCGGATATCGTCACCGGCGTCAGAATCAGCGAGAGTCGGTTCACCGACGTACGGGGTGACGGTGTGGCGATACGGGCCGCCCAAAGTGAAAGCAGTTTCCGCGACAATCGCCTGCGCGCCGGCGATGCGGGAATTCACGTCGAAACCCGAACGCAGACGACGCTGGTCGCGAGCGAAAATCGGATTTCGGAGTCGGAAACCGGGATTCGCGTTCGACAGTCCGAGCGGCGCGTCCGCGGCGTCACACGGGTGACGCTCCGCGGAAACGAGTTGGTCGCCAACGACCGCAACGGACTCGAAATCCAGTCCGAAACGAGCGAGGGCGAACTGCTGCTCGCGAACAACACGATGAGCGAAAACGGGGACGACGGGGTCGCGCTCTCGAACTGGGCCATCAAGGACAGCCGCGTCAGCGGCAACCAACTGTTCGACAACGGCGACGACGGCATCGCAATCGACAGCCACGTGGTGCGGAACCTCACGCTGTCCCGGAACCGAATCGCGGACAACGGCGGCGGCGGACTCGACGTGTCCGTCCGCGCGTTGGTTCGAGATGTCGCTGCGACCAACAACACGATCTCCGACAACCGGGGCCACGCGCTCGCGGTGCGCTCCGACCTGCTCGTCCATCGCGTTGCTGTCGCGGGGAACGACCTCACCAACAACGGCGGCGCTGGGCTCCTCGTTTCGACCCCGCTCACGCACAACGGGCGGCTCAGCGTGACGGACAACGTGCTCGTTGCGAACGGTTACGGACTCGTGGCTCGCGGGACGCTGAATGCGACGGTGCAGCGCAACGACATCGTGTTCAACACGAACTCGCACGTCCGACCCCCACCGCTTCCCGGCGTCGACCCCGGCACGGGAGTCTACATCGCGGAAGGGCCGCGCGGTGCGGTCCTCGACCAGAGCGACCCGGACGCCCCGTTTGCTGAGCTCGTTGCGAACCCGCAACTCCGGCAACAGATCGAGATTACGCGGCTCTGGGGCGATACGGTCGCCGTCCTTCGCACCGACGGGGTGAGCCACGTCCGCTCGACGACTGAGGGTGCGGTCGATATCCGCCGCGTCGACGGCACGCTCCCGACGGGTGTCGAACTCTCGTACGCCAACGCGACCCCCGACCGCTTCCGGGTCGCCGACAACGACATCTACGGCCACGACACCGGGATGGAGATAAATATCACGCAGCTCGTCACGGCGAACACGACGGCACGAATCGTCACCGACTCGATACAGACGGTCAACGCGGAGTCGAACTACTGGGGTGCCGCGAGCGGACCCTACCACGCGTCCATCCTGCCGGAAGGCGAGGGCGACGAGGTCACGATTACCAACGGCTGGGTCGACTTCATTCCGGTCGCGGACGCTCCGACCGGCCAGCAGTACCGACGGCCGACTCCCCGCCTCGACGCGCCGTCGGCGGCCGAGCCGGGCAGTCGAATCGACGTTTCGGGGGCCGATAGCACAGCCGGGACCGGGTCGGTCACCACGTATCATTTCGTCGTTAACGGGACGAACCACACGACGCGGGACAGCGCCGGCCTCCGCCTCCAGATGCCGAACGAGACGCTCTCGGTCTCGCTCGCCGTCGAAGACGACCTCGGAATCGACAGCAACGCCTCCGCAACGGCGCGCGTCCGGGCGGCGTCATCCGGCGACGCGGCGGTGAGCGCTCCGGGGAGTCCGACTGTCGCGTCCGGCCCCGAACAGGGGGTGTCGTCCGGGGCTGGACTCCGTTCTGCGTGGGGTCTCCTCGGCGGTGGCTGCCTCCTGGTTGCGCTCTTCTTCGGCGGCTACGGGATGGTTCGGACGGTCCGAAACCAGTCGGTTCCGATGCGCGGGGTGTTCGTGCAGGCGCTCGCGGCGTTCGGCGTTCTGGTCTGGCTCGTCGCCGGCTTCGTCGGCTCGACGCGGCTCGTCCTCGCCGGCGGTGCCGCCGGGGTCGTTTGGGTCGGGCTCACCCTCGTCGCGTACCTTCTCGCCACTCGCCTCTGAGGCGTCGTCGAGACCGACACACGGGTGTCAACCCTGTTCGACTGCGGCGGTACGTATGACGGATTTGGGTCTAAGTAGTGGAAAAACTCATTTATTCTTGGCTCAGTGAACTGTCCTGTGGAAATGGAGCAATCCAACCTGACAGTCCCACTGACCTACCGGCCCTCCCAGAAGCAGACACCGATTACACGACCGGTTCGGATTCGAGAACGAACCGACTGCGGCAGTGTATCGAGTGTGACATCCGGGGCCGACGTATGACAGCTAAACGCGGCGCTCGACTCGCTGTCGTGGCGACAGTCGCGCTGGTTGCCGTTACGAGCGTACTCGTCGCGAGCCTCCCGGCGGTGAGCGCACAGTCGGGCCAAATCGTGGTCAACTCGACGACGGTCGAGCCGCGCGAGCCGTACGTCGGTGAATCGGTCACGGTCAGGGCGACCGTTTCGAACTTCGAGAGTAGCTCCGGCGGCGTCGACCTTAGAGAGGTCACGCTCCGGTCGGGCGGCGGCATCGTCGCTGAAGCGAACAACCTCGGAACGCTCGGACCGGGTGGGTCCGTCGACGTGCCACTGTCCACCACGTTCTCGAGCGCAGGGGAAAAACAGCTCAAAGTCCACGTCTCCGGCCGCCACGAAAACGGGAACGTCATCAACGTCGAGTACCCGGTCATCGTGACGGTCGAAGAACGAGACGTGCGGGCCGGCCTCTCGGTGGGCGAACAGACGAACGACACCGTCAACGTGGAGTTGACCAACTACGGGAATACGAACCTCTCGAACGTCGAAATCACCGCGTCAGTAAACGGTTCCCAGATTGCCCAGCGGTACACCGCGAATCTCGACCCGGACACGAACCGCTCTGTCGTGTTCGACACCGCCGATATGAGCGACCGGGTCGTGTTGTTCACTGCGACGTACGCCGTCGACGGAGAGACGTTCACGACCACGCTGTCGGAGGAGATAGACGACGACTCCGTCCCCGGAGAGATTCAACTGACGAGCATCGAGACCACGCGAAGCGCCGGCTCCGTGACGATACAAGGCGACGCCGCGAACGTCGGGAACACGGACGCGAGCTCGGTCTTGCTGACTGTCGAGGAGACGGCAAACGTCACCCACGGTTCGCCGTCCGGCGGCTACTTCGTCGGGCGCGTGGAGGCGAGCGAGTTCGCCACGTTCGACGTGACCGCGGAGCTCAGCGGCGAGCCGACGACCGTTCCCATCGAGGTGTCCTACATCGTCGACGGCGACCGCGTGACGACGACACAGGAGGTGCCACTCGATTCCAGTGGTGCCGCGCCTGTCGCCGCCGGTCCCCAGTCCGAGCAGGGTCCGGGCTCCAATGAGTCATCGTCAGGCGGTTCCCAGCTTCCGTTACCCGTTATCGGGGGCGTGCTGGTGGTCGTCGTGCTCGGTGGGGTCGGCATCTATCGCTGGCGCCAGCACTAGCATGAGTGTCATTGAACTCGCTGACGTCGTGAAACGGTATCAGAACGGCGAGGAGGTCATCGCCGCGCTCGACCACGTCGACTTTCGCGCCGACCGCGGTGAGATGGTGACCATCATCGGCCCGTCTGGGTCCGGGAAAAGTACCATGCTGAACATGATCGGGCTGCTCGACACGCCGACAGAGGGGACGGTCCATCTCGACGGCCGTAACGTGACCGACTTCTCTGAGGACGAACTGACAGAAGAGCGTCGGTCCGGTATCGGGTTCGTGTTTCAGGACTTCCACCTGCTGCCGATGCTGACCGCGACCGAGAACGTCGAACTCCCCTCGATGTGGGACACCTCGGTCGACCGGCACGACCGCGCCGAGGACCTCCTCCAGCGGGTGGGGCTCGGTGACCGACTCAATCACACTCCCGACCAGCTCTCGGGCGGGCAGCGACAGCGCGTCGCCATCGCGCGGGCGCTCATCAACGAGCCGGATATCCTCCTCGCCGACGAGCCGACGGGGAACCTCGACCAAGACACCGGCGAGACGATTCTGACCGAGCTGACTCGGTTGAAAGAAGACGAGAACGTTGCGATTGTCGCGGTCACCCACGACGAACAGATGCTCGAATACACCGACAGCACCGTCCGACTCGTCGACGGCGTCGTGACGGAGGTCTCCGGACGATGAGCGTCGTCGATTTCCTCTGGCGCTTCCCCAGCGTCCAGATGGCGTGGCGGAACCTCGGCCGGAACAAACTGCGGACGATGTTAGCCGCGCTCGGCATCATCATCGGCGTCGTCTCGATCTGTTCGCTCGGAATGGCGACGGCTGCGATTCAACAGCAGGCGACGTCGCAGTTGGGAAGTATCGGCAACGAGGTATCGATAACGTCCGGTCAGGACAGCGACACGGACGGGGTGACCGACGACCAGGTCGACACGATACGGAATCTGGTGACCGACGCGGAGGTCGTCCCCCAGAAGACGAACTCGACGACGATCTCTTCACGAAACGGACGGGAGGTGAGGGTAAGCGTCACCGGGGTGACGAACGCGGCAGCGCTGTACAACCTCACGTCCGGCGAAGCACCCTCCCGGCTGTTGAGCGGCGCCCTCCTCAGCAACAGCACCGCCACGACACTCGGGATTGAGGAGGGTGACCCCGTCGAGTACGACGGCCAACTGTACCGCGTACAGGGGCTCATCGAGGAAGAAAACGCGTTCGGCTTCGGCGGCGGTGAACTGGTGTTACCCGAGTCCGGCCTCTCCGACCAGAACCACTACAACACCGTGACGGTCGTCGCCGAGGATAGCTCGACCGCGACCGAAATCGGCGGGGAACTGAATCAGTACTTCAACACCGAAGACGAAGAGGAACTCAGCATCAACACGTTCGGGAACGCCGGCCAAGTCGGCGGGTTCTTGGAGACGCTGTCGCTCGCCTTGCTGGCCATCGGCGGCATCTCGCTCGTCGTCGCGAGCGTCGCCATCCTCAACGTGATGCTGATGAGCACGGTCGAACGCCGCGGGGAAATCGGCGTCCTCCGCGCCGTCGGCATCCGCCGCTCCGAAGTGCTGCGGATGATTCTGACGGAGGCCGCCCTGATGGGCACACTCGGCGGGCTCGTCGGTGCGACCCTTTCGCTTGCGGCGGGGCTCGTCATCTTCCAGATGATTACTGGAGACCCGCTCGGAGCGCTCCAGTGGAGCAGTGCGCAGTATCTGGTGTACGGGTTCGGGTTCGCCGTCGTTGCGAGCGTCCTCAGTGGGGTCTATCCCGCGTGGAAAGCGGCGAATGACCGGCCGGTCGACGCATTGAGAGGCTGACTCACTCCCGTGGGAACGCCGCGGCCCTCAGCCGCCGGCGGGTTTCTGTGTCGTCTCCGAAGCCGGGCCACCCTTGTGCAGTCGCGTGAGCCGGCGGAACAACGAGAGCACGAGTAGATAACAGAGAACAAGCCCGGCAGCGAACGCCCCGGCGACAACCCAGAACACGACCACCCCTCCCGCTTTGAGCAGTCGAACCAGAAGCGACGCCGCGTTGGGCCCTAAATACCCTGCGAGCGTGGTTTTATTCGCCTGTGAGTCCCCGGTGATATCTTGGATGTTGCGGGACTCGACGCCGGCCGCGGTGATAAGAAACCAGCCGGCGAAAACGGTCACTCCATCGAGCGAATACGGTTGTGGCGTTGCTGCAACGACCGAAAACACGGCCACAAACGCCCAGGTAAACCCGACGCCGATAGAGTCGAGCGTCGGATAGCGCTTCAGCCAGCCGTAGCTTCCGAGGACGACGAGGGGAACCTGCGCAAAGAGTAGGTCGCTGACGTTTGCTGTCCCCGTCTGAAACACCAGCAGACAGACCACGAGCTCGTAGCCGAGCAGCGCGAGTAGCTCCGTCACGAGTAGCTCCGTCTGGTACTGTCGCACGAGCTTCGTCCGATACGGCTGATTCACCTCGTCTTCGGCTGTCACCGCTCGTCGGTCTTCGACATATATGAAATAGAACAGGAGCGGTGCGAGCAGCAGCCCTCCCCCAACTGAGAGGGGAGCAACTCCCAACGCGACACCCGTGATTGCAACCATCGCGGCAGAGAGCAAGCACAACCAGATGTTCAACTGGAAAAACAGGAATCGCATATCCGCGACTCTCATCTCAGTATGCACCTCCTTGAGGGAAGGCGTTGCGGTAGATACGGTGTTGACGCCGCGGAGCGTAATCCGTCCCGGTCATCTCTCAGACCTACCTCGCTGCTCGTACTATACTTGTTTGGTCAGCGACTCACGACCGAAACGACAACTCGGCCGTCGTGCCGTTCACGCACCGTCGGTACCCGTTTCTTTCAGTTCCGTTACTAGATATGCGTCTCTGGTGCAAATCTGTGGACTATATTACATAATTCCAAAAAGAATAATTAGCTCCCATCTACTGGTATAGAATACGGTGTTTGACCGATGGCTCACCCTCGAAATCTCCATAGCGCTGATGTATCTTGGGGTGATTCCATCCGTCGTGAACTGCTGTCTTCTCTGGAAGGAACGTGACAAACCAGGAGTCATCTGGTTTATCTTATCGATGGCCACTGGAGGTCTCTGGGCACTATTGTTCGCGACGTTCACACTTATCCCGGACCCGGGTCTCACGTTAGCGGTCGCAAATTTCTTCTGGGTGTCGATTCCGGCTGCCGCAGTGACGTTCTTCTTACTCGCGTACGAGTTCGTTTTCAAACAAACGGTCCCGTCAACCGTCGTTGCTGCGTTGTTCAGCCCACTCGCAGTGTTATTCGTTCTCTCTTGGATTAACCCGTACGAGTTGGTCTTTACAACTGCATACTACGTGACCGCCGATGGGGTGTTACACTTCCCAGTGTTCGACGGCCCGCTGAAAGTTCTCGTGACGCAGGTCTATGGCTACCTCCTCGTGTTTCTGGCTGCGGGCATGTTCGTCGGCGAACTGCTCCGGACGAACGGCACACAGCGCCGACAAACCGTGTACCTCTTGGTCGTGTTTTCGATGCTCGTCGGCTCGACGATGGTTAAGGTCGCGGGGGTCGTTCCGATCTATTTCGATCCCACGTCGGTCTTGTACTCGTTTTCCGGACTCTTTTTCGCGTATTCGATTCGAGAACACGGGTTGCTGAAGTTCGTTCCCGTCGCTCGCGAACAGACGTTTGATGAGATTACGGACCCCATCTTCGTGATTGGCTCTTCCGGGCACATCGTGGATGCGAACCGGGCCGGGAGCCAACTGTCTGATCAGAGTGTCATCGGGACCAAAATCGAACAACTCATCTCCGAATCCGCCGTGTCTTCGGACGAACAAGACACCGGCGTCATCAAATTAGAACTGGACGGCGGCACGCGGATATTTTCCATCGAAGCATCCGAAATCGTCTACGGTCGGGGCGTGACCGGGAAAATCGTCGTGCTGAGCGATATTACGGCGCTCAAGGAGCGCGAAGAGGAGTTAGATCTGCTCAAGCAAGTTCTCTCGCGTATCTTCCGGCATAACATTCGGAACGACCTCAACGTAATCGCGGGGTTTGCGGCGATTATCCGAGACTCAACGAACGGCGAGACCGCGCGGTCGGCGGACCGCATTCACACGCGTTCGATGAAAGTCGTTGACCAAGCGGCGAAAGCGCGGAAGATCGAGACCGTGCTGTCGTACGCCGAAACGGACCAGCGCCCGCTCGAAGAGTATCTAGCCAAGGTCAAACAGAACATGCCGGCCGAGCTGTTGAGCTGTGTCTCGTTCGCTGTCGACGACGTCGTACTCGACGCACACCCTCGGTTTGACCTCGCACTCACCGAGTTAATCGAGAACGCGATCTCTCACCACTCCGGCGAGGAGCCGATTGCTGTGCGCGTCACAACCGACGTGTCCCCGGCGGACGCGACGATTATCGTCGAGGACAACGGACCGGGGTTACCGCCATCCGAATTCGCCGTGTTAGAAGCCGGCGAAGAGACGGACCTCGAACACGGGTCCGGTATCGGTCTGTGGTTGGTGTACTGGATCGTCTCCCGCTCGAACGGGACGCTCAGTGTGCAGGTCTCCGATTCCGGAACGGAAGTTCGAATCACACTGAATCGACCGGACTCGACCCCTGACGTTTAGCAACTCCCTGCGACTCCCGCGTCTCCAACGGAGCCCCACAGTCGTTTGGGAGAGACCGGTCACGACCGAAATAATATTGCACTTTTTTGAACTACTATATCTGTATAATAACTATTAGAATACCAATCTAGATTGAGTGTTTTTCTTAGAAGAACTATCGAATTTTCTCTTACTGCTTATATATTGTCTAACATAGTTCATACTGGCCCCAAAATTCCTATAAAGTATTAAATTAATATTTTTAAAATGGAATTTAATTCTGACCCTCGACCCGAGATGTGTTTGAGAAATTATCATTCTCGGTTCAGTTATTTTCCCCCGGTTAGTTATGTTTGAACTATACGCGACTCTCCGGTCGGGGCGATGTAAAATCTGTGACCGGAGCTCGATGCCAGCGTAGTTCTGTTCCTTCATACCTGTCCTCCACGCTGTGAGGGGCGACGGCGCTCGGCCGCTTACAGCGTCAGTTCGAACTCGACGTCTCGCGCCGACCGACAGATTTCGATGGTGAACGGCCCTTCGAGCGCGGTCCAGCCCGCGGTCTCGTCGTACTCCGAGAACGCGAGGTCGTCGAGGTCGACGTCGACGGTCGCCGTCTCACCGGCCGGAATCGAAACGGCTTCGAAGCCGCCGAGTTCGCGGACGGGCCGGTCGTCGCTCGCGTTCGAGGGCCGGACGTACGCCTGCACCACCTCGCGACCCGTCCGGTCGGAGACGTTTTCGACCGTGACTTCGACGCGGCGCTCGTCGACGAGTTCCGCGCCGCGGTATTCGAACGCCGCGTAGGACAGCCCGTAGCCGAACGGATAGACGGGGTCAGCCTCGGTCGCGTCGAAGTGCCGGTAGCCGACGAGCAGGTCTTCGTCGTACTGCACCTCGCCGTCGATTCCCGGGAACGTCGCGTCGTCGGTCACCGGGTAGTCTTCCTCGTTCGCGAAGGTGACCGGGAGCCGTCCCGATGGGTCGGCGTCACCGAACAGGACGGCCGCGAGCGCGTCGCCGTCGGCCTGTCCGGGGTACCACGACTCCAGAACCGCGCTCACGTCGTCGCGCCACGGGAGTTCGACGGGGCCGCTCGACTGGACGACGACGACGGTGTTGTCGTTGACCGCCGACACGTCTTCGACGAGTTCGTCTTGCCCGCCGGGGAGCGTGAGGTCGTCGCGGTCGACCGCCTCGGCGGCGGCGTCCTCGACGACGACGACGGCGACATCGGCGTCCGCCGCCGCCGAGACCGCATCGTCGAGTGTGGGGTCCGGTCGCTGGTCTTCGTCCTCGTCGTCGCCGCCGAAGAACGAGACTTTCTCGATGGGCGGGACGCCGCGCTCGACGGTGACGCTGCCCGTCGCGCGCGCGCCGATTCCCGTCGCCGTCGGGACTTCGTGGAGCGCGTCCATCTCCGAGGACCCGCCGCCCGTCGAAATCTCCTCGACGCCGGGGCCGATGACCGCAACGTCCGCGTCGTCCGCGAGCGGGAGTGTGCCGTCGTTCTCCAAGAGGACCGTCCCGCGAGCGGCGATGGTCTCTGCGAGTTCTCGGTGGCCGTCGTCCTCGGGTGGCGATGCCGCACGGCCGCCACCGAGCACGCCGATGCGCCTCATCTGCCGGAGTATCCGCGTGACCATGTCGTCCAGTCGCGCGTGCGGAACATCCCCGCGTTCGACGGCCTCGCGGAGCGGGCCGCCGAAGTTGCCGGTGTTAGTCATGTCCGGCATTCCATCGGAAACGTCCTCGGTCTCGCCGAAGACGGCGTCATCGTCGTCTTCGGGGGGTTCGAGGTCGAACATCTCCCAGAGTTCGTCGCGGGTGACGCCCGGCATTTCGAGATCCAGCCCCCCGTTGGCCGACTCGACTGTGCTGACGGCTCCGAACCAGTCGGAGACGACGTAGCCGTCGAAGCCCCACTCGCCTTTCAGCACGTCAGTGACGAGCGGGCGGTTCTCTCATGAACGAGTCGTTGACGCTGTTGTAGGCGGTCATGACCGACCCGGCACCGGCGTCGACGGCCGCTTTGAACCCGGGGAGGTAACACTCCCTGAGCGCACGCTCGCTGACGCTCACGTTCACCGACGCTCGGTGTGTCTCTTGGTTGTTGGCGACGTAGTGTTTCGGGGTCGCGATGACATCGGCCGACTGGATACCCTCGACGGCCGCCCCGGCGAACGCGGCCGTGAGAACGGGGTCTTCGGAGTAGTATTCGAAGTTCCGTCCGCAGTGCGGCACCCGAATGAGGTTGAGCCCGGGACCGAGCAGCGCGTCTTGGTCGCGGGCGTTCGCCTCGCGCCCCATGGCGGTCCCCTGCTCGCGCGCGAGATTCGGGTCGAACGTCGCCGCGAGGGCGATCGACGCGGGAAACAGCGTGGCGGGCGCGCCGTTGACGCGGACGCCGAGCGGTCCGTCGGCCAGCCTGAGCTCCGGAATTCCGAGTCGGTCGACGCCGGGGAGGTAGCCCGTCGCCGTTCCGTCCGGGTCGACCGCGCCGTGGACGAGCTGGATTTTCTCTTCGAGCGTGAGTTCGTCGACTACCGTCTCAACGTCGGCTTCGGCGGTTTCCATCCCTGTGGTCGAGTGCCGGCAAACGCCCATAAAACGATTGGAAATGTGACTAGTATTACCCGTCGGTTCGCCGTCCCGGATTTCGGGCCGAAACCGGACACCGCACTCGAACGACCGGAAGGAGAACTGCGGAGTCTCGCCTTGAAGCACCGCTGTCTCCCGTTCGGCCGGGAGAGCCATCCCATCGACATCATATTCGTATTACTAGTATTTCTAAGGATGTCACGGGGTGGGAACGTCCATCGCCCCGACTGAGCGCGCGCCAGCGGCGGCTATCGGGATCTGCGGGCCGTCGAGTCGACGAACCGGCCGGTATCTCGAAGAGGACGTCACCGGGCAGGTCATCAGCACCGCGAAATCTATTCAGGTCGACCTGACGCGGTGAGTCGCGACGCTGTCGAGGGCGGTTTCGAGGCATTCGAGTGCGAGGTCGAGTTCGCGGTCGGTCACGTCGAGCGGCGGCAGGAGGCGAAGCGACCGCTTACCGCAGCCGAGCGTGAGAAGCCCCTCGGACAGCGCGGCCTCGAGGACCTCGTCGCGACGGTCCTTGGTATCGAATTCGACGGCAGTCATCAGCCCGAGGCCACGCACGTCAGTGAGACAGGGGGTCCGCTCGGCGAGCCGAGAGAGGTCCGCGCGGAACCGCGTGCCCTTCTCCGTCGCGTTCGCCATGAGGTCCTGTTCCTGAATGATGTCGAGCGTCAGCGTACCCTGAATCGACGCGAGGATGTCGCCCGCACCCCACGTCGATGACAGTCGCGCTTCGGTGTCGGGGAACAGCGCTTCGTTCGCCACCGTCGCGCCGACCCGAAGCGCCTTCGCGCTGGTGATGACATCCGGTTCGAGGTCGTAGTGGTCCGAGGCCCACAGCTCGCCGGTCCGACCCACGCCGGACTGAATCTCGTCGGCGATGACGGGGATGTCGTGTTCGTCGCAGATGGCCTGTACTTCGCGCATGAACGCCTCGCTCGGGACGTGGTAGCCGCCTTCGCCCTGAACGGGTTCGAGGATGAGGAACGCGACCTGGTCGGCGGGAAGGTGACCGTGGGTATCGTCGAGTTTGTCGCGCAGCGTTTCGAGGCCCGCCATCGAGTACGGCACGTCGTGGATACCGCTCACTTCGGGGAACTTGCGGCGGTGGACGGACTTCGAGCGGTTGAGCGAGAGCGCGCCGAGAGTGCGGCCGTGGAACGCCCCGTCGAAGGTGATGCCGTACTTCGGAGTCTCGCAGGCGTCGTAACAGATTTTGATGGCGTTTTCGACCGCTTCGGCCCCGGAGTTCGACAGGAACACTGTGTCGAGGCCGTAGTGGTCGGTGAGGTCGGTCAGGCGGTCCATGAGATGGGCCGGTCCGGGTAGCGACGCCGTCTCGGGCGACCCGCCGGTGCTCACGTAGAAGTCCTGGCCCGCGATTTTCATCGGGTCGACGAGGTCGAGGTCGTCGAGGCGGGACCGCAGTTCGGGGTTGTTGTAACCGAGCGGCGCGGCCGCGACGTGGCTCGTGAAGTCCAGCAACACGTTGCCGTCTGGGTCGGTACAGAACGGCCCGACGGCGTCTTTGGTGATGTCCCACACGAACTCGTAGACGTACGTGCTCGTCGCGGCGGTCGACTGGTGATACTCGACCCACTCTGAGGCCTTCGGCCCCGGGAGCGACGTGACGGTCGGCTCGACTGAGTCTCGATCCATACGAACACGCTGGTGGACAATGTACCATAAAACTACCTAGAAAAATGAGTAACATCTTAGAAACTGCCCCTAAGTAACCGAATGTCTGATTAACCGAGGAATTAGTTTGATAATAACGAACTATGTCGGCGCGTGCGAACGCGTCGCAGGTCGCGAATCGGCGGCGGTTCGCGCCGAGGGCGCTCTTCGTGCGGTGCGCCGGAGTCGCGCGGCGTTTGGAATCGTCAAAGTCCGGCTCACCGGGATGGGTCGAACGTGGTCGTTTCGAGGTTCACCTCGATGATGTTCGCCGCCTGCATCACGAGTTCGGGGATTTCCGAGCGAAAGCGGTCCCCGGAGAGTCGGCTCGTCGGCGCGGTGACGCTCACCGCCCCGCAGACGTCGCCGTCGACGCCGCGAATCGGTGCACCGATAGAGCGCATGCCGCGAAGCTCCTCTTCGTCGTTGACCGCGTAGCCCCGCTCGCGAATCCCCTCGAGTTCGTCGAACAGGCGGTCGGCGTCGGAGATGGTGTTGTCGGTCTGTTCGACGAGCCCCTGGTCGTCGATGATGTCGCGGACGCGGTCGTCGTCGAAGTGGCCGAGCATCGCCTTTCCGGTCGCCGTACAATGGAGGTACTGCGGGGCCTCGCGCATCCGCAGGTGGTAGTCGGTCGCGACCGCGTTGTCGCCGCGACTCTCGTAGATGGTCACCTCCTTGCCGCGGGAGACGACCGTCAGGTGGACGTACTCGCTGGTCGTCTCGGCGAGTTTGTCCACCTCGACCTGTCCCGCGCGGTACAGCGGCGTCTCGTTGCGCACGGTTTCGCCCATCGTGACCAGTCGGAGGCCGAGACGGTAGCGGCCGTCGACCTTCGCCACGAGTCCCTCCGCTTCGAGCGTCGCGAGATAGGTGTGGACGGTCCCCTTCGAGGCGTCGAGTTCGTCGCAGACGTCGCTGAACGTCGGGTCGGACCGCCGCTGTATCGCGGCCAGAATCTCGCTCGCCGTCTGTACGGATTTGATTCGACGCGGGCCGTCCGCGGGGCGACTGTCGTCCATACGACTCCGAACTCGGTGGAGTGCTATTAGTTCTGTTATATCAAACTCCGATTCGACTGGAAACCCCGTTTGTCTGCTCTCGCCGCAATCTTGTTTGACTTTCTCAAACATTCACTGAGAAAATCTCCAAATAAAAATTTATATGGGACATTCATGATTGTTCGAGTGGTATGGACTGTCAACCATCTGGCCGCCGCCGGGATGCGCCCGCGGTGGACCGGGTGCGAGCGCGCACGTATCGGCTTCCAACGACGGTCGGTGAACGCGGACCGACGGCACGCGCCGACCGCGCCGGTCCGGTCTCGGTCGGTCTCGGCCGCGGACCCCCGACGGGGCGGGCGGGCGACGGACGGCGACCGGTGGAGGTGTCACGATGGGGTTAGCGTTCGAGCCCCGCCTGTACGAGGAACTCGACGCCGACGAGCGACCCTCGCTGCTCGAAGCGTTGGTCCCCGTCTTCGGGATGCTCGTCTTCCTCGGCGTCGGCATCGTCGTCTACGGCCTCGACCCGCAGTTCCCCCTGTTTTGGGGCATCAGCTTCACCGGGTTGTTCAGTCGGTACTGGCTGGGCATCTCCTGGGCGGAGCTCTACGACGGCATCACCGACAGCCTCCACATGGGGATTCAGGTCATCCTCATCATGTTCGTCGTCTACGCGCTCATCGCGACGTGGGTCGCCGCGGGGACGATTCCGAGCCTGATGTACTACGGCCTCGACCTGCTGACGCCGACGATTTTCCTGCCCATCACGGCGGTGCTCGCGTCAATCGTCACGTTCGCAATCGGGTCGTCGTGGACGGCCGCCGGCACGCTCGGCGTCTCGTTTATCGGCATCGGCGCTGGGTTGGGGATTCCGGCCCCGATGACCGCGGGGGCCATCCTCTCGGGGGCGTACATGGGCGACAAACAGTCGCCGCTGTCGGACACGACGAACCTCGCGGCCGCCGTCACGAACACCGACCTGTTCGACCACGTCAACGCCATGCGCGACAGCTCGCTCGTCGCGTTCGGCATCGCCGTCGTGTTGTACGCGGTCCTCGGCGTCCAAGCCTCCGGGAACATTCCGGTGGGCCGCATCACCGAGATACAGGGCGCGCTCACCGGGTCGTACGCGATATCGGCGCTCACTTTCGCCCCGCTCGTCGTCACGTTCGGCCTCGCGCTCTACGGCGTGCCCGCGTTGCCGACGCTTGGCGCGGGCGTGTTCGCGGGCGCACTCACGTCGGTCGTGATGCAGGGAACCGCGTTCGGGGCCGTGTGGTCCATCGCGCAGTCGGGAACCTCGCCGTCGACCGGGATGGAACTCGTCGACGGCCTGTTGGCCAGCGGCGGGATGATCGGCGGCGCGTGGGTGGTCACCATCGCCATCGCGGCGCTGTCGCTCGGCGGGATGCTCGAACGCGCCGGCATCCTCGCCGTGCTCGCACACCACCTCGGCCGGCTGAGCCGCGGTGTCGCGAGTCTCACCGGCGTGACCGCCATCTCCGCGGTGTCGATGAACGTCCTCGCTGCCGAGCAGTACATCAGCATCGTCGTCCCCGGCATCACGCTCAGGAACCTCTACGAAGAACAGGGACTCCAAAGCGAGAACCTCTCGCGGGCTATCGAGTCCGCGGGCACGACGACGAGCGCGCTCATCCCGTGGAATAGCGGGGCGCTGTTCATGGCCGGCACGCTCGGCGTCGGTACCCTCGAGTACGCGCCGTACTACTTCTTCGGCCTGCTGTCGCCGCTCGTCTTACTCCTCATGGGTGTGACCGGGTGGCAGATTACCTACCAGCCGGGCGAAGCCCCCGGGAACGCCGGCGACCGTCGCGGCTCGCCTTCGTCGACCGACGACTGACGAGGACCCGCACCTACAAACCCCCTCCCGCGACGAGTTCCTCGACCCGCGCGTGGTCGAACAGCTGTTCGTCGGCCCCGAAGTCGGGGTAGTCGTCGCCGTCCTCGTAGGTCGGCCACGCGCCGAACCGCTCGGGATAGAGCTGTTTGGCCGTCATCTCGGTCTGGAACAGGTTCATCAGCGGCCCCTGCCACCGGGTCCCCTGCGGGTAGACGCGGTCGTTCCGGACGGCCGCCAGTTCGCGGCCGACCGGGTCGTCCCGGAGGTTCTGTTTCAGCCCGTCGAAGTCGAACGTCTCCGTGACCGTCCACAGCGCGAGAATCACGTCGGGGTCGGCTTCGAGGAGCGCCTCCACGTCGACCTCCTGGAACGGCCCCGTGAACTCTTCGTCACCGAAGGCGTCGACCGCGCCGAGCGGCCGGGTGTGGGCGTTCCAGTAGCCGGGCGCGTTCAGGCGGAGCAGGTAGATGCTCGACAGGTCGGTCGAGATGGAGAGGTACGCGGCGGTGGGCCGCTCGGACTCCGGCGGCAGGCCGTCTTCGACAGTAGTGAGCAGGTCGTCGTGCACGGACTGGAGCGCTTCGTAGCGCTCGCGTTCGCCGTACAGCGACGCGACGCGCTCGAACAGCTCCCAGAGGTCGTAATACTCGTAGCCGTCGGCCCACTCTTCGGGCGGCGCGGCGTTGAAGTTACTGTAATAGTTCCCGAACCACGGGCCGATGTTGTCCGCGACTTCGTCGATGTCGGCTCGGTTCCAGTTGTCCTGCGTGGTCACCCACGCGGGGTCGACGAGGTGGAGGTCGCTGTCGAGTTCGTACAGTCGCTCCTTCGTGAACCCGTACTCGCCCGCCGCGTCCGCCCACTCGATTTCGAAGCCGTCGAAGCCGGCGGTGAAGTATTCGAGCCCCGCGACGGTGCCGTCCCACCAGAGGTCGTTGACGGTGTCGCCCCGCCCGAGCGCGCTCGCCATGTCCGGGAACCACGGGAAGTGGGTGAACACGTTCGTCGGCGGCTCGTCCAACGTGACCGTCCCGACCGGCGACAGTTCGGCCTCGTAGCTCGATTCGGCCGTCTCGGTCGCCGTTTCGGTGGCTTCCGCCTCGGCCCCAGTCGCCGTGGCGGTCTCGGTCGCCGTCGTCGTTGCGCCGTCGTCCGACTGCCCGGTACAGCCAGCGAGCGCTCCGCCACCGAAAAGCGCCCCGCCGTACTTCAGGTAATCTCTCCGCGTCGGTTCCGCGTTCTCGTCGCCGTCGTCCAGCATACGAATTAGGCCAGCCTAAAACAATATAGCTGCTTCGGAATTTAGTCCGGCCTAAAACTGGGCGACACGACGGTTCGCGTTCGGGGGTCGACCGGGCCCCGCCGACGCCCGCGTCGGCGTCGGGTTAGGGCTTCGATACGCCGACGACCTGCTTGCCGATGTTGTCGCCGGAGAACAGTCCGAGGAACGCGTCGGGCGCGTTCTCCAGCCCGTCGACGACGGTTTCGCGGTGTTCGAGGTCGCCCGACGCGACCCACGAGCCGAGCCGTTCGCTGGCCTGTCCGAAGCGGGTGGCGTAGTCACCGACCAGCAGCCCTTGGACTTTCGCGCGCGGCGCGATGAGCTGCGGGAGCTTTCGCGGACCGGTCGGTACGCCCTCGTCGTTGTAGTGGGCGATTTGCCCGCAGACGGCGACGCGAGCGTCGAGGTTCAGCTTCGTGAACACCGCGTCGGTGATGGGGCCGCCGACGTTGTCGAAGTAGACGTCGACGCCGTCGGGGGCGGCGTCGTCGAGCGCCGCCCGGTAGTCGTCGACCGCCTTGTAGTTGATTGCGGCGTCGAAGCCGAGGTCGTCGGTGAGCCACGACACCTTCTCGTCGGAGCCGGCGAAGCCGACGACGCGACAGCCGTTGAACTTCGCAATCTGGCCGACGACGGAGCCGACCGCGCCGGCGGCCCCGGAGACGACGACCGTCTCGCCGGGCGAGGGGTCGCCCACGTCGAGCAGGCCGAAGTACGCCGTTCGTCCGGGCATCCCGAGCACGCCGAGATAGGCGGGGAGGTCCGCGACCGATGGGTCGACCGGCGCGACGTTGTCGGCGTCGAGGACGGTGTAGTCGGCCCACGTCCCGTTACCGCTCACGAGGTCGCCCGCATCGTACGCGTCGCTTTCGCTTTCGACGACTTCACCGACGACGGCCCCCTGCATCGGGTCACCGACCGACCACGGCTCGGCGTACGACTCCGCGTCTCGCATCCGGCCGCGCATGTACGGGTCGACGGAGAGGTACCGCACGCGAACGAGGAGCTCCCCGTGTCGCGGCTCCGGCAGGTCGCCCTCGCGGAGTTCGAAACTGTCCATGTCCGGTTCTTCCTCGGGTCGTTCGACGAATATCCACTGGCGGTTCGAATCGCGCATACGTGAACACCGACCTGCGGACCAACGACGGTGTTGCTTCCAGCAGCACCCGCCGGTTCGACGAGGGATATCGGGTGTCGGGGTCGGTGCTCCACCGCGACGGGTCACGCACGCCACCTTCGCTGAACCCAGCCCCTATCTGGCCGGGCCGACTACGGGACAGCGAACGATGCAGGTCGCAGTCATCGGCGCGAACGGCGGTATCGGCCGAGAGCTACTCCCCCGACTCGCGGACGCCGGGCACGACCCCGTCGGCGTCGTCCGCGACGAATCGCAGTTCGAGGCGGTCCGCGACCGCGGCGGTGAGCCGCGACTGGGCGACCTCGAAGGGGACTTCGAATCGGCGCTCGACGGGGCCGACGCGGTCGTGTTCACCGCCGGCTCCGGCGGGTCGACCGGCGCGGACAAGACGCTCATGGTCGACCTCTGGGGCGCTCGGCGGGTGGTCGACGCCTGCGTCGAGGCGGGTATCGACCGCTTCGTGATGATTAGCTCCATCGGCGCGGGCGACCCGCTTTCGGGCCCGGAGGCGCTGCGCCCGTATCTGGTCGCCAAGCGCTGCGCGGACGACTACCTCGAACAGTCGTCGCTCGACGCGACGATTCTCCGCCCCACGAGGCTCACCGACGCGGCGGGCACCGGCTCCGTCTCGCTGACCGTCGAGAGTCTCGACGGCGACACGCCCGAGATTCCGCGGGCCGACGTGGCACAGTCGGTCGTCGCCAGTCTCGATATCGACCGGACGGTCGGCGAGACGCTGACGCTCACGGGCGGCGACACGACCATCGAGCGGGCGCTCCGCGGAGACGACTGAGTCGGTGAGGCACCCGCGGCCGCGGCGCAATCGGACCGCAATCACGCGGTTTCATATCCTTCCGCCGAGCAGGTAGCGAAACCGTGAGTACGACTGACGACACGACGGGCACGCGACGCGAGACACTGGGCATCGTCGTCGGCTTCTTCCTGCTTTCGACGGCGGCCGCGGCCTACGAAATCGCCCCGGCGAGCGTCTTTCCGGCCATTCAGGACTCGCTCGGACTGAGTTCGAGCGCGGCGGGCTGGCTCGTCAGCATCATGTACGCGACGGCGGTCGTCACGAGCGTCCCCGTCGGCGTCGTCCTCGACCGGTTTTCCGTGCGCCGCGTCGTCGGACTGGCGACCGTCGCGCTCGTCGTCGCCGGCGGCTGGGGCTGGTACGCGGCCACCGCCGGCGCGTTCGGCTGGCTCCTCGCCTCGCGGGTGCTCGGGGGCCTCGCCTACGTCACGTTCTGGAACGCGGGCGCGAACGTCGTCGGCAACGCGGTCCCTCCGGCACAGCGCGCGACCGCGGTCGGCGTGTTCACCGCGAGCGCGCCCGTCGGGTTCGCCCTCGGGCAGTTCGGGAGCCCGCTCATCGCAAACGCGGCGGGCTGGCCCGCGATTCTCCCGCTGTACGCCGCGGTCGCCGTCGTCGGCGTCGTGTGCTTCGCGGCCGCGACTCGCCGCCGCGTCCCCGGTGTCGACGCGCCGTCCCCCGACGGGGCGGCACTCCGCGAACTGTTCGGGAGCCGGGCGGTCTGGACCGTCTGCGCGCTCTGTTTTCTCGCCTACTCGCTGTACCTGTTCGTCAACACCTGGCTGCCGAGCTTCCTCGCCAGCGAGTTCGAAATCTCGCTGGCGGCGAGCGGTCTCCTGACCGCGCTGTTCCCCGCCATCGGCGCGGTCGCGCGGTCGACGAGCGGCGTGGTGACCGACCGCGTGTTCGGCGGTCGTCGCCGCCGCGTCATCGTCTCGTCGTTCGCCGTCGCCACGCCCGCGGTCGTCGCCTTCGCGTTCGTCTCGGGACTCGCCTCCGTCGTCGGCGCGGTCGTCGTCGTCGGCTTCGCCATCCAACTCGTGACGGGACTCATCTTCTCGTACATCGCTGAACTCGTCGCCCCGTCGGTGCGAACCACGGCCGTCTCGCTCCTGACGAGCGTCGGCCTCCTCGGCGCGTTCGCCGCGCCCATCGCTGCCGGCGCAATCATCGACTACGCGGGCTACGCGCCCGCGTTCTTCGCCGCGGGCGGCGTCGCCGTCGTCGGCGTGCTTCTGGCGCTCCGCGCACCGGAACCGACGCGGGCGTAACCCCGCGCGCCGCTCCGCCGTCTCCCCGCCCGTAACCGCCGCCCTCGCCCGCCGGTATTTATATATTAACTATTCAGTCAGCTTATGTATGATGGGAACGGACGACTACGTATGGCCCGCGCAGTCAACCCCGTTCGAACCGACTACTCGAACACCCAGATGGGTCTCATGGGGACGCTCATCGTCGCTGGGATTGCAGTACTCATGATTCCGTTCGCGCCGTTCATCCTCCTCGGTCTGCTGTGGAGAGCGTTCCACTAGGGACGGCGAACCACGCGTTGACCGGCGGATATCGGGCACAACGCATTTTATCGCTCCAAACGACCGACCGACTGGTATGTCCGTTCCCCGCCGTACACTCCTCCGCCACTGTGGCCTCGCCGCGATTGTCGGCCTCGCGGGATGTGCCGGCTTCGGCACGTCGCCCGCCGGTGCGCCCGACCTCGTGCTCGTTAATCAGAACGACGACCCAATCACTGTCGAGACGACTGTCACCGACGCCACCGGCGAGACGTTGGTCTCCACGCGTCTCGACGTGCCCGTCGTCGAGGGTCACGGTCGTCCGAACGCGTCGATCGACAACGTGTTCGATACCGACGGAACGTACACCGTCTCGGTCGACGTGACTGACGGGCCGTCGGCCACGACAGAACTCGATGTCGACGGAACTGCTGAGGACACCGACACTCACCAAGCGTACTTCGAGGGTGACGAGATTACTTTCTCGTGACCGCCGAGACGGACCCACTTTCCCGCTGACTCGCCGTCGGTCTCTCCCTCTCGCCCACCGACAAAATGTTCGGAAACCATGTATGTTCAATTGAATATATAATAATTGATGTAGTTTGTATAGTTGAAATCTTGAATCGACGTAATACCCTCAGCTGAAGCATTAATCCGCCGAGATAGCTTCTCTAGTGCGTCGCTCGCGTTCTCGAATCAAACTGCGATTCGAAACTGACGACACACGAGCTGAAAGAGCAGGCCGGGTGCTATTCGAAGTAATATCTCAACCACCATCTCGAAACATATGTTAATTGTTACTACTATTGAATACTCAAAACACTGCCTTGAATACACGGCCCGTGCGACGGTGCTCACGCCGGGCGTCACCGGCGGCAACGGCTCACAGCAGAACCACAACTGTCGACCGTCAGGAGAGGCGGAGCCTCGTCCTGACGGCGATGCTCAGCTGTCGTCGTCACTCCGGCCGTCGGTCGCGAGCGTCGCGGTCGGTGGCGAGTTCGATTGTCTACTAATCGAGGTCGAAGTCGTTTTCGACGAGTTCGACCAGTCGCTCGACGGCCTGCTCGCCGTCGCTGCCGTCGGCGGTGATGACGATTTCCTCGTCCGGGCCGACGCCGAGCGAGAGAACGGCGATGCTGCTTTTCGCGTCTACTTCCGTCTCCCCGCCGGCTTTCCGCACGGAGATGTCCGTCTCGAAGTTCGACGCCGTCTGGACGAACATCGACGCGGGGCGTGCGTGGAGACCGGTCTCGTGCTCTACGACTACTGTCGCTGATTTCGCTGCCATCCGTGCGGGCATTTCCCACGCCGGCACTAAGGCCTTTCCGCTTGGCGAGCGTTTTTGCCGGCGGACGCGGACTAGACGCGTGCGATGTTCGCAAGCGAAGCGTATTCAGCGATAGCTACGAGGGAGCGATGAGCGACCGCCGAATCTCGGGCGTCGGGGTGACGCCGCTCCTCGGTGTCGGCACGGTCGTCCAGTACGATTCGACGGTCGACCTCGACGAGAGCGAGCGGTCGGCGGCCGACCCCGAAACTGAGCTTCAGCGGTTCGAGGCGGCACGGGAGACAGCCGCGGACGAACTCGCCCGCGAGCGGTCTCGGACGGCCGAGCGCGTCGGCGCGGAAGAAGCGGAGATATTCGACGCGCACCTGCAGTTCCTCGACGACCCACAGATAACCGACGGCGTCGAAACCGCGGTCGGAGAAGACGGCGTCACCGCCGGGCGAGCCGTCTCGCGGGCGTTCGAGGACCCGATCGCCACGTTCGAGGGCGCGGATGGGATGTTCGCCGAGCGCGCGGACGACCTCCGCGACGTGCGCGACCGACTGCTCCGCATTCTGCTCGACCGCGAGCGGGTCGACCTCTCGGCGCTCCCCGAGGGAACGGTGCTCGTCGCGGAGCGGCTCACTCCGAGCGACACCGCACAGTTAGACCCCGACGCGGTCGCCGGGTTCGTCACGGTCGAGGGAGGCCGCACGTCGCACGCCGCCATCATGGCTCGGTCGCTGGCGATTCCGGCGGTGGTCGGCGTCGCCCCCGACGCGCTCGACCTCACCGACGGCACGCGTCTCGTCGTCGACGGCACCACGGGCGACGTGACCGTCGACCCGGACGCAAACGCCGTCGCCGCGGCGCGGGAATCGAGCGGTTCGACGGTCCGGCACGACCCCGTCGCGACGGCCGACGGCCGGCAGGTCGAAGTCGCCGCGAACGTCGGAACGCCGCGGGAAGCGGTGGCGGCCGCCGAACGCGGTGCGGACGGCGTCGGGCTCTTTCGAACGGAGTTCCTCTTTCTCGACCGGGCGACGCCGCCGGACGAAGACGAGCAGTACGAGGCGCTCGACGAGGTGTGCGAGACGTTCGCCGGGTCGCGCGTGGTCGTCCGAACGCTCGATATCGGGGGCGACAAGCCGATTCCGTACGTCGACTCCGACCCCGGCGATAACCCGTTTCTCGGCGTTCGCGGCGTCCGGTTCGCACCCGGCGAGCGGCCCGAACTGTTCGAGGAACACGTCCGCGCGATTCTGCGTGCCGCCGCCGGTCCGGCGCAACTCGCCGTGATGTTCCCGCTGGTGTCGACGGTTACGGAGCTCGACGCACTCCTCGACGAAGTGAGCGCAATCGCCGCGGAACTCGATGACGAGGGCATCGACTGCGCGGTCCCCGAACTCGGCGCGATGGTCGAGACGCCGGCGTCGGTCTTCGTCGCCCGCGAGTTCGCCGAACGCCTCGATTTCCTCAGTATCGGGACGAACGACCTCACGCAGTACGTGATGGCCGCGGCCCGCGACGACGACCGCGTCGCCTCGTTACACGACCCGCTTCATCCGCCGGTCCTCCGCGCCATCGCGCGGACGGTCGAGGCCGCCCACGAGGGCAACGCCTGGGTCGGTATGTGCGGCGAGATGGCGGGCGACCCGGACCTCACAGAACTGCTCGTCGGGCTCGGCCTCGACGAACTGAGCATGAGCGCCGTGACGATTCCCGACGTGAAAGCCGGTGTCCGGAACATCGACGACGAGTCGGCGGCGGCGCTCGCCGAGGCGGCTCTCAGCGCCGAGACCCGCGAGGACGTGCGAGCGCTCGTCGACTGAGAACTGGATAGAGTGGCATGGAGTGAAGTGGAGTACTGGCCGCTCGCTCGTCGTGAAGCACCACTCCACGGCGTCGCCTTCTCCCTCTCAGCCGTCGAAATCAACACAGCGCTCGACGACGAGGTCGAGCAGGCCGTCGGCGTCGCGGCGCTTCGTCAGTTCCGCGAACTCCTCGGCCTGGAAGAGCTTCGCGAGGTTCGAGAGGAACGACGAGTAGCCGTCGGTGTCTGTCACGAGGAGTAACACGACGACTTCGGCGTCGACGCGCTCGTCGGGGTTGTCCATGCTCCGGAACGCTATCGACTCACCCGCGGGCGGCAGTCCGAGGAGCACGGCCTGTTCCGTGACGTGGTCGGGGTCGGCGTGGGGGATGGCGATACCGAACCCCATCGTCGGGATGTCGAGTCCCGTCGGGTAGTCGGCTTCGCGTGCCAGAAGGGCGTCCGCGTAGCTCTTGTCGGCCCAGCCTTGGTCGTAGGCGTACGCGCCGAGTTCCGTGAGGACCGCTTCGTCCGTCTCGCCAGTCAGTTCGAGGCTTTCGGTTCGCATCGATGAGTCGTACGCGAGTCTCCGAGAAAAGTGTTGGTACCGGTTCGCCGGCGATGCCGCACAACGCGGCGACTCGTCGCGGTCGAGTCGCGGACACCGACGGGTAACTGCGCGGTCAGTCGTCGGAGCGACCCTCCGCGCCCGAGGCGTCGACGGTCGAGCCGATTTTGTTGGGCAGGAGGCCGCCGCCTTTGCCGGTGTGACGACGTTCGACGGTCTCCCGCGCTTTCTCTTCGGACGCGCCGGCGACCATGTACATCCGCTGGGGCCACATCCGAAGCGCGACCCAGATACCGAGGACGATGACGAGCCCGACCGCGAGGGCGACCGGTGCCGGGATGAGGGCCAGAATGCCCGTCGCGGGCGACCCCGCGTCAGCGACGGGCGACGTGATGAGCCCGCGACCACCGAGGTCGAAGCCCGCGCTCCCAGCCGCCTGCGTCAGGAGCGGAGCCACCGCGGAGGAGATGTAGTGCAGCGGAACCAGCAGGATGGTGCCCGTGACGACCATCTTCACGATGTTGCCGTTCATGATAGGGACCATCAGCGCGAAGAAGAACGGGAACGTCGCCAGGTCGATTCCCCACAGCACGTCGTTGCCGGGGAGGATAATCGACATCACGATGGTGATGGGGACGATGAGCAGGCTGGACGCGATGACCGACTCGTGGCCGATGAGGATGGCCGAGTCGAGGCCGATCGCCATGTCGCGGTCTTCGAACCGCGAGGTCATGTAGTTCCGAATCGACTCCGAAAGCGGCGTCAGCCCCTCCATGAGGATGCCGACCATCATCGGGAGGATATGCATCACCGCGGCGAACGAGATGCCGGCGGTGAGGATGGCGTACCAGCTCTCGGCGACGAAGAGCGCGTTACTGTAGGCGGCGATACCGATGACGAGCCCGATAGCGAGGCCGACGAAGATTGGTTCACCGAGGATGCCGAACCGGTCTTGAATCGCGTCGGGGTCGGCTTCGATGTTCCCGAGCGGCGTCTTATCCACCGCCCAGTGAATCGGAATCGCGGCGACGGCGTAGGGTGCCGAGGTCCCGTGCGGAATGGAGATTCCGGGCGTGTCGAACGTCTCTTCGACGGCCGGTTGCGTCCAGTCCGCGGCCACGAGGACGAACAGCCCCAGCGTCAGCCCGACCGCCACCGAGTACAGCCAGTTGTTCGTGCTCATGTAGACCAGTCCGCCGATGAAGGCGAAGTGCCAGTAGTTCCAGATGTCCACGTTGAGCGTGTACGTGAAGCCGATAGCGAAGAGGACGAGGTTCATCACCACGAACAGCGGAATCATCCAGACGCCGAGTTCCGCGATACCGAAGGCGATGGCGGCGGCGGCGGGCCAGCCGACGTCGACCGCCGGAAGCGTGATGCCGGTCACCTCGACCATCTGTTGGGCCAGCGGGCTGATGTTCTCGCTGAACAGCCCGATGACGAGATTGATGCCGATGAAGCCGATGCCGATGAGGATGGACGAGCGCGCCGCCTTCAACACGTCCACCCGGAACGCGAGCGCGATGAGGAAGATGATTATCGGCAGGAGGACGCTCACGCCCAACGATTGGATTACGCTGTTGATAGAATTCAACAGGGAACTCACACCACTCTGTAAGAATACGTCTGGTACTGCCATGTTATTAACTCACAACCCTGTCTCAGAATGAGAGTGTCTCTACATAAATGTTGCTGTCATTCGTGAATGATTCGTGTCGGCGACGTATCGGTCAGCCTTCGAGCGCCGCGGCGATGTCGTCGAGGACCTCGTCTTGGCCGATACCGGTCATGAACGCCGTCGTGTGGATGACCGGGATGTCGAACTTGTCTTCGTTGAGTTGCGTCGTGGTGACGATGAGGTCGAAGTTCCCCGACGAGACCTTGCCGGGGGCTTCCGTCGCCTTCGCCTTAGCGATGGTCCCGATGTCGAGGCCGCGCTCCGGGAGCTTCTCTTTCAGCGCTTCCTTGACGACCGTCGACGTTGCAACCGATGTGCCACACACTACGAGGATGTTTTTCGCTGTCATTGTCGTGTATTGCACATCATCGATGACCACTAAAAAGATTGCGCCGGTCCGACGCGCCGCAGTCCCGAGCGGAGCGAGACGGGGCGGTCTGCCGTCGGCGGCCGTCTCAGGGGAAACTCGCGGCGATATCGCGGAGGAGCGGCTCCGGCTCCGACGCGAGCGACACGGCCGACGCGGCACCGGTCGCGTGACCTCCCTGTTCGAACGCGAGGCGGACGTCTTCGGCGGTCGAGATGCCGCCGCCGACGAGGACGCGAGTGCGCGGGTTTTCCGTCTCGACCATCGACATGAAGTCGCGAACGCGGTCGGGGTGAGTCTGCGTAATCGCGCGGTCCGACGAGATGTCTTCGGGCATCTCGTATATCATCGAGTCGGGGTCGAACTCCGCGACCGCGCGACCCATCTCGATGCTGTCGACGCAGACGACCGAGTCGAGGTCGAGGTCGCGACAGCGCTCGATTTTCCACACGAGGTCGGACAGCGTGTCGCGGTTCTCCGCGTGGTTGATGACGACGCCGTCGGCCCCCGCGTCTGCGACGGTCTCCGGGAGGATTTTCCCCATCCCGCGACCGGGCTCGACGGCGTCCATCGCGGGCGCGGTGACGGCGAGGTCGGTGTGTTCGGTTATCAGCCGGATGTCCGGCAGTTGCGGCGTCAACACGAAGCGCGCGTCGGTCTCCGCCTCTATCGTTTCGAGCAGCCGCGCGAACGCGAGCGCGTCCTCGCCGCTCGTGTCCGGATACACCTTGAAGTTGACCTGAAAGTGGGGGTACGGGAGATTCATGAGTGGGTCCGGGGACTACCTCGGGGAGTCATAACAGCGTCTCCGCCTCCTCGATAGTCGCGCCCTCGTGGACGATGGCCGAGAGCGCGTCGATGATGGCCGCGGGGTCGTCCCGCTGCCAGACGTTCCGGCCGAACATCACGCCCTGCGAACCGGCCTCGACGGCACCGTGGACCATCTCCAGTACCGCTCGGTCCGTCTCGACGGTGGGGCCGCCGGCGATGTACGTCGGCACCGGCGCGTTGTGCACGATGCGCTCGAAGCCCGTGGGTGGGTACGGCGTCTTCAGGATGTCCGCGCCGAGTTCGAAGCCCAGGCGGTTGGCGTTGACGAGGTAGTCGGTGTCGAACTCGTCGTCAGCGCGCTGGCCCCATAATGTGGGTTCGACGATGAGCGGAATCCCCGCGTCGTCGCAGTCCTCGGCCGCGGCCGCGACGAACTCGGCGTTCTCCTTCAGCACGTCGGGACTCTCCCGCCCGAAGACGAGCGCGACTTTCGCGGCGTCGGCTACCTCGGCGCAGTCCTCGACGCTGAACACCTGGGAATGGATTTCGGCGTTCTCGATGTCGCCCGGCATCGTCGAGTCGTACAGGAGGTCGAGCGTGCCGATGGTGTGGACGCCGGCGGCGTCGATTCGGTCTTCGAAGCGCTTCAGAAACGGCACGCTCGCCAGGATACCGTCGGGGCCGGCGTCCAACACCGTGTCGAGGAGCGCCGCGGGGTCCTCGAACCCCTCGAGGGAACCCCAATGGAGGCCGTGGTCGATAGCGACAGTCACCGATCGTCCGAGTGGTTGGTCCGTCATGGTTATTGGAGAATCGTCGTGGTAATCGTTCGCTCGCGCGGGCCGCACAGTTCGAAGAACATGACCTCCTCCCAGGTCCCGAGGTCGAGCTCCCCGTCGCGGAGGACGAGAAGGACCGGTCGCTTGATCATCGCGGAGATGAGGTGCGCGTGGGCGTTCGGCTGCTCGCCCGCGGTGATGTGGTCGAGGTCGTGGTAGTAGCCGTCGTCCGGGGGGGCTATCTCCTTGAACTTGTCAATCATGTCGTCGAGGAGCTTCTCTTCGTACTCGTTGGTCGAGAGCGCCGCAGACGTGTGGGGCGTCGACACGTACACGAGTCCATCGGTCACGCCGAGGTCCTCGATGGTCGCTTCCACCTCGGGTGTGACGCTCAGAATCTCGAACCTGCTGTGGCTCTCGATGGAGAAGCTCTCTGTCTGTATCTCCATACACCGTAGCTCAGGGAGTGAGCGTAAATAGTTTTTGCCGACAATCTCCCGAACACCGCACAGCGGCCGTTAGGCGGCAGATATCTTGGGCTCTCCTTCTACAACTACCGTTCGGACGGTGTCGGTGATTCGCCCCCTCTGTCTCACTGAGTCGAACAGTTGTTCTGCTCGATGGAACAAACTATTTAGGGTTGCCTCGACGACACGCAGTTATGACAGAAAACGCGCCCAACCGGATCGAAACGAGTCGGAAGACGATTCGGGTGCTCGACGCGCTTCGAGAACACGGGTCGAGCAGTGTGACGTTCCTCGCGCGGGAACTCGGGATGAACAAGAGCACGGTTCACAACCACCTCAGCACGCTCGAAGCCGAGAAGTTCGTCGTCCGCGACGGGACCGATTACGAACTGAGTCTCCGCCTGCTCGGGTTCGGGGGATACGTACAGCACCGCCACCCGCTGTATCAGGTGGCGAAGCGGGAGGTCCACCGGTTGGCGTCCCAGACCGGCGAACTCGCGAACCTGATGGTCGAGGAGTACGGACAGGGCGTCTATCTCGCCTCCGAACAGGGTGAGCGGGCGGTCGATTTAGACATCTACCCCGGTCTCAGACGGCCGCTCCACGCCATCGGTCTCGGAAAGGCGATACTGGCGCACCTCCCGTCCGAGCGCGTCGACGAAATCATCGAGGAACACGGCCTTCCCGCGGAGACCGACCAGACGATTACCGACAGGGCTGAACTCGACGCACAGTTGGCGACGGTCCGTGACCGGGGCTACGCCGTGGACAACGAGGAACTCATCAGAGGGCTCCGATGCGTTGGCGCACCCATCATCGCGAAAGACGGGACCGTCCTGGGTGCAATCAGCGTCTCGCAACCCGTCAGCCGCATGAATAACGAGCGGTTCACCGACGAGGTTCCCGACATCGTCCAGAGCGCCGCCAACGTCATCGAACTCCACACGAACCACTAACGATTACAAGCATACCTTTGTAATGAATATCTCGACGACTCTTACAAGTCGCCGCCGACTCCGACGGTGCCGTTCAGTCGGAGTGCACGTCCGTTCTCAAATACAGAATGAATACTACTCCAACAATAATTATGGTCTATCTGATTATGTCTCTTATCTCTGCGGTTATCTAATTGTATTCCCCCGAACCGGAGCTACTTGTCAACCGGATATGCTCTCCGATAGAGCGTATGCTAACTATTGACAACTGAACCCTGCTGTCGCCAGTCGGCCGAACTGCGCCCTCGTGCCCTCGCCGAGGTACCATCCTCGGAAGGATTTAATGGCGTCCTGCGTGACGGCGTGGTATGGAGAGCCCGCAACTGGTCGGCGTTCATCTCGGTACCGCGAGCGTGCATGTCGATGTGTACAGCACCGACGGCGAACGACTCGCCGGCGGTGAGGCACCCGTCGCCGAGCAGACGACGCTCGCGTGGGAGCGAGCGCTCCACGAGGCGGCGCCGGCGCTCCCGCAGACCGGCATCGGCTCGGTCGCGAGTACGTCGGGGACCGCCGTGCTCGTCGATAAGTACGGCGAGCCGGTGTTCCCCCCGCAGATGTACTTCGATTCCGCGCCCGAACAGGCGTCGAAGCTCCGCGACCTCGACCTGTCTGACCTCTCGATTAACCAGAATATCGCGTTTTCTCCGACCAGCCCCCTTCCGAAGATTCTGAAGCTTCGCGAGGAGCACCCCGAAAAGTTCCAGCGGGTGGAGTGGATTCTCAGCCCGACGACGTGGCTGTTGTACCGGCTCCGATTCGACGCGTCGACGCCGTGGCGCGATATCGAGACCGACTGGACGAACGCGTTGAAGTTCGGCGCCGACGTGACGACGCCACTCCCCACGTGGTTCGAGTCGCTGTTCGAGACGCTCGACCTGCCTCGGTCGCTCTTTCCAGCGATTCGCCCCCCCGGCTCGTTCATCGGGGTCGCCGACGGTCAGTTGGCCGAGCGGACCGGCTTCGACGGTATCAAACTCTTTCAGGGGCTCACTGACGGCAACGCCTCGGTGCTGGCGAACGGCGGCGTCAAACCCGGGGACTTCAGCATCACCTTCGGCGCGTCGAGCGTCGTCAAATACGTCTCGGAGTCCGTCTCGCCCCACCCGGCGCTGTACTACCACCGCCACCCCATCGACGGCTATCTGCCAGGTGCGTCGTTCGACACCGGCAACCTCCTCCGATGGTTCTTCGACCGCGTCCTCAACTGCACGCCGGAGCGCGGGCTCGAACTCGCCCGACAAGTCCCGAGCGGCCACGGCTACGAGGTGTTCCTCAAGGGCAACCGAAGCCCGTTTTTCGACGCCGACGTCGCGGGGTCGCTCCTCGGCCTCAACTACGACAACTCCCTGTCGACCGAGGAGGTCCACGGCCGACTGGCGCGCGGGCTCATTACCGGCATCATCCTGACCGAGTGGACATACATCTCGCTGGTGGAAGAACACTTCGACACGGACATCGACCGCGTGCTCGTCATCAACGACGGGACGCCGACGCTCGACGGCAACTACGACTGGTGGAATACGCTCCGGGCGTCGATATGGGACCGCCCGGTCGTCGAGATGGAGCCGCGGACGACTGCCGGCGCGGTCATGGCTCCCGCGCTCATCACGTCGATTTACAGCGATGTCGAGACGGCGGCGGAAAACCTCCTCCGAGAGCGCGACGTTATCGAGCCGGACCCGTCGGTCAGCGCGGACTTCGATACGCAAAAAGAGGCGTACTTCGACCGATGGCGGGACATCGCGGCGTTCTATCAACGGGAGTGACATCGACCGTGGCGGCGAGGCCCGCCGACTGGACGACGACCGACCGCGTCGATGGCACGGACGCGGGAACCGTAATTCCCTGATGTATTACAAGCATACACCTGTAATCTACACTGCCTATCTCGTATCCGAGCGAAGCGCGTGACCGCTCGGTCCGAAACGGTTTCCAACCCGCGTGGAACGTGATGCACGGCGGCTCCGACCAGCGGCGACCATTCCAACCGGCGTTACGGTTCCGCGGGTCGCTCGCTCGCCGCCGAACCACTCCAGCGACACTCGATACCGTGCGTTCGCGTGGCTATCACGGAGCAAGTCCCCACGCAGTGCAACTCGTCCCGTTTAGTGCTTTCACTCAGGGTGGAAACGCAACTCTCGACCCGACCCGTTCGTAATCGTGGTATTACAACGCAGACGATTCCGAAACCATCCACTTGTCGCACACGGAGGCGGACGTTCTGAAAGCGCTTCTCTGCATGCAACGGTTCCGTTTCGAGACGGAGACGGAGAGCCCTACGCCGAATGATGGTCGGTGAGACAGCCGATACCCCGACCTAGGGTCGCTTTTTCGACTCGCGTTCGATTCAGCAGTGGTAACCGTGCTCGACTGCGCCCAAACCCAAATATTTAATCAGGTTGGAAACAGTGTGTTATCGTATGGCAAGCAACGAACCACGAACGCTCGAGGCGGTTGAACGGACTCTCGAAATCGTCGAGGCGCTAGTGGAGGAGGACTCACTCGGGGTGACGGAACTGTCGGAGCGAACCGGACTCCCGACGAGCACCGTCTACGTCCACCTACAAACGCTCCGAGAGAACGAGTACGTCGTCAAGGAGGACAGCAAGTACCGACTCTCGCTTCAGTTCCTCCACTACGGGGGCAAGATTCGAGAGCGGCTCCCGGTCTACCGACACGGGCGACAGGTCGTCCACGACTTGGCGAAAGAGACCGGTGAACTGGTCAATCTCGCAATCGAGGAGAGCGGTCGCGGCGTCGTGATTTTCATGGCGCGCGGCGACAACGCCGCCGTCGACCTCGCGCCCGTGGGGAAGCACTCGTACCTCCACCGACCGGCCTTCGGGCGGGCCATCCTCTCGTGTTTCTCCGACGACGAGGTGAACGACATCGTCGACAAGTGGGGGCTTCGAGCGGTCACCGAAAACACCGTCAACACGCGCGAGGCGCTCTTCGAGGAACTCGACGCCACACGAGAACGCGGGTACGCTATCGAGCGAGACGAAGGCGACGTGGGCATCAGCTGTGTCGGCGCGCCGATTCAGGACATCGAAGGCAACCCCGTCGGCGCGATCAGCGTGACCGTCCCGTCGAACAAACTCCGGGACGACCGCGTCGAAGAGGAACTCTCACACAAGATTCTCAACGGGACCAACATCATCGAACTCAAGATAGAACACGCGTAACCGACGATGCGATGTTTCCACGCCAGTCGGAACACCGCCGAAACCACCTGACGAGGGCTCCGTGTTCGTCACGCTCGCTCGACGGCGACGCGGGCGGCGGTCCGAATCGCATCGACCATGCTCGACTCGGACGCGATGCCCTGTCCCGCGATATCGAACGCCGTGCCGTGGTCGACGCTCGTCCTGATAATCGGCAGTCCGACCGTCATGTTGACGCCGCTGACGGTGTCGGTGCTGTCGAAGCCGAGCATCTTGATGGGGATGTGGCCCTGGTCGTGGTACATCGAGACGACGCAGTCGTAGTCGCCGGCGGCCGCCTTGACGTAGACGGTGTCCGGCGGAATGGGCCCTTCGGCGTCGATGCCCGCCGCACGGGCTCGTTCGACCGCCGGTTCGATGGCGTCGTCGTCTTCCGTTCCGAGGAGTCCGCCCTCTCCGGCGTGGGGATTCAAGCCGGCGACGGCGATCGTCGGGTCGTCGATTCCCAGGTCGCGCAACCCCTGAGCGGTGACCGTGATGGTGTCGCGGACGTTTTCGGTCGTCACGAGGTCGCAGGCCTCGCGGAGCGGGACGTGCGTGCTCACGTGCGTGACGCGCAGTCCCCCCTCGATGAGCATCATCGAGTAGTTGTCCGTCTCTGTGTACGCCGCGAGCATCCCGGTGTGGCCCGCGAATTCGCTTCCGGCCCGTGCCGTCGCCTGCTTGTGAATCGGAGCCGTCGCGATGGCGTCGATGTCGCCTGCGATGGCGAGTTCGATGGCGCGCTCGACGTACTCCAGCGAGGCTCGTCCGTACGCTTCGTCGATTTCGCCGTGAGCGAGCGACGCGACGTTGTCGAGGTCGAGGACGGGCAGCGTCGACGGGGCGGACCGAACGTCAGCGACGGTGTCGACCGCCTCGACGGTCAGGTCGCTCCCGCACTGCGCTACCGCGTTCCGGACCGCGTCTGCGTCACCGATGACGACGACGTCCGCGTCGTCGGTCACCTGCGGTGCTGCCTTGACGATTATCTCGCTTCCGATACCACCGGGGTCTCCCATCGTCACGCCGACGAGGGGTCTCTCTGCTTCCGTCATCACCGCGTACCGATGAAGTCGAGGCAATTAACTATTGTCGTCGGGTCACCGAACGACCCTGCCTTGGTCACGAGCAACGTCTCGTCCGCCGGCCCGCCGCGAATTCTGGTGAGTGGAACCCCATCCGAAAGTTCGATTCCCGTCAGGTCGAGCGATGCCGCGTCGAGTTCGTCGAGCACCGCGATAGTCGTCGAACCGCCGGTCGTGAACAGGCCGGTCAGTGGCCGCGACTCGTGGACTCGTCGGACGGTCTCGCGCAACGCCGTCGCGATTCGGTCTTTGACGGCGCTTTCGTCGAGTCCGAGCGCGTCCGCGGTCCGACGCACCGCGTCGACGGCCCCGGGAGACGCGGCCGACGTGACGACGGCGAAGCCGTGGACGCGCTGTGCGTCGAGAAGCGGACCGAGCGCAGAGGCCGCGGCTTCCTCGGGGCGTTCGAGCATCGCCTCGGGGTCCAGTACCACGAGCGCACCGTCGGGGACTGGGGTGAGTTGCTCGAACGAGGTCTCGCTGACGCTCCCGACGACCCCGAGTACCGCCCCTTCGCCCCCGTCTGTGGGCGAGAGCGACAACGCCCCCGCGAGCCCGCCGCTCCCCGCGTAGGCGACATCGGCGGCGAGCCGGCCGGCCGCGTCGGCGAGCGACCGAAGGTGTGTCTGCGACGTTGCGTCGGCGACGACGACGGTCGGTTCGTTGTGGCGTCCGTGTATCTCGGTGAGCCGCGACCGGACGGCCTGCCGTCCCGCGTCTACGATGCCCGTGTGCATCGTTTCGACGGGATACGGGACCGACGAGAGCAAGTCCACGACGGATGACGCCGAAGGGAGGTTCTCCGAGTCGGTGAGCGTCTGAAGGACCGGGTTTCCGTCGACCAGTTGGACGCCGCCTTCCGTTGTCCGTCCGTTCGCGGGAAACGCCGGCGCGAGCAACAGCAGGTCCGGCGTCGCGGCGTCGAGGAGCGCAGTCAGTTCGTCAGCGACGTTCCCGCGGAGCGTCGAGTCGAGTTTCTTGTACAGGACGGGCGCGTCGTGGGCTGCCACGACGGTTCGAACCGAGTCGTACGCCTCCGTCGGCGGCGCTTCCCGCGTCTCCGTGTCGACGACGAGAACGTCACAGTCCGTCGGTGCGTTCGGGTCGAACACGACGTTCGTCCGATACCCCCGACTGGCGAATTGACTTCCGGTGTCGTTCGCTCCGGTGATGTCGTCTGCGATGACGACTGCTTGCAACTCGGTCATACCGACCGGTTCCGCCCCGCCCTCATGAATGTTCGGCCGTTGTATGACAAATGTCAACAATGGTTAGAAATGTATTTACATTACAATCATGAAGCAGATTCCATGGCATCGAACGAATGCCGAGACAGCGAGAGGAGTGTCACTCGACGCAGAAACGTCCTGAGAGCCGTCGGCGGCTCAGCAGTCGCCGGGCTTGCGGGGTGTATCGGCGGCGGTGGCGGTGGTTCGGGGTCGACGCCCACGGAAGGAAGTACGACCGGTTCGGTCCAGGAAAACGGTTGGCCGGATTACAGCGGGCGCGAGATGCGCGTCGTCACCGACGAGTGTTCGGACGTGTTCAAGCGCGTCTGGGAGGACGCGTTCGCGGAGTTCGAAAACCGGACGGGCGCGTCAGTCACCCTCGAATGCGGTGCGGAGGGCCAGAGCATCCAAGAGCGAATCATTCAGCTCATTCAGTCCGGCAACCCACCGGAGCTGTTCCCGACGTCGGTGACGCAATCGACGCAGCTCCAGAACCAGGGGACGCTCGCGCCGATGACCGACTTGGTCGAGACGGTTACGGACCGACTGGGCACGCCCCACGAGCGGTCGTTTCTCAAACGCGACGGCGAGCATTACACGATTCCCTTCTTCGCGATTCCCTACCTGCAATGGTACCGAGAGGACATCGCCGAGTCGAAGCCGGACTCTTGGGAGAACATGGTCAGTTGGATGGAGGAAGCCAGCAACTCTGACGAGGTGACCGATGCGACGCTGCTCCCGTGGTCGACGCACTATTGTAGCGAACTCGTCGCTCAATGCTTCCTTCGGAGTAACGGCGCGAACATGGCGACTCGGAACGACGACGGCGAGGTCGTGGTCTCTATCGACCAAGGGGAGAACCGCGAGCGCTGGATCGAGATGCTCGAATTCCGCAAACAGCTCCAGCCCTACACGGGTCCCGGTTCGGACATCGGCTGTGAGGAGCGAATCAACGCGCTTCACACCGAATCGTCGGCGCACACGACGTACGGCGGTGCACGGCCGAAGATTCAGTCGATCGAACGCGACCGCGACTTCCACCAACACATCCGCGCCGAGCCGATTCCGGGCCCCGACGGCCCCGGGGAGTTCTTCGGCGTCATCAAGTCGATCTGTTCGTTCGAGGGGTCGAACACGGACATGGCGAAGACGTTCCTCGACCGATTCATCTTCCAACCGGAGTACTACGAGCGCTACATCAACATCCAGAACGCGCCGCTGTACCCGAAACAAAAAGAGGAGATTGACATGCGGGAGAAGCTCCCGGACTCCTACACCGACGAGGATATCGCGGCGTGGAAATCTGTCACCGACGCGATTCCGCCGGCACACGAGACCAGCCCACCGAACCCCTACGTCGATTCGATCTTCACGACGCGACCGGGTTCGACCGCCATCTCGCTCGTGATCAGCGAGGACACGGCACCCGGTGAGGCGGTCGACCAGGTCGCCGAGAGCGCCCGCGAGTCGCTGAACCAGGCGAAAGGGCCGTAGCGATGCGTGACTCACGTCACAGCCACCGACACCGGAGGCCTTCGTCTCGACGTGTCGAAGGCCCCGTAACCGCGACAGCGGACTCCGTTACATTCCAAACGACACACCGATTCACACACGATTCCAACAACAGATGACCAACGAACTTCACGGCGTCAATCCCCCGCTTATCACCCCGCTCGACGCTGACGGCCAACTGAAAGACGACGCGTTCAGAGACGAGATTCGCTACCATCTCGACGCCGGCGTTTCCGGCGTCGTCGTCGGCGGAAGCACCGGCGAAGGGATGCGGATGAGCAACGACCAGCTCCAGCACCTCTACGAGGTCGCGGTCGACGAAGTCGACGGCGCGGTTCCCGTGGTCGCGGGAGTCATCGCGCGGCAGACGCGCGAGGCCACCACGAAAGCGGGGCTCGCTCGCGATGCCGGCGCTGACTTCCTCATGGTGATGCCTCCGACGGGGTACGCCGGCTCGCATATGGCTGACAACGACTCGATTCGCGACTACTACCGCGCGATTGCGGACGTCTCGGAGCTCCCAATCGTCGTTTACGATGTCATGTCGTTGCTCGACCTCGACGCGGAACTCGTCGGCGACCTCGTCCGGGAGATTCCGGAAGTCGTCGGTATCAAGGTCAGTAGCACGCTCGGTAACTTGACGCGCTATCTCCGAGCTATCGGCGACGACGGCTTCGTGCTCGGTGGGATGAGCATCGCGCAGTTCCCGACGTACACGCTGGGCGTCAACGGCGGTATCGTGGGTATCAGCAGCGTCTGCCCGCGTATCTCCGTCCAAATCTGGGACGCCACCCAACGCGGCGACTACGACCGCGCTCGCGAGCTTCACCTCTCTATCGTGCCGCTCATCCGCGCCGCGATGGAAGACTACGAGTCGAACTTCCCCGCTGGCGAAAAAGCGGCCATCGACGTCCTCGGGCGCGACCCGGGCCATCTCTTCCACCCGTTCGACGAGGTGACGAACGGCGACGAGAAACGCGCGGCAATCGAGCAGGCCGTCGCACACATGCGCGAACGAGGAACCAGAGAAGTGGTCGCCGCCGACGATTAGGGCAGTCGTCTCCCGCCCCGAATCTGTCTGCCGTCCAACCGCGACGCAGATTCCGGTGTCGCTCCTGTCTGCGACGACCCGGCGTGCAGTCGGCGTCCCCTGCCGATTTCTTTTCTGTGCCACCTAGGCACCGACCCCGAGGCGTGTTCGGTTCGGAACCCGCAGCACCCGTCACTCGTGTGCCACCGCTGGTGGTTCTTCCAGACGGTTCGTAAAAGCCCGCTCTCGGGCCGGTGTTACCAGTCGACCCAGTCTCGGTCGGCGATTCGTAGCTCGCGGTCGATATCGTCGATACGTGCGAGTTCGTCCGACGCGAGTTCGATAGCCGCGGCGTCGAGGTTTCCACGGATGTGGTCTTCGCTCGACGCCTTCGGGATGGGGTGGACCCCGTCTTTCGAGAGCAGCCACGCGATGGCGACCTGCGCCTCGCTGAGCCCGTTTTCGCGGGCGATGTCGGTTATCTCCGGAATCTCGAAGACCTCGCCGCGGGCGAGCGGCGAGTAGGCGACGACTTCGATATCGTGACCGCGACAGTACTCGATGAGGTCCGGTTGCGGGAGCAGCGGATGCAGTTCGACCTGATTGACGGCGATTGGAACGTCGCAGGCGGCCCGCGCCTCGTCGAGCAGGTCGGCGGTGAAGTTACTCACGCCGACGTGTCGAATCAGGCCCTCGTCCCGGAGTTCCGCGAACGCGCCTAACGTGTCCGCGGCGTCGTAGTCTTTCGCCGGCCAGTGCACGTAGAGGACGTCGACGTAGTCCACGCCGAGGCGGTCGAGGCTCTCGGAGACCGCTTCGGGGACGCGGTCGGACGCGAGGTCGCCCGGCCAGAGTTTCGTCCCCAGCGTTATCTCCTCGCGGTCGATGTCCGCACGCTCGATTCCGTCGCCCACGTAGGCTTCGTTGTCGTACAGTTGCGCCGTGTCGATGTGGCGGTAGCCCATCTCCAGCGCCGTTCGGACGCTCTCCGCACAGGCGTCCGGGTCGGTGTTCTGCCACGTTCCGAAGCCCACTCTCGGCTCTCCAAATACCATGGTCGTCAGTACGTTCTCGCACACTCCTATAATAATCTATGGGGGCCGATACGTCCTCGTCGGGTCGCGCTCCGCCCGCTTTCGTCTTTTTCACTCGCTCCGGTGACTACGGTGATGGGAAGATTTTTACCGTTGGTTCATGAAGAATCGGCACGTTCCATGAGTACAATCAACAAGCATGGCTCTCGGGCTCGACAACTACGAGACGAGGCGTTCGAGTTCCTCTCGAAGAAGAAGGTACTGGCCGCGCTGACGATTCTCCCGCCGATGTTGCTCTTCACGTTCGTGAATCTCGTTCCGATTGTCGGCGTCATCGGCGCGAGTTTCTTCAGCATCAACGCGTTCTCGAACGAGTGGCAGTGGATCGGCGTCGCGAACTTCGAGACGCTCCTGTCGAGCGATTCGTTTTACGATGCGCTCAGCCGGTCGGTCGTCTACGCGGGCGGTTCGGTCGTCATTCAGGTGGTCTTCGGCACCGCCCTCGCGTTGCTACTCAATCGGTCGTTCAAGTTCGTCAACATCGCGCGGACGTTCGCGATTCTCCCGTATCTCATCCCGAACGCGGTCATCGGCTTCATGGCGCTCTGGATGCTGAATTCGCAGTGGGGAATCGTCAACCAACTCGCCGTCCAGGTCGGCCTCATCCAAGGCTACGTGTCGTTCTTCGGAAGCCAGGAGTCGGCGATGCTCGCGGCGATTCTCACGAGTAGTTGGAAGGACTCCATCTTCGTCACGGTGATGGTGCTCGCTCGGTTGCAGGCCATCCCGGAGAGCTTCTACGAGGCCGCGAAGATGTCCGGCGCGACGGCGTACCAGCGCTTCCGGGATATCACCCTCCCGAACCTGAAGGGTGTGTTCTTCATCGTGTTGCTGCTGCGTGCGGTATGGATGTTCAACACCTTCGACTACATCTGGGTCCTCACGCAGGGCGGCCCTCGCGGGGCGACGACGACCGCACCCATCTACGCGTACAACGTCGCCTTCGGGACGAGCCGGCTCGGTATCGCGGCGGCCGTCTCGACCGTGTTGTTCCTCGTGTTGTTGGTCGCGGCGGTGTTGTACTTCCGCATCTTCGAACCGTCCGCGGAGGTGCGTGCAGAATGAGCATCCGCAACGACATCGGGCAGAAGTGGTCGAGCGTCAAGCAGCGAACCGTAGACAAGCCGTGGAACCCGCTGACGCACCTCTCGCACCAAGGTCGGTCGAGAGGGTGGAACCTGCTTTTGAACGCCCTGTTGGTGCTGCTGCTGTTCGTCGTCATCTTCCCCATCTTCTGGATGGTCAGCACGGCGCTGCGGCCGACCGACATGATCTACAACGTTCCGCAGACGCTGTTGCCGCAGACGTTCTCCGCCGAGAACTTCGTCAATACGTTCGAGGGGACGAACTTCCCGACGTACTTCACGAACAGCATGATTCTCTCGGTCGGCGTCGTCGGCGTCACGACGTCGATGTCGACGCTGGCCGGCTACGGGCTCACGCGCATCGACATCCCACACAAGAAGACGTTCGCGAGAATCATCCTCTTCGGGTACATGTTCCCGCAGATTCTCCTCGCGATTCCGATGTTCATCTTCTGGAGTCGCATCGGCCTCATCAACAGTCACCTCGGTCTCATTCTCGCGGTCACGGCGACGGCGCTTCCGTTCGGTATCTGGCTGATGTGGAAGTTCTTCCAGAACGTCCCCATCTCGCTCGAGGAATCCGCCCAGATGGCCGGCGCGTCGCCGTTCCGCGCGTTCTACGAGATCGCACTGCCGATGGCGAAGCCCGGCGTCATCGCGGTCGCGATTTTCTCGTACGCGACGGCGTGGGGGGCGTACACGATTCCCCGCATCATCATGCCGACCAGTGAGAACTGGCCGCTGACCGTCGGCATCCACATGTTCACGATACAGAAGCAGACGCTCTGGGGGGAGGTGATGGCCGCGAGCGTGATGATGGTGATTCCGGCGTTCATCTTCGTCTTCGCGCTCCAGAAGTACCTCCTCGAAGGGTTCGAAGTCGGCGGGCAGATGTGACGCTCGGCCGAACCCCCTCACCGACGTAACCCCGATTTCTTCTCATCTCGTTTCGAGGCCGAGAATCTGCACCCACCGAAACGTATAATGGCAACGTCTCTCAACCTGTATGTGGTTGTCAATCATGACTATTGAGGTCAGCTCCCTGCGAAAAGAGTTCAGTTCGCCGTCCGGCACGATAACGGCCGTCGATGGCATCGATTTCAGCATCGACGAAGGCGATTTCTTCACGTTCGTCGGTCCATCGGGGTGCGGGAAGACGACGACGCTCCGCTGTATCGCGGGGCTCGAAACGCCGACGAGCGGGAGCATCCGATTCGATGGCGAGGACATGACGGGGAAGCCGGCTCACAAGCGGAACTTAGCGATGATGTTCCAGAACATCGCTCTCTACCCGCACATGAAGGTAAAAGAGAACATCTCCTACCCGCTGAAAGTCCGGAACGTTCCGAAGCAAGAGCGATACGAGAACGCCGAGGAAGCCGCGGACATCATGCAGATTCGCGAATTGCTGGAGAAGTACCCCGGCGAACTCAGCGGTGGCCAGCAACAGCGGGCGGCCTTGGCGCGAACCATCGTCCACGAACCGGAGGCGTTCCTGATGGACGAGCCGCTGAGCGACCTCGACGCGAAGCTCAAAGTCGAGATTCGCAAGGAAATCCAGCGCGTCCACGACCGTGTGGAGAAGCCGACGATCTACGTGACGCACGACCAGGAGGAGGCGATGACGATGAGCGACCGTATCGCGGTGTTCAACGACGGCGGTATCGAGCAGATCGGGACGCCCGACGAACTCTACCAGCGGCCGGCGAACCGGTTCGTGGCGAACTTCATCGGCAACCCGTCGATGAACTTCTTCGACGGCACCGTCGACCGCGCGAGCGGCGAGACGGTCGTCGTATCGGTCGACGGTCGAGAGGTCGAGCTTCAGGTGGTCGACTCCACGGCGGTCGGCGTCGGCGACGAAGTCACGGTCGGCGTCCGGCCCGAAGACGTCAGGCTCGACCGGAACGACGGTGATCTCGAAGGCGAAATCACCCTCATCGAGCGGATCGGGAAGCAGATGCTGGCGACCATCGAGGGCCCGCAGGGCGAAGTCAGGGTGACGCTCCCGGCCGACAACTCCTACGAAAAAGGCGAGGTGGTTCGCCTCGCTATCGAGACTCGGGCGACGCATCTCTTCGATTCCGGCTCCGACGACGTCGTGACCCGCGGCCCGGACGTATGACGAGGTGACCGATGCACTGGCTACGTCACCGCGGCTCGACCGTGCTCGACCGCGTCAGGAATCCAGCGTACACGGGTGATAATCGGTGTCTCCCCTGTACCGGCGTGAACGCCGTTTTCGCCGTTACCCTCGCCGGAGTCGTCGCGTGGGCGGGGTCGCCGCTCTTGGGTGCTGTCTCACTCGCGGCGTCGGCCGCGGCCATCGGCCTCCGGGGGTATCTGATACCGGGGACACCGACGCTGACACAGCGATACCTCCCCTCGCGGGCGATGGCGTATTTCGAACACGGGCCGGCACGGACGGCCGTCGATTCGCACCCGGAATCAGTTGACGTGAGCGACCGCGACCGCGACAACGTCCTCGTCGAACACGGCGTGCTTGTGCCGTGCGACGGCGGGGCCGATTTCTGTCTGACGGACGCCGTTCGTCGTGCGTGGACGGACGCACTCGACGCCATCGGTGCCGACGTAGACGCCGCACTCTCGGAGTCCGCGCTCGTCGATGCCGAGCCGTCAGAGTTCGTCGTCGACGAATCGGCCGGCGATTTCGCCGTCTCCGTCGACGGGGCGCACGCCGGTCGGTGGCCCTCGCGCGAAGCGTTCCTCGCCGACGCGGCCGGTGCGGTTGCGTTGGCGGACGAGCTCCCGGATTGGCACGGGCTGTCTTCGAGAACGCGCGGCATCGCCCTCGGCGAACTTCGACTGTTCCTCGACCGCTGTCCGACCTGCGGCGGCGACCCCGACTTTCGGCAGCGAACCGAGGCGACGTGCTGTCGGACGCGAACCGTCACGACGATGCGATGTGCGGACTGCGACGCCTCGTTCGTCGAAGTCGTCGGCGCGTGACCCGTTTTACCACCGTCTGCGGTATCTTTAATATCCCCGCCCCAACTCTGTGAAACAGACGCATGCTAGCTTCACCCAAGAGAGTCGAGAGTGCCGAACACACCGTCGTCTACCACGGTGATGGCGAGTTCTCGGCGTGGCCCTTCAACGGCGGGATGTGGAAGACCGACGACGGCGTGGTCGTCGCGTTCATCAACCACGACTGCGATTACTCGGTGCCCGAGAACCTCCACGACGCCAAGGTCGTTCGCTACGGGAGCGTCGTCTCCCCGACCGAGAACAAACAGAACCAACTGAGCCACGCGCGCATCGAGACCTACGGCGCTATCCGTGCGATGCGAACGACCGACGGCGGCGACACGTGGACGGACGACGGCGTCATCTCGGATAACGTCGAGACCTCCGAACAGGTGCTTTACGACGAGATTCCGGACATCGACCCCCACGACTTCTCGAACCGGGATACCCTCATGGCCTGTTGGTCGTCGCCGCATTCGGCCGCCTCGGACGCGGTTCCCTGGGTGAAACTGTCCGACGACGGTGGGGACTCGTGGAGCGACGCGAAGCGCCTTCCGATGTTCGACTTCGAGCGAATACAGGGCCGTCCGTCGTACATCACTCGCGAAGACGGCACGCTCCTGTTGATGCTGACGGGGAAGACGGGAAGCGACCCCCACGACGTACCAATCGTGTACGCGTCGTTCGATGGGGGGCAGAACTGGACGTTCCTGTCGCAGATCGGCGGGAGCGAGAAGTACCGCATGCTGTGTCCCTCGCCGGTGCTGCTCGACGACGGGACGCTCGTCGCGGCCGTTCGGTGTAAGATTTCCGTCGACTGCGAGTGGACCGAAATCTATCGGTCGACCGACGACGGGCGCAACTGGTCGTTCGTCTCTCGCGTGAACGACCTCGGCGCGCCGAGCAAACTCTTGCAGTACGACGGGTCGCTCGTGTGTATCTACGGCTACCGCCACCCGCCGTACGGCATCCGCGCCCGCGTGAGTCACGACGACGGCGCCACGTGGAGCCGCGAATGGATTCTCCGCGACGACGGCGCGAACTACGACCTCGGCTACCCGCGGGCGGCCGTGCTCGACGACGGGACCATCCTCGCCACGTACTATTTCAACAAACGGGACGACGACGTCGCTGTCGAGGGGGGTCCACGACACATCGCGGCCACTCGATTCGACCCGACAGAACTACTCACCGAGCGGTGATTTCCCGGCGAACAACCTCGTAACCGCGCTTTTACTACATGGCCGTGGCACGGTTAAATACAAGGGAGAACCGGATTACTTCAACTAACCGCGCTTTTACTACATGGCCGTGGCACCGTCTCGTCAGGGGAGTCGCTGTTTCGACGCACTCCTACTGGTGTCTCGCTCGTCGTCCGCGGCGCAGTCCGCGGGACCGTTAGTCTCCCCGAGTGGGCATGCGACGATGTCATCGAGGACGTGATTCTGACAACAAAATATTGTATAAAATATACAATATCATGGGGGACATGGGAATCTCCCCGATTTGAGAGATATTAATCCTGAGTCTAAAATAGCTTTTATTACACTTCTTAATTAGATAGTAACACATACACTACTGAATCGTATATTTAATACGATAACTGGTTAGGATTATTAGTTAAATGATTCGCATCGACGCGTCACCCGTGATGTATTATTGCGTATTTAATACTATTCTAATTGGTGCTCTCGGGAGACTGACTTCGCTATACACTCCCTGTGGAAGCTCGAAGTGAACGCCGTCCACCCGGTCGCGCGCGACGCTCCCCGGCGGCTACCGAGGCGAGAAAGCCCCCGCTACGTGCGGTCGAACTCGTCGTCGACCATCGCCAGCGCCCCGCCGGAGTTGAACAGCAGGCGGCTCACGACCACCCACGTCGGCACCGCGAGGACGACCAACGCGACGGTACTCGCCACGGGCGACAGCGGCGGCAACAGCCCGCGGTAGAACCACACGATGGCGAACGTCAGGACGATGCGGAGCATCGGCTTGACGGCGACGCTCATCTGTCGTCGTCACCCCGGCCGTCGGTGACGAGCGTCGGCTCGGCGTCGAAGTTCTCGATGCTGAACCGCTCGTCGACGCCCTGCGCGGCGCTCGGGACGCCCGCGCCGGTCTCGAACTCGTCGACGTGGATGCAGGCGGCCTTGTGGCCGCCGGTCGCGCCCGCCACGTCGTCCAGCGTCGGGTCGACCGACGTGCACTCCTCGGTCGCCGCGGGGCACCGCGGGTTGAACGAACAGCCCGACGGCGGGTCGAGCGGCGAGGGCACCTCGCCTTCGAGCACCTGTCGTTGCCGGGCGAGTTCAGGCACCGGCTGGGGAATCGCGCCCAACAGCGCCCGCGTGTAGGGGTGCTGGGGGTTCGAAAACAGCTCGTCGGCGTCCGCGAGTTCGACGATTTCTCCGAGGTACATCACGGCGACGCGGTCGCAGACGTGACGAATCACGCTGAGGTCGTGGGCGATGAACAGAAGCGTCAGGTCGAACTCCTCCTGCAAATCGTCGAGGAGGTTGAGAATCTGCGCCTGAATCGACACGTCGAGCGCGGAGACGGGTTCGTCGGCGACGATGAAGTCCGGGTCGACCGCGAGCGCGCGGGCGATGCCGACGCGCTGGCGCTGGCCNGTCGAGCGCGGAGACGGGTTCGTCGGCGACGATGAAGTCCGGGTCGACCGCGAGCGCGCGGGCGATGCCGACGCGCTGGCGCTGGCCGCCGGAGAACTCGTGGGGGTAGCGGTTGGAGTACTGCGGCGGCAGGCCGACCGTCTCCATGAGTTCGTCCACGCGAGCGTCGCGTTCGCCCTCGTAGAGGCCGTGAATCTCCATCGGCTGTTTGATGATTTGGCCGACGGTCTTCCGGCGGTTGAGGCTCGACGCGGGGTCCTGAAAGACGATTTGGATGCGCTTTCGCATCTCCGTCATCTCCCGGTCCGACAGCGCCGTCAGGTCGGTGCCGTCGTAGCTGACCGTCCCTTTCGTGGGCTCGTCCAACCGGAGGACCGACCGCGCGGTCGTCGACTTACCGGAGCCGGACTCGCCGACGAGCCCGAGCGTCTCGCCGCGCTCGATATCGAAGGAGACGCCGTTGACGGCTTTCACCGTCTCGTCGGCTCCGAGCAGGCGGTCGATGAAGCCGTCGTTCTGGGTGAAGTGCTTGTGGAGCCCCGAGACGGACAACAGCGGGTCGTCGCTCATCGCAACTCACCTCCGTCGGTCGCGGGGGCCGCGGGGCCGCCGCCGTCCGCCTCGGCGCGCTCCGTCTCGATGGCCGACGGCGAGAGGTCGTAGCCGCGGGCGTGGAGACACGCCGCCTCCCGGCCGGGTTCGACCTCCCGCAGTTCGGGGTCGTACGACTCGCACTCGGCGGTCGCGTGGGGACACCGCGGGTGGAACGAACAGCCCGACGGCAGGTCGGTGAGGTTCGGCACGTCGCCCTCGACGGGCGTCAGCCGGTCGGTGTCGTCGGTCAGCCGCGGAATCGACCGCATGAGGCCGCGGGTGTAGGGGTGCCGCGGGTTCTCGAAGAGGTCGTCCACGCCGGCGCGCTCGACGACGCGGCCGCCGTAGGCGACGGCGACGCGGTCGCAGGTCCCGGCGACGACGCCGAGGTCGTGCGTGATGAGGATGATGCTCATCCCGTACTTCTCCTGGAGTTCGTCGAGGACGTTGAATATCTGCGTCTCGATGGTCACGTCGAGCGCCGTCGTGGGTTCGTCGGCGATGAGCACGTCCGGCTCGCAGGAGATTGCCATCGCCAGCAGCGCGCGCTGACGCATCCCGCCGGAGAACTGGTGGGGGTAGTTGTCCACGCGCGAGGTCGGTTCGGGGATGCCCACGTCGGCCATGAGTTCGATGGTCCGCTCGCGGGCCGCCGCGTCCGACACGTCCTGGTGGGTCTTGATGACCCGGCTGATCTGGTCGCCGACGGTGAACACGGGGTTGAGGCTCGTCATCGGGTCTTGGAACATCATCGCGATGTCGTTGCCCCGAATCGACCGCATCTCCACCTCGCTCTTTTCGAGCAGGTCGTCGCCGCGGTAGCGGACGCTCCCCCGCTCGATGCGACCGGGGCTGTCCACGAGTTGGAGCATCGACAGCGCGGTCACGGACTTGCCGGAGCCCGACTCACCGACGATGCCCAGCGTCTCGCCCTCGTAGAGGTCGAACGACGAGCCGTCGACGGCCTCGACCGTCCCCTCGTCGGTGTAGAACCGCGTGACGAGGTCGCGGATTTCGAGTACCGGCTGTTCGTCCGGGTCGGCGCTCATCGCTCGCCTCCGTCGTTGCGGGGGTCGAGCGCGTCGCGCAGGCCGTCTCCGAGTAGGTTGAACCCGAGGATAGTGACGACGATGACGAGTCCGGGGAACACCGAGTACCACCACTCGCCGCTGTAAAGGTAGCCGCGGGCGTTCGACAGCATCAGCCCGAGGCTCGCGTTCGGCGGCTGGATGCCCAGTCCGAGGAACGACAGCGCGGCGCTGGCGAGGACGGCCGTCCCCATGTAGAGCGTCCCCTGGACCACGACGGTCGGCAGGGTGTTGACGGCGATGTCCTTCACGAGGATGTGTCGGTCGCTCGCGCCGAGGGACTTCGCGGCGTCGATGTAGTCTTCTTCCATCTCCTTGAGGACGGACCCGCGCATGACGCGCGCGAAACTCGGGATGTAGACGACGCCGATGACGGCGATGACCTTCACGATGTTCGGGAGCGTAAAGGAGCCGTACTCCGTGCTTCCCACCCCGAGCACGCCGAGCACCGCGATGGCGAGGATGAGACTCGGGAAGGAAAACAGGATGTCCATGAAGCGCATGATGACCTCGTCGACCCAGGTGTTGCGGTAGTAGCCGGCGATTGCGCCGGCGGTCACGCCGAGCGCCATCGCGAAGCCGACGACGCCGAGCGAGACGGTCATCAGCGTCCGCAACCCGTAGATGATGCGCGAGAGGATGTCCCGGCCGTGGTGGTCGGTGCCGAGGTAGGCCGTCGTCGTGCCGACGACCTCGCCGGCGCCGTTCTCGACGAGCATCTCGGTGCCCATCGGCATCGGGTTGTGTTCGCCGTCCGGTGCCTCGAACTGCGTCGTCGGGTCGTGGGGGGCGAGAAACGGCGCGAACAGCGCGGTCAGGAGCATCGTGAGGATAATCGCGCTCCCCACGAGCGAGAGGGTGTTCTGGCGGAACTCCTTCCAGAACATCTCGAACTGACTGTGGTGCGTGCCGGGGGCTTGCGCGGCGGGCACCGCCTCGTCCGTCTGGTCTGTCGTTGCCATGTTAGTTTCCATCGTGTCTGATGCGGGGGTCGAGGTAGGCGTACAGCACGTCCACCGCGAGGTTCGCGAAGACGAACACGCTCGCGATGAACAGGATGAGCGCCTGGATGATGCGGTAGTCGCGGCGGTCGATGGCCAGTATCAGGAGCTTCCCGATACCGGGGAGATTGAACACCGTCTCGGTCAGAATCGCGCCGTTCATCAGTTGGCCGAGCCCGACGCCGATGACCGTCACGACGGGGATGAGCGCGTTCTTCGAGGCGTCCTTGAGGACGATTTCGCGCGCGCCGATGCCCATCGCGCGGGCGGTCTTGACGTAATCCTGACTGAGCGTGTCCAGCATCTCCGAGCGCATCATCCGGGCGATGAGCGCGGAGTAGGCCGTCCCGAGCGTGACGACCGGGAGGAACAGCTGTTGGAGGTTCGCCACCGGGTCGACCCACGGCGGCGTCCAGCCGCCGGTCGCCCACGGGAACGAAAACTGCACCGCGAATATCATGATGAGGATGATGCCCAGCCAGAAATCGGGAATCGAGATGCCCGACAGCGCGGCGATGCGCGCGGCGTGGTCCGCGGGCTTGTCCTTGCGGACGGCGCTGATGATGCCCGCCGGGATGGCGATGAGAATCGCCGTAATCATGCTGAGAATCGACAGCTCGACCGTCAGCGGAATGCGCTCGACGATGATGTCGGTCACGGGCGTTCCCTGCTGGACCGTCCACGACACGCCGAAGTCGCCTTGGATGGCGTCGAGCATCCACAGGCCGTACTGGACGTACAGCGGGCGGTTGAGCCCCATCTCCAGCCGAATCTGCCTGACGAGCTCCTCGCTGCTGAGCGGGCCGAGCATCACTCGCACCGGACCGCCCGGCGCGAGATGGACGAGCGCGAAGACGACGACGCTCACCCCGAGGAGGACGGGCAGGCTCAACAGCAGGCGCTTGAGGACGAACCGGAACATGCTCACGGCTGAGTCACCTCCCGGGTCGCCGCTGGAAATCGACGGGGCTGGCGCGAACGCGTGTGCATCTGTTCGTCACTCACCCTTCGAGACGAAGCGGTAGTTGTCCTGGAACGTGCCCACGTCGTAGTCGTTGACGGCGTTGCGCCACGCTTCGAGCTTGTTCACGTAGGCGATGTCGATCTGGATGCCGTGTTCGACGAGGTACTCCTCCAGTTCCCAGACGATTTCCTTCTGTTCCTGTTCGTCCGTCGAGGCCTGCGCCTCGCGGAGCTTCGAGACGTACCACTCGTGGCCGTTCGAGAAGTCGCCGTCGGCGTCTTCGGGCGCGGCGGGGCCGCTCGGCGCGTAGATGTCTTCGAGGTCGTCCGACGGGTGGTGCCAGTTGTTGTGGTTGTGGTTGTTGTCGGCGTAGCCGGCGTCGAGCCACGACGTGGCGACCGGAATCGACTGCGCCCAGTCTTCCATCGCGGCGTGCCACGTGTCCGTGCTGTACACTTGGTTGAGGAGCGTGGACTTGTCGACGGCGGTGACGCTGGCTTCGATGCCGATTTCAGACAGCTGGTTCTGGATGACGACGGCCTCGTCTTTGAACCACGAGCCCTTGGTGGCGATGATGTCCATCTCGAAGCCGTCGGGGTTGCCCGCGAGTTCGAGTTCTTTCTTGGCCTTCTCGGGGTCGTACATCTGCATCTCCTTGAGCTTCGGCGAGGTCCAGTCGCTGTCGGGGTACCACGGTCCCTTCTGGACCGCGCCCTGCCCGTAGAACACCTCGTCGAGAATCTCCTCGCGGTCGATGCCGAACAGCACCGCGCGGCGGTTGTGCCGGTTGCTCATCGGGTTGCCCTCCGACTCCATCAGATTCACGTACAGCACCTGCGTGAAGTTGCCGGGGACGGACTCGGTCGTGATGTCGGGCTGGCCGCTGAGGCTCTCGAAGTCCTTCGGGGGGACCTTGTCCGTCAGGTCGAGCTGGCCCGAGCGGAGGTTCGCGAGGCGCGTGGAGTCCTCGCCGATGAAGTCGAACTTGAACTCGTCGACGGCGGGCGCACCCTCCTTCCAGTAGTCCTCGTTCTTTTCGAGGAGGACGTGACTCCCGCTTTTCCACTCGACGAATTTGAACGCGCCGGTGCCCGCGCCGGAGGGGTCCTGCGTGAGGTCGGTCGCGAGGCCGCTGGGTCCCTTCCCGTCTGCGGTGTCGCCGCGGGAGCCCTCGGGAACGATACCCTCCAGGCCGCGCGTGAGCCACCAGTTGAGCGTCCCGAACGGCTGAGAGAGGTTGAGCCGGAGCGTCCGGTCACCGACGATTTCGGTATCCTCGACGAACGGGAGGCGGCTCTTGACCGGCGACTTGTTGTCGGGGTTGAGAATCCAGTCGACGGAGTACTTGAAGTCCTCGACGGTCACTTCGTCGCCGTTGTGGAACGTGATGCCCTCGCGGAGCGTGTATTCGAAGGCGGTCCCGCCGTCGACGGGGTCGGGAACCTCGGTCACGAGTCCGGGCTGGAGTTCGGAGTCGGGCGTCAGTTCGATGACCTCGTCGTAGATGAGGCCGCCGATGGTGCTGGTCGCGGTGTCCGTCCAGAGCGCGGGGTCGAAGTTCCACGGCTCCGCGGCGAGCGCGACGTTGACGCGGACGGTCTCTCCCGAGTTGCCCGACGAACTGCTGTCGGTGCTCCCGCCGCTCGTCTCGGTTCCGTCGGAACCGCCGGAACCACCGGCGTCACCGCCGGTACAGCCCGCAAACGCGGTCGCGCCGACCGCGCTCGCGGCCGCAATAAATTGCCGTCTGTCCATGTTTATCTCGGTAATGTTGTCGTCTGACATTGTTTTCTGGAGCTACGTACACACCCTTGTAGCGGTACGCGTGATACCTTAGCTCATGAAACACCGTTATTTATAGCTTTGGTAACCTCTCACAATATTGGTACTATATCGCAATGGAGCCGTGCGCGTTCGTTGTGCTACCGCTTCCCAAACAGTTTAACGGGGTGGTTGCAATGTCGGCTTCATGGCGTACGCCAGCACGCTCTCCCTGCGAGAGTTACGACAGGACCTTCACGCTCACCCCGAGTCCGGGTGGAAGGAGTTCCGCACGACCGCCCTCATCGCCGCCGCGCTCGACGACCGCGAGTTCACGCTTCACCTCGGCTCGGACGCCGTCGCCGAAGACGAGCGACTGGGCGTCCCCGACGACGACGCGGTCGCGGCCGCAGTCGAACGCGCACGCGAGGAAGGCGCACCCGAAGCCTATCTCGACCAGATGGGCGGTGTTACGGGTCTCGTCGCCGAGAAGCGCTTCGGAAACGGGCCGACCGTCGGCGTCCGCGTCGACATGGACGCCCTCGAACGCACCGAGTCGAGCGACGAGGAACACCGCCCCGCGAAGCTGGGCTTCGCGAGCACGCACCCCAACGAGATGCACGCGTGCGGCCACGACGGCCACACCGCCATCGGGCTCGGAATCGCCCGCGCTCTCGACGACGACGGCGGGTTCGACGGCACGCTCCGACTGTTCTTCCAGCCGGCGGAGGAGGGCGGCCGCGGCGGCAAACCGATGAGCGAGACCGACCTGCTCGCGGATATCGACTACTTCCTCGCGCTCCACCTCGGCCTCGGCAACCCCACGGGAACCGTCATCGCCGCCTACGAGAACCCGCTTTCGAACGCGAAACTCGACGTGACATTCGAGGGCGCACCGAGCCACGCGGGCAACGCGCCCAACGAGGGGCGCAACGCGCTCCACGCGGCGACCGCGGCGGTCCAGAACCTCTACGGGATTCCGCGCCACGCCGACGGGGCGACCCGCATCAACGTCGGGAAGTTCGAATCGCCCAACCCGCAGAACATCATCGCCGAGGAGGCGCGCCTCCGCGTCGAGGTCCGCGGCGGGACCGCCGACCTGAACGAGTACATGCTCGACAAGGCCCGGCGCGTCCTCGACCACGCCGCGGGCATGCACGACGTGTCGGTCGAGACGGGGCTGTACGGGAAGACGGCGACGTTCACCGCCGACGACGAGATGATAGAGGCCGTCCTCGCGTCGGCGGCCGACCTCGACGGCGTGACCGAGACGGTTCCGCGACTCGACATCGGGGGCAGCGAGGACGCCTCCTACCTCATCCGGCGCGTGCAGGAACACGGCGGGAAGGCGACCTACGTCGGCATCGGCGCGAGCAACGAGTTCGGCCACCACACCTCGCGGTTCGACATCGACGAAGACGCCCTCGACATCGGCGTCGACGTGGTGTGTCAGACGATTCGCGCACTCTAACGCGGCGGTCCGACCCGGCTGTTCGACCCCAACCAGCCGCGGGTGTCGCCACCCGTCGCCGCGGTCTCCCCGTAGAACCTGCCACGAACACGCACAACTATTATCCGCTGTTCGCGAGTTGAGCCGCACATGCAGGCCTCCCAGCAACGACTCCGCGAGGACATCGAAGCGAACGCCCGTTTCGGTGACATCGACGCGCCGGCGGGACGCGGCCGCACCGTCCTGACCGGGAGCGACGCAGACCGCCGCGCCCGCGAGTTCCTCGTCGAGCGACTGCGCGACGCCGACCTCTCGGTCCGCATCGACGCCGTGGGAACCATCGCGGGGCGGTGGGTTCCCGACGGGGCCGACCCCGACGCGGCCCCCGTCGCCGCCGGCAGTCACCTCGATTCGGTCCCGGAGGGGGGCATCTTCGACGGCCCGCTCGGCGTCTACGCGGCGCTCGAAGCGGTGCGGACGCTCCAAGAACGAGACGCCGGCGCGAGCCTCGACCGCCCAATCGACGTCGTCTCGTTCACCGAAGAGGAGGGCGCGCGCTTCTCGCACGGCCTGCTCGGGTCGTCGGTGGCGACCGGCGCGCGCGACGCCGACGACGCGCTCGCGCTCCGCGACGCCGACGGCACGACGCTCGACGCCCACCTCGACGCCATCGGCTTCCGCGGGACCGACACCATCGACGCCGCGGCGTGGGACGCGTGGGCCGAACTCCACATCGAACAGGGGACGGTGCTGGAGTCCGCGGGCGCGGGGGTCGGCGTCGTCGACGCCATCACCGGCATCACGACCTGTGCGGCCGACATCGTGGGCGAGGCCGACCACGCGGGCGCGACGCCGATGGACGAGCGCCGCGACGCGCTCGTCGCCGCCAGCGAGTTCGTCGTCGACGTCCGGGCCGCGGCCGACGACGTGGCGCAGAACCAGAGTTCGACCGCCGTGGGGACCGTCGGCCAGTTCGACGTGGCCCCGAACGCGCGCAACATCGTCCCCGGCGAGGTCACGCTCCAGATGGACATCCGCGACGTGGACTACCGCGCGATGGACGCCATCGCCGAGCGGGCCGAGGCCGCGCTCGACGAACTCGAAGCCGCCCACCCGGTCGAGACGAGCTTCGACCGCTACCGCGACCAGCGCCCGAGTCGGATGGCCGACGACTGCGTCGCCGCCGCCCTCGACGCCGCCGCGACCGAGGATATCGACGCGAAACGGATGCACTCCGCGGCGATGCACGATACTGCAAATGTTGCCGGCGTCACCGATGCCGTGCTCCTGTTCGCGCCGTCGGCGGACGGCCTCTCGCACAACCCGCGCGAATGGACCGACTGGGCGGACTGCGCGACCGCGGCGTCGGTTCTCGCTGGAACGCTCGCACGCCTCGCCGGCGCGTGAGTCGCGGCCGACGGCCTGCTCCCGTGTGACTAATTCTTTGTTTTCAGTCGTTTCACGGCCAGGTTCGCGCCTCTGCCGCGATTTCGTCGCGGCCGCGTCGCCTGTCTCGATATGTGACACGCGGCTCCGAATCACCCCGTGTTTCGCGTGGAACCTCGTATCCCGGCAGTGCGTGGGCGCTCGAACGCGAAGCGTGGTTTTCCGTGCCGCGTCGGTCGAATCCTCGTCCCGTGAGTTATCGGATTACGCCCGAGAATCACGCAGCTACGCGCTCTACTCCGGGTGTTGTCACCATATGCAATCGCTCTCTACGCCGTATGCGGCGCGACCGCACACAGCGACGCCGAGCGGTCGGATATCGAGTGCGAAGCCGATTCCACGTATCCGACAGTTGATGAGGGTCCGGCGACGGGCGTCGCTTCGGGTGTGTCTCGGTCCTGTCGGGCCTGTCTCGGGTCGCGCGCTCGTTCACACGCCAGTCGGGTTCCGGTCGTCCCACGGGGCGTCGCTTGCTGGACAATCATCGAGCGATAGCGGCTCTGATAGCCGGTCCCAACACCGATTCCCCTCGTCCGAGTTCGATTGCAAGATATTCGGAACAGCTATCACACCAGATAGACGTTCTGGTAGCATGCCCGAGAACCCCAACACCGATGCGCCGTCCCGCACGCTGAGCACGGTGGACACGGCGGTCAGCGTCGTCCGGGCGCTCGAGAAGTTGAACGGGGCGCGCGTCGCGGAGTTAGTCGACTACCTGGACCTCTCGAAGTCCACGGTGTACAACCACCTTGCGACCCTGCGGAAGAACAACCTCGTCGCCAAGGAGGGCGACAGCTACCACCTCAGCCTCCAGTTCCTACTTCTGGGCGAGTACGTGCGCAACCAGCAGATACTCTACCAGGTCGGCAAGGAGGAGGTCGAAGCGCTCGCGGAGAAGACCGGCGAGTACGCCCACCTCTCGACCGAGCAGCACGGCCTGCGTATCAGTCTGCTCAAGGTGCGCGGCGAGCGCGCCGTCGGCAGTCAGTACCAGCGCTCGAAGATTCAGCGCCCTGACAATCTCCACGCGTCGTCGACCGGGAAGGCCATCCTCGCGTTCCTCCCGCGCAGTCGCGTCGAGGAAATCGTCGACCAACACGGCCTCCCGGCGAAGACCGACGCGACCATCACCGACCGCGACGCGCTGTTCGACGAACTCGACGCCATCCGCGATCGAGGGTACGCCTGCAACGACGAGGAGGAAATCGAGGGACTCCGCGCGGTCGGCGCGCCGATTCGCGACCGCAACGGCACCGTCCTCGGCGCGCTGAGCGTCTCCGGGCCGACGAGTCGCATCAAGGGCGAGCAGTTCCGCGACACCATCCCAGAAATGGTCACGAGCACGGCCAACATCATCGAGGTGAACATGAACATGGCCGCGCGGAGTTCGAACGCCGGGCGCTTCGACTGAGCCGCACCGGCCGACTTCCATGACATCGANAGCGTGTCATGTCACACGGGTTCTCGCGCGCTCTGGCGTCCAACGTCCTCGACCAACTCGGTTTGGTGGAACCGACACGCCGTCGCAGACCGCGGACAGCTGCTCGCTCCGCCATCAAAAATATCCGAAATAGTATATTTAGAGAGTACTATCAAAATACTGTATTTTCGGCCGGGTCTCCGATGCCGAACTCGAAATCCGTAGTGTCGTATTTCTGCGCCTAAAACGCGACTATTGGGTGCTTCGATCGCAAGCGCAGCGAATGAACAGAGACGAGCTATTGTCTAGATCCCTTTGTAATTTAGGACAAATATCGAATTTATTCTAACTTCTCCTAAAAAGCAAGCATACTAGTTCGAATATAACGATATATGACAAATATTGGCTCAGCCTCTGCTGTCCTAATTCATCTAGAAAAAATATATATCCTATATCTGTTAGTTTGGCTCCCGACGAGTTCATTCTTCGGCGTCTCCAGTGGGTGACGGACCGCCGGCTCGACGACTGGTTTTCGGAACTGCATCGTGTCAGGCGCAGAAACAGGTCACGCCAGCACTCGCGACTCGCCGCGACGCCGATACATCGGGACCGTCAGTCCAACCGCGCTTCCAACGACTCGACGAGCGAGTCGTTGCCGATGTAGACCGGGACGCGGTCGTGAATGCCCTCGGGCGTTCCCGAGAGGAGCGACTGTTCGCCGTCGGACGACTGCCCGCCGGCGCACTCGATGATGTAGCCGATGGGGAAGCCCTCGAACTGCTGGCGGAGTTTGCCGCCCGGCGCGTCGGTCTGTGCGGGGTACGCGAAGACGCCGCCGTAGTGGAGAATCTGGTTCACGTCGCCGATCATCGACCCGCCGTAGCGGAGCTTCATCCCCTCGGTGCGTTCGGTCTCGCGGGCGAACGCCTCGAACTCGTCGAACCAGCGGTTGACGCGGCCGCCGAAGCTGAAGATGGCGGGGTCGTCGGGCAGCGTCAACTCCTCGCGGAGCGGACGCTTGATACCCGATTCGAGGATGTACTCGCTGACGACGCCGTCGCGGGCGGCCACGAGCGTCGTCACCGGGCCGTAGAGGATGTAGCCCGCGGCGAGCAGGTTCTCGCCGCCCGTGGGGAGCGGTTCGTCGTAAATGCTGTACAGCGTCCCCATCACGTTGTTCGGCTTCAGGTTCGTCGACCCGTCGAGCGGGTCGAGCGCGACCGAAACCCCCTCGCCGATGTCGATGACGTCGGGGCGCTCCTCGCTGGCGTACTCGCCGACGCCGTCGAGAGGTCGGAGGCGCTTCAACAGCAGTTCGTCGGCGTAGGTGTCGGCTTCCAGTTGGCGCTCGCCGCTCGGGTTCGTGCCCTCCTCGTAGACGCGCCGGCCGGGCAGCCCCGCCCGAATCGACGGCGCGGCCGCACAGAGCGTCTCGACGACGGCGTCGACCACGTCGTCCTCCCGACTCGATTCGTCTATCATGCGTTCGATACACCCCGCGGAGTCGGGGATGCGTCGAAGCGGTTCGACGGGACGCCGACGGGCGGCGCGCGGACGGGCGTCGGGGTGGTCGTCATTACCTACTGGTCCCGTGGACGAAGTATAGTTCTGTCCCCGCGTGTAAGCGTTGCACCGCGCCCACGACGGAGTTGGCGGCGGGTTTTCGACTCGGGCGCTGGTAGAATCCGCGATGTACTGTGTCGGTGAGACGGGCCTTCTGCATCGGGGCCCGTCCCCATATATATGGTCTCTCCGAACGGTGCAGTCGAATATGGTCGAGGCGGTTAGAACTATCTTCGGGGTAGTTATTCTTGCTAGCTCGTTGTGGTTTGGCTCCCGAGCGATTACCGCCGGGATGCTCTCGCATTCGATGTCGGTGTCCGAGGCCGAGAGTCCATCAACGCTCGTCGGTGGCGAGACAGCCGCGATTGAGGGAACGGTGAAGGTCAGGAGCGAACCCCCACTAAGCAACGCTTTTCGGATTGATGAGGGGGCGTCGATTGGTGCGTACGTGTGGCGGCTCAAGGAATCCGAGTCGTATAACTACAACCTTGATGCCGAAGAGCCCGGGGCGGATATGAATCTGATTACGTATGCATCCGGAATCGAGTCTGGAACGTTTACCGTCGACGACGGTCAACACGAGGTTCGTATCGACACAGGCTGGTTGGCTCAGACCCACGGCAGCGCCGACATCACAACGGTGTCTTCGGATTGGACGGTATCGACCTGGCTGTCGAAGCGTAGCTGGAAATCGCAGCACATCCACCTAGAGGACCACTGGATTGTCACGCCCGTTGCCGATGTAGATGGCTTGGACGCGGGCGCCGACGACGAGAGCCTCGATGAGACGTACTTTGAGGCGAGAGCTATCCTCGACGGCGAGGAGTTGGCCGTCTGCGGGGAAGTCACGGTTGAGCAGGGAAGGCCCGTACTCCACGGGAGCGACGAGACGCCGCTGGTGCTTTCTGATCACGGGTTTGATGACTTCCGCAGTAGTCTTCGTCGGCAGGCCCTGAGGTACGGACTGGCCTCGGGCGGATTTGCGGTCATCGCCGCTCTCGCGTTGGGAAGCGGACTGGGAATCGGTTGAAACTGACGGCGTCTAGTGGCGCACCGCGCCGGCGCAAGGTCCCTCACGCATCTGTCAGAGAGAACAGATAGAGAAACAGGAGAATCGAACTACCAAACGTTACTGCGCCGTACAGAAGCACAGATTTCCACGAGGAGGTTCGGCTGAACCACTTCGACACGAGAGTCCCGATTGCTGACAGTCCCAGAGGGGCAGACACAATCGGCAGACCTTCTAACGAGAGATAGCCGCCAACGACTTCCACAGCAATCGTTGTCGAGAGGAGTCCACAACAGAGAGCGAGGGGGACAGCGGTGGACCGTCGGTTACTCGTCAACTCCATATCGAGACGTGGCAATCAAATATAATAAATTAGTTGTTGCTACGTGGAAGCAGATTACTGCGCGGCAAACAGCCGTTCGAACACGACCGTCGGGAACTGCGGTTCGAGTCGGCTCGGCGGCCGCCCTTTCCGGTCGACGCGCTCCGCCGTGACTCGGCGGGTGATGCCGTCTTCGGCGAGTTCGTAGAGGATGCGTTTGACCGTCGTCGCCGAGAGGTCGACCGATTTGGCGATGTGCTGGCTCGTCGCCTGCACCGATTGCTGTTGGTCGGGGCGCAACGTGAGGAGTTCGTGGAGCACCTGTTGGCGGTTCTCCGGGAGCGAGAACACGCGGCCGAGCGAGACGCAGGGTCGGGGGACCGCGGCGATTCCGGCGGCGACGTCGGCGGCCGTGATGCTCCGGTGTCGGTTGCGGACCGCTTCGTCGGCCGCGCCGAACAGCGCCGCGAGCGCGTCGTGAGCGTCGCCGTCGGCCCACTCGGCGATGTCGCGAGCGAGTCGGTGGTCGAGCGTCCGCCGCGACCCGGCCGCCGACACTCGCGTCATCAGCACGTCGACGAGCACCTGACTCTGGTACGGTTCGAACTGAATCGCGCCGGCCGTGTAGTCGGTCAGCACCGTCTCGTCGGGCGGCGCGCGCCCGATAGCCAGCCAACTGACTTTGCTCGGAAGCCCGGCACAGAGGTCGACGAACGCCTCGCCGTCGAGCGTCCCCGGCTCTTCGAGGTGGTCGACGGCGACGACGGCACCCGTCTTCGGGCCGCCGAGCGCGGCCTTGAGCCGCGACTGGAGCGCCTCGGTCTTGATACCCTGCTTGGGCACGGACTCATCGACGAGCGCGTCGAGCACGGCGTGATAGAACGCGAACGCGCTCGTCGTCTCGCGCGCGTCGACGTAGACGAACCGCGGCGCGAACGTCGCCTGCACGCGGGTCGTCGTGTGGATGGCGGCGTTGTTGACGCTCGACGCGCGGACGAGATGGTCGAACAGCGCCGTCACGACCGCCGACTTCCCCGACCCCTTGGGTCCGTAGACGTAGGCGTTCGGCGGGAGATGGCCGTCGAACACCGGGTCGAGGTAGTCGAGCAGTCGCTCTAACACCGGTCCGCAGTTCACCGGGTCGTCGGTGTGCGCGACCGGCGAGAGCGAGTCGTAATCGACGAGGAGGCGAGGCTCACCGTCCCGGCGTTGCCGACGTTGGATCCTCGCTTCGATGTCCATGTCGTAGTGGTAGTTCCGAAATGGGAGGTATATCAGTTCTGACTGCTTACGGCTGCGGTCCGTCTGTGGTCGCCCGGTCGTCGAACGTGTTCGGGGCAATCGACTCGGTAGTCTCCCGCGAGGTTCGAGGTGTATGGCAGACACCACCCTCGACGTGCGCGACCTCCCACCGGCGGAGCGCCATCCGAAGATTCACGCCGCGTTCGACGACCTCGACGCCGGCGAGTCGCTGACGATTCTCAACGACCACGACCCGAAGCCGCTGTTCTACGAGATGCAGGCCGAAGTCGACGCGTTCGACGCCGACAACTACACGGTCGAACAACGCGCTCCCGACGAGTTCGCGGCGACGTTCCCGAAGCGGTAGCGCCGCGGTCGCGGGTCGCGGCCGCGAGTCGTACTCCCTGCCCCGACCCGTCTCCGCCGTTTCTCCACTCTCGTCGAATATGTTCGGCGTCACCGGTAGGGCTTCGCGCCGCGCTAGTCCGCGTATGAGCGTCATTCCCGCCGATGTCGACGCGGCCCGACAGCCTCCGATGACGATTCCGCTCCGGCACTTCGTCGTCGCGCTCGGCTTCCTCGCGGCCGCGGTGGGCCTCCGGGTCGCCCTCGTCGTCGGCGTCGCTCCCGGTGCCGCCCGCCTCGCGCACGTCCACCTCCTGCTCGCGGGGTGGGTGTGCGTCACCATCATGGGCGCGATGACGCAGTTCGTCCCGGTCTGGTCCGGCGTCGACCTCTACTCCCGGCGACTCGCGACCACGCAGTTGTGGGTCGTCAGCGTCGGTCTCGCCGGCCTCGCGGGATGCTTCCTCCTCGGGGCGTTCGCGTGGCTCCCCGTCTTCGGTGCCGTCGCGCTCCTCGGCTTCTGGACGTTCGCCTACAACGTCGCGCGCACGCTCTCCCGACTCGACGGCTCCGACGTGACCGAGCGCCACTTCGGCCTCGCACTCGGCTTTCTCGCGGTCGTCACCGCGCTCGGCTTCCTGCTCGCGGTCGACTTCACGCGCCCGCTTTTCGCCGGCGTCGGCGCGAGTCACGCGAGCGTCCGCGCGGCCCACGTCACGCTCGCCGTCTTCGGCGTCGTCGTGACGACCGTCGTCGGCGCGCTCTATCAGCTCGCGACGATGTTCACCCAGACGAAGCTCCGCGGCGTCGACGTGTGGCTCCGCCGCGTCGAGGAGGTCGGCTACCCCGTCGGTGTCGTCACGCTCGCCGGGGGGCGACTCGTCTCCGACCCGACGCTCGCGCGAGTCGGCGGCGCGCTCGTCGCCCTCTCGCTGCTCGGAATCGCCGCGATTCTCGCCCGGCGACTCGTCGAGTCGGCGGTCGATTGGACGCCCATGCTCACCCGGTACGCCGTCGCGGCCGTCGCGCTCGCCGGGTGGGCCGTCCTGACGCTCCCCGCGTGGCTCGCTGACCCGCTGGCGGGGGACCGCCTGTTCGGCGCGCCGGGAACCGGGTCGCTGTTCCGGCTCGGCTTCGTCGGCTTCGTCGTGCTCGGGACGCTCTACCACGTCGTCCCCTTCATCGTCTGGGTCCACCGATACAGCGACCGCCTCGGCCTCGAACCCGTGCCAATGCTCGACGACCTCTACGACGCCCGCCTCGCCCGCCTCGATTTCGGTCTCGTCGTCTCGGGCGTCGCCGCCGTCGTCGCACGCGACCTCGTCGGTCTCTCCCCGGTAGCCGAGACGGCGGGCTGGGCGCTCGTGTTCGCCGGTGTGGCGGCGTTCGCTGCGAACCTCCTGCGAGTTATCTGGCTCCACAGCCCGCAATCGCTGGTCGGCGGCGCGGCCGCGTCGGCTGGCGGTGCGGACGACGGCGCTGACTGAGTCGGCGCGTCAGGGACGGTCTCGAACTCACTCACATCCCGAGCAGTTCGGGTGCAAGAAAGAGGAGTGCGAGCAGGCACGTCAGGACGAGAACCGCCACGACGCGCAGGCCGCCGGCCGCTCGTCGTCGGTCCTCCGGGAGCGACTCCGCGAGTCCGGACAGGGCGGTCCCGGCTATCATGAACAGCAGCCAGCTCCCCGACAGAGACTGTTCCACGACCGCGTACTGCCAATACAGCCCCGAGAAGACGAGCGCGCCAGAGAGCTGGACGACTGGAAAGAGGCCGCCGGTGGGTTCGCTGAACAGGGTTTCGTCAACTATGGAGGGCATTGAACGCGTCATCGCCCGCGAGGGTGAAAAGAGCACCTGCCTTCGCCACCTCGGTCGCGCTCGCGCTGGCTCTCGTTCACATCCGGTCGCTTCCGGCCCCGCGCCCCCCGAACGTGTTCGGCCGCAGGCTTACCGACCGTGCGGTCGACGACTCACTCGTGATGCCAGAACACGCCGCGCTCGACGACCTCCCGCCGCAGATGCACGCGCCCGTTTTCGAGACCGACCGTCCGAAAACCGTCAGACTCCGCCTCGAAGCCGGCGACGAGGTGCCGGCGCACTCCCACCCCGGGTTCGATATCGTCTTCCACGTCGTCACCGGCCGGATGGAACTCGCGCTCGACGGCGAGACGCACGAGGTCGCGGCGGGAGAGCTGCTGCGGTTCGGCGGCGACCGAGATATCTCGCCGCGCGCGCCGGTTGACAGCACCGCGGTACTGGTGTTCGCGCCGGCCGGTGACGACTGAACTGCGGGCTCACGACGAACGAAAAACGAACGCCTACTGCTTTTCGCCCGACAGCCGGTTCAGCGCCGCCTCGAACTCCTCGGACAGCGAGACCGGTTCAGGTTCGTCCTTGTCGCCTTCGCCCGTCGGCGTCCCGGTATCGGGGACCGAGTCGTCCGTCTCCGCCGGCGCGTCAGCCGGGTCCATCGCGTCGAGTTCCGCGTTGATGGCGTCTGCCTGCTGGTGCATCGGCGCGACACGGACTCGGACGCGGTCGTAGTCGTGGCGGTCGTCGAGGCCGTTCCACGCCCGGAACGCGCCGACGGTGAGCGTCTTCGACTGCGGGCAAAACGGCGTCGTCGGCGTGAACTCCGCGAGAAGCACCGACGGGTCGTCTCGGTCCTCCGCGTAGCGGAACCCCGCGTTCGGGTGGCGCCGGTCGAGGTTCAGCCGCGCGAGGTTGTAGCCGAACGTCACGTCGTAGACGCCGCGTGCTTCGAACAGGTCGCGGGCGACCCGGTGGACGGCGACGTGGTCGTCGCCGTCGAGGACGCGGTGGCCGTCGAGGAAGGCGTCCGGGGCGGGCAGGTGTTCGGGGACGAACTGGTCGATATCGTCGAAGCGGTCGGCCCGCGACCCGCCACCGAACAGGGATGGGATGTCTGGCATGGTTCGAAGTGGGGTCGCCACGGGCGTAGGCCCACCCCCGAACACGTTCAATTCACTGTTCGTCGGCGCTCGTCGCGGTCGTGGCACGGGTCGATGGTGCTTGGTGCTGTCAAAATTCGTCGTCGCGGGACGGGAGCTACGTGTGGACGGGCCAAAGAGCGGCACAGACAGCCCGGACACGGTTCGGAGCGCAGGTCACCGAAATATCGCCACGACGGAGACGGCTCCGGACGCACTCATCTCCGATTTATCAATCGCTGAAGCCGGTCGCGAACGTCGTCCGCGGAGTCGTAAATCTCGTTGTCGACCGAGGCGAGTACCTCGTGGATGGGCTTCGACCCACCTTGCGTTTCGACCTCGTAGTCGCCGTAGTTCTCGACGAGTTGCTCCGTCGTGGTCGGATAGTCCTGAATTTCAAGCGCATCGTCGAGGTCACCGAGCTGCTCCCCGGGGGCGGGTTCGTCGGCGCGGTCACGCGCCTCTTGGAGCGCTCGTTCGCGCTGGCGCTGTTCTTCGTTGGCCGCTTGCTTGTTTCGGCCCTGTTTGTCGTCTGGCATCCTTGGCACTTCGAAAGCGAACGGGATAATGCTGTGGCCGATTCTCGGTAGTCGCTTCCGACACGCGGGTTCTGTTAGCTCCGGCGGGGGTCAACAGCGTCAGGCAGAAAACCGGTCAGTCCGGGGACGCCCGGTCGGTGCCGGCGCTCCGTTGCGGTCGGAACGGTCGAGTACACGATGGATGCCAACCGGCCTCGGAGTAGCTTTATTTTCGGCCCGATACGGTACACCACTTGCGGAACGATGCGTGCTCACCAATCGCTCGAAATCCTCGTCGTGGCTATCCTCTACATCTGCGTGTTTGTGATAGTCGTCGGACCTGCGCTTGATTCGATAGCCGGCTTGGAAACGCTCTCGGTGGATGCTACGAGGGGCGTTGAACGCACATGGGACTTAGTCTCGAAGCCACAGGGCTGGATTCTCTGTCTCGGCTACGTCCCAGTTCATTTCGCGTACCTGTTCGTCCGCGCACGACTCGCCGGTGAATCGGTTGATTCCTACTGGGACTGACAACCGCCACGACGTGTACTACGCCTCGCTGAACACAGAGTGCGAGTCGGTCACTAGCGACTCGTTGGCGAAATATATTACACGTCCACCAGTACTCGTTCACGTATGCGTTGCAACCAGCGTCTGCCCTCTATCGATGACTGACGTCAACGACGAGTTCGGTAGTGTGTGGGGTGGCGTGAGTACGCTGCTAGTCGCAGTACTCGCCATCGGCGTCTTCGTATTCTTGACGAACCCGACCAATACTGGTGGAGTTATCGCCGGAATCGTTTTGGCCCTTATTGGTCTTGCACAGGTTCTTGCCCCTCGTATCTCGCCGTGGTTCAAACGCCTTAGCCGTCACTGGATTGGCCTGTGTTGGATACTCGTCGGTGGCGGGATAGCGACTCTCGGGCTTGTTGCCTCGTCAACAGCCGGAACGCTCGTCGGTGGAGTTGTACTCGGGGCACTGTTCATACTCTTTGGAAGCGCTGTTGTATTCGGTCGTTGATATCGCCCTCTAAGCGTTGCACGCGTGTTCTCTCAACACCGAGCGGTTCCGACAGAGACGGACGAAAAACAGCGATCAATGGTTGCCAGTCGGTGCAACGGCGCTACTGCGGGTCAGGGTCGGGGTCGAATATCTCGGGGTCTTCCGGTCCCTCGGCGCGGACGACCGCCATACAGCCCTTGCGGACGACGCGGGACAGCGAGTGGTCGACGAGCTTGAAGTCGCCGGGGACGGGCGAACTCATCGTCGCGATGGTCGTGCTCCCCGGCGGCACCTGTCGCGTCTGGATGTGGGTCTGCGGGTCGGTCGTCAGCGACCCCTCGGGGTAGAGCGTCTCCCAGACGCTTCCGATGGGGTGGAAGCTACTGGAGAGGTTCGGCCCCCCGTCGACGAAGTACACCCGGACCGTCTCGTCGAGGCCGACCGTCGCGGCCGGCCCCCGGCCGTTGGGCGTCCACGCGTACTTCTCGCCGTTCATGAGGACGTACGTCGGGTCCTCGTTCCGCATGGCCTCGTAGTCGAAGGCGTGTTGGCCCTCCTCGCCGGCGTCCTTGTCGGTGTAGAGTTCGTGCTGGCCGAGGTATATCTCGTGGTCGACCTCGGGCATCCCCTCCGGCGGCTCGACGAGGATGAGCCCGAACATCCCGGCGCTGATGTGCATGTCCATGTTCGGCACGGCGCAGTGGTAGATGTACGCGCCGGGGTAGGTCGCCTTGAACCGCAGATGTGCCGTCTCGCCGGGGTTCGTCATCGTCGCTTCCGCGCCGCCGCCGGGACCGGCGACCGCGTGGAAGTCGACGTTGTGCGGCATGGTGTTCTCCTCGGGGTTCTCGAACGTCACGTTCACCGTGTCGCCCTGCCGGACGCGGACGAGCGGGCCGGGAACCTGCCCGTTGTACGTCGTGTAGGTGAACGTCACGCCGTCTTCGACCTCCGCGGTCACCTCCTCCGGCCGGAGCGTCACGTCGACCTCGGCGGGCTCGCTCCGGTCGATTGGACCGGGGATATCCGTCGGGTCGGCCGCGACTTGGTCCACCAGGTTCGTCGAACCCTGTTGTGTCGGTTCCTCCGTCTCGTCGAGCGACTGCGCGGCGGTCGGCGATTTCGTCGCACAGCCGGCGAGCGATGCGACGCCGCCGAGTCCGAGCCACTGGAGCGTCCGCCGCCGGGTCGTGGATAGCATCTGTGTCTCCCTCCGGTTGAATCGAGTGCCCGGATACTGGTATAAACGGACACTGGTTGTCCGGGTTGGAGACGCGCTCCGAACATCTTCGCGAACCGTACCACGCCGTGAGACGCGGAGAGGCGCGGTCGCTAACGAGCGCGCGAATCCCGAGCAGACGAACGGGGGTTCAGTCGTCGCCGACGAAGCGGTCGCGGCGGTACCGACACTGCTCGCAGAAGAACTGCGCGAGTCCCGCCGGCTGCGTGCCGGTGAAGGCCATCTCGGAGCCGCAGTCGGGGCACCATTCGGAGTGGGTGGTATTCGTGTGGTCTGAACTCATACCACGTACAAACGCATGGGGTATTATTACATTAACGATTATGCCAAATTAGGCACGACCGACACGTTTCGGGTCGAAAACGGTGCCGCTCCCGGCGCTGACGAGGGGCACGCAGGAGGGGTGTCGGAGACCGCCCCGACTCAGGGCTCCCAAATCGCGGTGACGACGCCCTCGTCGCGCTCGGCGGAGCAGTAGGCGAATCCCCGGTCGTCGAGCTTCGGGTAGAGGAACTTCGGCTCGCGGTCGTTAAGCTGGACGAATACGGTTTCGCCGTCGAGGTCGGTGAGGCGGTTCATCGTCTCCGTGAGGGGTTCCGGCGGCGGCAGCTCCCGCACGTCGAGGAAGTCCACCGCTCGCTCGGTCGGTGCGTCGAGTCCGTCGAGGTACGCCTCGTGGTCCATATGCGTGTCGTGGGGGCGACAGCGCAGGAAGCTCACCCCGAACGTGTTCGATTCGGTTTCCCCGGCCAGTCGGCCGAACACGTTCGGGGCGTGGCTCACCTTCCGCGACGCCGAACCGCACGACAAGAGCCATGTCTCGACCGCCACACGTCGACACCGACGCCGACGCCGAAGCCAACACCGACGCGGAGAGTGACGCCGGCGCGCCGCCGACGGCGACCGCCCCGCCGGACCCGTCGAGCATCGACACCTCGCGGCGGCCGTTCGTCCTCATCTGGGAGATCACGCAGGCGTGCGACCTCGCGTGCGACCACTGCCGGGCCGATGCGACGCCCGCGCGACACCCCGACGAACTGACCACCGCCGAAGGAAAACGCCTGCTCGACCAGGCCCGCGAGTTCGGCCCGGGCCAACTCGTCGTCCTCTCCGGCGGCGACCCGCTGGCGCGCTCGGACCTCGTGGAGCTCGTCGGGTACGGAACCGACCTCGGCCTCCGGATGACGCTCACCCCGAGCGGAACGTCGTCGCTGACGCCCGAAACGGTCGCAGACCTCGCCGACGCGGGCGTCAGGCGCATGGCGCTCAGCCTCGACGGCGCGACCGCGGCGTCGCACGACGCCTTCCGGGGAGAAGACGGGAGCTTCGACCAGACCGTCGCGGCCGCCCGCGCGGCCCGCGAGGCCGGCCTCCCGCTCCAGATAAACACGACCGTCTGCGCCGAGACGGTCGACGAACTCCCGGCGCTCTGCGACCTCGTGGCCGACCTCGGGGCGGTGCTCTGGTCCGTGTTCTTCCTCGTCCCCGTCGGGCGCGGGCGCGTCCTCGATCCGATTTCCCCGGAGCGCGCCGAGCGTGTCATGGAGTGGCTGACCGAAGTGAGCGAGGAAGCCCCCTTCGGCGTCAAGACGACCGAAGCGCCCCACTACCGGAGGGTCGCCATCCAGCGCCGGCGTGACGCGAGCGACGCGCCCCCGACCGACGGCATCGGCCGCCGGCTCGGCATCACCGCGGGCGACGGCTTCGCCTTCGTCAGCCACACCGGCGAGCTGTTCCCGTCGGGCTTCCTCCCCGCGTCCGCCGGTTCGGTCCGCGACGGCGGCCTCGTCGAGCGATACCGCGAGAGCGACCTCTTCCGGTCGCTTCGGGACCGCGACGCCCTCGGCGGGAAGTGCGGCGCGTGCGAGTTCCGCCACGTCTGCGGCGGCAGTCGGTCGCGGGCGTACGCCCACACCGGCGACCCATTGGCGAGCGACCCGCTCTGTGAGTACGTGCCCGCCGACTACGACGGCCCGATGCCGACGACGCGGTCGGCGGGCGACTGACGCCTCGGCAGGTGGCGGCGCGCGGGAGACGACCCGAACACGTTCGGGATAACCGCTTGCATCCGTCGCCGCCGAGGTACACCTGATGACGAGCGACTCCAATCTCACGAGACGGCGCTTCACGGCACTGACTGCGACGGCGGCGCTGTCGACGGCGCTCGCCGGCTGTTCCGGCTCCGACGGCGGCGCCGCGAACGCGGCCGAGGCGGACGGCGACGACGCGACGACCGCCGAATCGACCCCGGAGCCGACGACCGACTCCGGCGAAACGACCGACGCGGAGAGCGGGTCCGGCGGCGGGAGCGCCCCGCAGTTCGACGGCTGGTTCGACAACGTGGACAACTACGACGGCGTGGTTGACGAGACGGGGAGTTCGACGGTGACGGTGACGGTCGGTGCGCAGGCCAACGGCGGGGCGTTCGGCTTCGGCCCGGCCGCCGTGCGCGTCTCACCGGGCACCACGGTCGTCTGGGAATGGAACGGCGAGGGCGGCTCGCACAACGTCGCCGCCGACGACGGGAGCTTCGAATCGGAGTTGGCGGGTAGTAGCGGCCACACGTTCGAACACACCTTCGAGGAGGCCGGGACGTACAAATACGCCTGTACGCCCCACGAGACGGTCGGGATGAAAGGCGCGGTCGTCGTCGAGTAGCGCCCGGTCACGTCGTTTTTCGGCCCGGTTTCGCCCGTCGTCGGTCGGTTCTCCACCGCCCGCGAACTTCTTCTCCCGGTACGACGAATCTCCCGTATGCCTCGGACCTCGGTCCTCGCCGCCGCGCGTCGTCGCCCGTCGCTCACGTTCGCCCTCGCGGGCGGTGCGTTCGCGCTCTGGTACGTGCTCGCTGAGCCGGTGGTCGCGTTGCTGACCGGCGGCGACCCGGCCGTCCCTTCCGGGCCGATGGCGGTGCTCGTCGCTGGAGGCTTTCTCGGCGGCGGCCTGCTCGCAAGCCTGCTCTGGCGGCGACTCGGCGGGCCGAACTCCCGAGTCCGCGGCGCGCTCGTCGGCGGCCTCGTGGGATTGCTCGCGCTCCCCGTCCCGATGTACCTGCTCGAATTCGCGGTGGTCGTGATGGAGGGCAGTCCGTTCGAAGCGCCGGTCGGGATGGGGCCGATGGCGGCGCTCGCGAGGGGTGTCGTCCTGTTTCTCGTCGTCCCGCTGTTGCTCGGGGCGCTGGGCGTGATTGCGACGCTCGGTGGAACGGTCGTCGTCGGGGCCGCGACGGGGCTGGCCCTCGCGTGGGAGTGAGTCGGGAGAGCCGACATCAAAGAGAAACCAGAACGCGTTAATCAGTCGTCGGCCGCGCTGTTGTGTGACAGTCATCTGATAGGTGTGGTGTGACACAGACAGAGGGTGAGTTTAGCACGCCATCGACATCCATTCAGGAAAAATTTCGAGGTAGGAGTCTTCACACTCTGCTCTACCAACAAACCTACAATCAAAACTGAGGTAGTGAGAATGTGCTACCGAATACCTCCGTTAAGTTGGCTCTCCTTGGAATTGCTATCTTGGTAGCAGGTGTCGGTGCTGTGGTTTGGGCAAGATATATTCTATCTTGGATACGCGATTCGAGGAACTGAAACCTCCTACACTTGGTGTGGAGAAACTGGCTATGATAACCGACTCGCGCTCTCTATTCAGCACGACTCCGACAAACTAACAGAAAAGAATCGGTTCGACAGAGCCTCGCCAGTTAGTCGTCGCCCAGGATGCCCTCGGCGACGGCCATGTCCTCGACGCTCGGGTCGTCGGCGGACTGCCGGAGGACGAACCGCTTTCTGACGAGGTCGGCCGCGTAGATGACCGTCCCGAGGATGATGAGCGTGTCGCCGGGGAGCCGCGCCCAGAACAGCGTCTGTATCAGCGGCTGGTCGTAGAAGGCGACGCTCCGGGCGGCGGCGTAGCTCCCGGTGAACGCCGTCTCCAGCTGGAGGAAGCCGACCGGGAGGACGGAGACGAACACCATCAAGACGAGGCCGACGTTCCAACACCAGAAGGCGGCGCGCAGCCACGAGCCGTCCCAGCGCTCGGCGTCGATGGACAGTTGGAGCATGTAGGTGACCATGCCGAGCGCGAGGAAGCCGAACGCGCCGAACATCGCGGCGTGGGCGTGGCCGACCGTCAGGTACGTCCCGTGCTCGTAGTAGTTGATGAGCGGGAGGTTGATGAAGAAGCCGAGGACGCCCGCGCCGACGAAGTTCCAGACGCCGCTGGCGACGATGAACATGAACGGCAGGCGGTACGGGAACGACTCGCCCGACATCGCGCGGTACTGCCCGAGCGCCTCGTAGAGGATGAACACCAGCGGGATGAGTTCGAGCGTCGAGAAGACGCTCCCGATGGGCACCCACATGTCGGGCATTCCGACCCACCAGTAGTGGTGCGAGACGCCGATGATGCCCGTCCCCATGACGAGAAGCGCCTGGAGCATGACGGCCTTCTCGGCGCTCCGGCGGGACAGCAGGTTCATCGACACCAGCGTCAGGCCGACGATGGCGACGATGAAGAACTCGAACGCCCCCTCGACCCACATGTGGACGACCCACCAGCGCCAGAACTCCGTGACGGCGATATTCGTCTCGGGGGTAAAGAGGAAGCCCGCGGTGAACAGGAGGGCGATGGAGCCGCCGGCGTACAGAATCATGTGCGCCAGCCCGTACGGCGGTTCCTTATCGAGAAGCGGTTTCAGGCCGCGGACGGCCAGCCCCGCCCAGATGAGGAAGCCGGCGAGGATGCCGAACTGCCAGAGCTTCCCGACTTCGAGGTATTCGAGCCCCTCGTTGCCGAGAATCCACCACAGCGAGCCGTCGATGTAGCCGTTCGCGCCCAGCCAGATGCCCGACAGGCCGCCGACCACGACGACGACGATCGCGCCGAGGAGGACGTTGATGTACCTCGACTGCTTCGGCGGCTCGTAGCCGGTCAGAAGCGGCGGGAGGAACAGCCCCGCGCCGAGCCACGTCGCGGCGATCCAGAGGATGCCGAGGTCGATGTGCCACGTCTTGGCGATGGCGAACGGGAGCAGTTGCAGGATGGGCACGCCGAATATCGACTCGATGCCGAAGAACCCGGCGCGCTCGATGTAGAAGTGCGCGAGCAGGCCGCCCAACAGCACCTGCGCCAAGAACAACCCTGCGGCGACCGGGATGAACCGGAGCGCCGCCCGCTGGCTCGGGAAGACGCTCACGTCGCCCGGTTCGGGCACCGTGATGTCCTCGGCCGACGGCTCGGGGAGTTCGACCGACTTGTACAGCCAGATGCCGAGGCCCGCGCCCGCGACGAGGAGCACCATGGCGATGACGCTCCACGTCATCGAGGCGGCGGTGGCGTCGTTGCCCGCGCCGGGCTGGTACGGCCAGTCGTTCGTGTACGAGTGGGTGCCGTCGGGGCGGTCGGTGTGGGAGAACCACGCCGTCCACATGGCGAAGTCCGCGAACGCCCGCGCCTCCTCCTCGGAGTCGATCATGTTCACGGGCACGCCGCGCTCGTGGTCGCCCTCGTGGTAGCGCTCGACGTACTCCTGGCGGACCTGCTCGTGGGCGTAGACCTCGGCCGCGGTGTACCGAATCGCCCCGCCCTCGTAGCTGTCGTCGAGGTCGGATTTCACCACGTTGGCGACGGCCGCTTGGTCCGCGGAGTCGAGTTGGTCGTAGCTCTCACCGTACCGCTCTTGGGCGTAGTAGTTCCGCATGAACTGGACTTTCAAGTCCAGCGCGTCGGCGGTGTAGTCCGCGCCGTAGTACGCGCCGTTGCCCAGTATCGACCCGTGGTTCATCAGGCCGTCTTTCTGGAACACCGTCTTGCCCTCTCGAATCACGTCGCCGTTGGCGACGACATCGCCGTCGGGTCCGACAACCTCGTCGGGGATGGGTGGGGCCTCCTGATAGGCGAACCACGCGCCCGCACCCATCACGACGAGGTTGAAGACGAACACGACGACGATTGCCTTCGCGATGGTCTTGCGTTGTATCTCCATACACGTCGTGGTTCACACGCCTCGTATAGGCTCTACACGCCGCTTCCCGGCCTCGCACAGCTCGGACGAACATGTTCGGATAGTCGCTCTTTGAGCCGGACGCCGTTCCTCGAAGCGTAATGACGACCGATTCGCGACCCGCGGCCCACGACCACGACACGCCCGACACGGCGACCGACCGCGTCCACGACACCTCGTGGTCCGCGAACCTCGAACTCCCGCGACACGCCGCCGACCGCGACCTCGTCGTTGCGGAGGCGGTCGCCGCGGTCGAACACACGGCCGCCGGCCACCACGTCAACCTCGTCACGCACGGCGACCACGGCCACCCGGAGACGTACCTCTACGACGCGCTCGCGGAACGGTTCGACGGCGTGGCGTACGAGTATGTCGAACAGTGCGGCTGCGGCGGGCACGTGACACGGGTGTACGTGGAGTAGTCCCGTCTCGAACCGTGGGCGGACTGTCCCCGCGCTCGCGTCGATGCTGTACCTATTTATCGGGGAACGCGGATGACACGTCTATGGCCTCACAACTCGTTTTGGCCCTGCTGGCAGGCGTCTTCGCCGGAGCCCTGTTCGGCCTCATAGAAACACCGATTCCGGCCCCGCCCAACCTCGCCGGAATCTTGGGTATCGTCGGCATCTACCTCGGCTACACGGGAGTCCAGCGGTTGGGGTTCCACGTCGATATCCCGGGGGTGCTCGCGTCGCTGTTCTGAGCGCGTGATTCGAGAAAACGATTCAACACGGCATCGACTCCCCCGACTCCTCCTGCGGGCGACTTACTCCGACTTCTCCTTCGGATACGTCTCTCCCGCCGACTCGCCGCCCTCGCCTTTGAGCCACATGAACGTGCCGAACAGCGCGGGCGACGCCAGCATCGCGCCGAACGTCCCGGCCAGCGCGATGCCGCCGAGGCGCTCGGTCCCGGGGTCACCGAACGGTTCGGCCACCTGCGCGTTCGACCCGCCCTCGTCGTCGGTGACGACGACTGCCCCTTTCATGCCGAGCGTCTTGTGCGGCGTGCAGGCGTAGGTGTACGTCCCGGCCTTTTCGAAGGTGTGTTCGAACGTGTGGTCGCCGGCGCTGACGAGGTCGGATTCGAAGCTCCCGTCCTCGGCGGCGACGTTGTGCGACCCGCCCTCGCCGGACCACGTCCACGCGACGGTCGTCCCCTTCGAGACGCGAATCGCCGCGGGACCGAAGCCGAACGCCCCGCCGTTGGCCTGCGACCCGACCTCGACCGTCACGCGCTGGAGGCCGGTCTGCGCCTCCACGCCGTCGAAGTTCGAGGTGTTTTCGAACCACGCGTCGAGGTCCGCGTCTCCCTCGCCGGCGGCCTCGGTGGACTCCGACTCGCCCTCGCCGGCCGAGTCGGTCGAGTCGGCTGCCTCGGTCGCGGTCGCGCCGCCGGCGTCACCGACGACGATTGCGCCCTTCATGCCGAGCGTCTCGTGCGGCGTGCAGACGTAGGTGTAGACGCCGGTCGAATCGAACGTCCGCTCGAACGTGTGGCCGCTGTCGCCGACGAGGTCGGACTCGAAGCTCCCGTCCTCGGCGGCGACGTTGTGCGACCCGCCCTTCCCGGTCCACTCCCAAACGACGGTCGTTCCGGGGTCGACGCGCACGGCGGCCGGGCCGAAGCCGAACGCCCCGCCGTTGGCCTGCGACCCCACCGTCACCGTCACCGTCGAGCGTCCCGTCTCGTCCACCACCCCGTCGTAGTTCGAGGTCTGTGCGAACCACGAATCGAGGTCGGTCCCCGACTGCGCTCGCGCGGCGTCAGCGGCGCCTCCCAGTGCAGTCGCGGAGACGGCCGCGCCGCCGAGGAGTCGAAGTACGGTTCGCCGGCCGAGCGTCGGAGATGTGGTGTCGTTCGAACTCATGATTGAGGATGGCGAGGCGGTGGACCCGCCCCGCTCGATACTCGACGGTCGGTGGTCCGGTGAAAAACCCGTCTCGGTGGTTCCCGAAACGCGGCCGAAGGGCGAACATGTTCGGAAGTATCTTTGTGCGGCGGGGACGACTTCGTTTCACTACCGATGCCCCGGGCAACACTCTCCATCACGCTCCCCGAGCAGGTCTGGGTCTCCGACCTCTCGGGCCGCTATCCGGACGCCGAGTTCACCGTGCTCGCGGCGATGCCGGCCGACGAGACGGGCGTCGGCCTCGTCGAGATACGGGCGGCCGACATCGAACCCGTCGTCACCACTATCGACGAGTACGACTCGGTCGTCTCGGTGACGATTCTCGAAGCGCAGCCGGAGCGCGCGCTCGTGCAGTTCGAGACGACCGAGCCGCTGTTGATTCTCACGCTCAGCGAGGTGGGCATCCCGCTGGAACTGCCCATCACCATCGTCGACGGCGAGGTGACAGTCGAGGTGACCGCGCCGCGGGCGAACCTCTCGGAGTTGGGCGAACAGCTCACGCAGTTCGGCATCCCGTTCGACCTCGTCTCCATCCACCAGTCGATAGACACGGAGTCGCTGCTCACCGACGACCAGTACGACCTCCTCGAAACGGCCGTCTCTGAGGGGTACTACGACACGCCGCGGACGTGCACGCTCACCGGGCTCGCCGAGGCCGTGGGGCTGGCGAAGTCGACGACGAGCGAGAAGCTCCACCGGGCGGAGGGCAAAGTGATGAAGGCGTTTCTCGCGCGGGACGACGCGACGGTCGGGTAGGTCTCAGTCGTCGGTCTGGTCGCTGACGGCCGACCACATCGTCGAGAGCTGGTCCGAGGCCGACCGCGACGGCGACGACACCGAAAGCGAGAGGTCGCCGGGTTCGCGCGTCACGACGACTTCCTCGAAGCCGAGCGCGTAGCGGGCGGCGTCGCGGCCGCGGTCGCGCTTTTCGAGGAGCCCCGCCTCGACCATCTGTTCGAGCTTTCGGTACACCGTCGACCGCGGGAGGTCGCACGCGGCGGCGATGTCCGAGGCGGTCATCGGCCCGTCGAGCCGCCTGAGAACCGCCCGACACTGCGGGCTGGTGAGGGCGGCGAACACCGTCTCGAAGTCCGGTTCGAGCGCGTCTGAGAGTGGATTGGTCGACATCTGCGTGAGAGTGGATTGCTCGGCGGCGACCCGCGCGCCGTCGGTTCGATTCCCGATACACCTCCGGGGCGTATGAAAGTCGTGGGGGGCACCAGCGTCGGTGCGGTCGAACCGATGGCCGTCGATTCTGACTGGTACGCCCGAGTCGACTGTTTTCCCGCCCGGTACGTATCGGCAATGCCGAACATGTTCGGTAAACTCCTGTGCGTCGGGAACCGGCGAGACGGTATTCCATACCCCCGGGCAACGACCGACTGTAATGCGAAACTACGTCGGTGCACCCGGTTCGACGGTATCGCGTCGCGAATTCCTCGCCGCAACGGGAAGCGTCGGAGCGCTCGGCCTCGCGGGGTGCGCCGCGCCCACGAACGATGACGGCAACGCCGCCGTCGGTGCGGACGAGACGACGGTCGCCCAGACGAGCGAGTCGAGTCTGCCGTACACCAGTCCGCCGGAGGTCGTGCAGGTGGACGAACAGGGCGGACAGGTCACCCTCAAGAGCGCGCCGGCGCGCCACGCGGCCCACCCCCTCGAAACGATGGGCGGGCCGGTCGAACTCCCGCAGGTGTGGGCGTTCAGCGCCGACGACGGCGAGCCGAGCGTCCCCGGGCCGATTCTCCGGACGACCGAGGGCAACGACATGGAGGTCACGCTGGACAACACCGACGGGATGCGCCCGCACACGGTCCACTTCCACGGCGTGCGCAAGGCCTGGAAGGACGACGGCGTGCCGACGACGACGGGCATCCGAGTCGACCCCGGCGAGAAACACACCTACACCATCCCGGCGAACGTCCCCGGGACGCACCTCTACCACTGTCACTACCAGACCCACCGGCACATCGAGATGGGGATGTACGGCATCCTCCGCGTCGACCCGAAGGGGTACGAGCCGGCCGACCGGGAGTACTTCATGACCGTTCGCGACTGGGACTCACGGCTCCCCCGGCAGATGGCCGGCGAGAACGTGACCTACGACCCCCGGGACCGGAAGCCCGACGTGTTCACCGTCAACGGCAAGAGCGCGCCGCGGACGCTCCACCCCGAGGACGGCTCGCCCATCATCGTCGAGCAGGGCGACACCGTCCGGGTCCACTACGTCAACGCGGGCTACATGAGCCACCCGATGCACATCCACAACCACCGCTTCCAGGTCGTCGAGAAGGACGGCGGCGTCGTCCCCGAGGCCGCCCGCCACGACATGGACGTGACGAACATCGCGCCCGCGGAGCGCCACACCATTGAGTTCACGGCTGACGCCCAACCCGGTGTCTACCTCATGCACTGCCACAAGGTCAACCACGTCATGAACGACAACTTCTACCCCGGCGGCATGCTGAGCGGCGTCGTCTACAAGGAGGCGATGGACACCGACATCTTCGCGAGCCTGATGGAGTACGCCGGCTACGAGGGATAACGAAACTGGGGGTAGCGGCGGTGTGTCCGCTCGCCTCGACGTCCGGCGGCTCGTTCCGTTTCAATCGATTTCCGTGACTCCAGCTGGAACCGCTACCTATCGAGTAGCAAAACCGGCAGCTGAATTAGTCCTCACGCCCCGTGGCGTCGACAAACAACGTAGCCGAACCGCTATATTTTTTAGGCCGACCTAATTCAGAGTTCGTAATGAAGCGAACCAACCCAACGCGTAGGGACTTGCTGGGAAGTGGCGCTGCCCTCGGTACCGCGCTCTTCGCAGGGTGTCTCGGTGGCGGCGAGAGCGGGACTGACGGCACGACCGACAGTTCGACCAGTGAGCCGGACACCACGGCAGTGGCGACCACCGATGAGTCGAGCGCCACAAGCGACACCGGTGGGTCGTACACCGTCTCGATCGAACCGATGGGTGCGGTCGAGTTCGACGGGCCGCCGGAGCGGTGGACCGCGCTGTTACCGACCCTCGCGGACATGGGGTTCGCGCTCGGCGGGGGACAGACGCTCGGCATCCAGAACCACGCGCGCTTCGCGAACGAGGCGTTCGAAGCACTGCCCGGTGTCGAGTTCGACGCGGACGCTATCGTGGAGCTAGTCGGAGACGGCGTGCCGAAAGAGCTGGTGTACGAACTGAACGCCGACGCTCACCTTCTGGACCCCAATCTACTGGTGAACTGGTACGGCTGGGACCGCAGCGACGTCGAGGAAGTCCGAACCGAGATCGGTCCCTTCTTCGGGAATTTCAGTCGCAAGCACAGCTCGGAGTGGCACGACGGCTACCGCTACTACGAACTCTACGAGATGTTCGAACTGGTCGCCGACGTGTTTCGGGCCCGGCCGCGGTACGAGGCGTTTGTCGACCTCCACGGGGAGATGCTCGAGACGATTGACGAGCGAATCCCACCGGCCGACCAACGCCCGACTGCACTGCTGGTCTATCCGGCCGGTCAAGAGGGCGATGAGTTCTATCCGTTCCGCTTCGACGACGGCGGAATCAGCACCAAGCAGTGGCGAGACCTGCGGCTACAAGACGCGCTTGCGGGGACGGACATCGAACACTTCAGCGGGACCAACAACAGCACAATCGACCTGGAGGCCGTCCTCGAAGTCGACCCCGAGGTACTGCTCGTCCGCAACTACGGTGGTGCGTCCGAGTCGGAGTTCCGGGAGGCCGTGGTCGAACCGTTACAGGACGACCCGGTCGCGAGCCAGGTCCGAGCCGTTCAGGACGGGGCGGTCTATCCCGCTGGATATCTCGACCAAGGGCCGATAATCAACTTCTATCACACCGAACAGGCGGCCTTGAACATCTACCCGGACGCCTTCGAGGGCGCAACGCTGTTCGACCGCGAACGCGTCGCCGACATCGTCACCGGCGATTTCTGACGCCCGCCGCGGGAGTGCTTCCGACGGCGGTACCCGACTAACGACCGACGCTTTTCCAACACCGTCGTGGGTTCTTGACGCGAATCCGTCCGTGTTCTCACCTGCTACTCTCGCCCGACTGCCGCAGCTGTCACAACTGTTATTAGCTAGTTGTATCACTAGGTAATCAATGGCGTCGACACAACTTCAACACGCCCGAGCGGGAACCATCACCCCGGCGATGAAACGGGTCGCAGCGCGCGAGAACCGCGACCCCGAGTTCGTCAGGAAGCAGGTCGCCGAGGGGCAGGCGGTCGTCCCCGCGAACCGCAATCACGACTCGCTCGACCCGATGATTATCGGCCGCGAGTTCGCCACGAAGGTCAACGCGAACATCGGCAACAGCGAGACGACGAGCGACCTCACCGAGGAGTTGGAGAAACTCCACACCGCGGTCCACTACGGCGCGGACACGGTGATGGACCTCTCGACGGGGTCGAACCTCGACGAGATTCGCGAGGCGAACGTCGCGTACTCGCCGGTCCCCATCGGCACCGTCCCCATCTACGAGGCGGTCAAGCGCGTCGACAGCCCCGAGGACATCACCCGCGACCTGCTCCTCGACGTCATCGAGAAACAGGCCGAGCAAGGCGTCGACTACATGACGATTCACGCGGGCGTGCTGATGGAGCACCTCCCGCTTACCGACGGCCGGAAGACGGGCATCGTCTCCCGCGGCGGCTCCATCCTCGCCCAGTGGATGGAAGAACACGGCGAGCAGAACCCCCTGTACGTCGCGTTCGAGGACATCTGCGATATCTTCGCCGAGCACGACGTGACGTTCTCGCTCGGTGACGGCCTCCGACCCGGCTGTCTGGCCGACGCCGGCGACGACGCGCAGTTCGCCGAACTCGACACGCTGGGCGAACTCACGCGGACCGCGTGGGACCACGGCGTGCAGGTGATGGTCGAGGGTCCCGGCCACGTCCCGATGGACCAAATCGCCGAGAACGTCGAGCGCCAACAGCAGGTCTGCGACGGCGCGCCGTTCTACGTCCTCGGGCCGCTCGTCACCGACGTGGCTCCGGGCTACGACCACATCACGAGCGCCATCGGCGCGACCGAGGCGGGGCGCGCCGGCGCGGCGATGCTGTGTTACGTCACGCCCAAAGAACACCTCGGCCTCCCCGACCGCGAGGACGTGCGCGAGGGGCTCGCGGCCTACCGAATCGCCGCCCACGCGGCCGACGTGGCGACCGACCTCCCCGGCGCGCGCGACTGGGACGACGCGCTCTCGGAGGCCCGCTACGAGTTCGACTGGGCGCGGCAGTTCGACCTCGCGCTCGACCCCGAGCGGGCGCGGTCGTACCACGACCAGACGCTTCCCGGCGACAACTACAAGGAGGCGCGCTTCTGCTCGATGTGCGGCGTCGAGTTCTGTTCGATGCGCATCGACCAGGACGCCCGCGAGGCCGACGGCGAGATGGAGACACTCGCCTCTGTGACCGACCTCGACGCGTCGCCCGCGGCCGACGCGAACCTCCCCCCGGTCGGCGCGCACGACACCGACCGCGTCCCCGACGAAATCGAAATCGGCGGCGTCACGTTCACGCCCGAGTCCGCCCACGGCGACGACTGACGACCCGCCGCGCCCGCGGCCCGCCGACCAACCGACCTCGCGGGCCACCGACCTCCCCGGCGCGCGCGACCACCCCGTGTCGGTGGCTTCTTTTTCCGCGTCGCTGAACGGGCTTCCAATGGCCCTCGGCAGTCTCCTCCCGTCGTCGCCGCTCGCGAACGTCGCCGTGATTCTCCTGATGACCGGTCTCATCTGGGTCGGCAGCGGGTGGCTCGAAGAGTCCGCCGACCACCTCGCGGCGTACTACGGCCTCCCCGCGGTCGTGCAGGGCTCTATCATCGTCGCCCTCGGGTCGAGCTTTCCCGAGTTCGCCAGCGTCGCCGTCGCCGCGACCGCGGGCGTCTTCGACATGGGCGTCGGCGCGATCGTCGGCTCGGCCATCTTCAACATCCTCGTGATTCCGGCGCTGTCGGGGCTCGCCACCGACGGCGACCTCGAAACCAGTCGGCTCGTCGTCTACAAGGAGGCGCAGTTCTACATGGTCGCCGTCGCCACGCTCGTCGTCACCTTCTCGCTGGCGGTCATCTACTTCCCCGTGCCCGACGGCCCGCCGCTGACGGGAGAACTCNTGGTCGCCGTCGCCACGCTCGTCGTCACCTTCTCGCTGGCGGTCATCTACTTCCCCGTGCCCGACGGCCCGCCGCTGACGGGAGAACTCACCCGCCCCATCGCGCTCATCCCACTGCTCCTCTACGGGCTCTACCTATTCATCCAGTGGCAGGACGTGTCGGAGCACGAAGCCGAGGACGCGGGCGTCGCTGACGGCATCGGCCGCGAGTGGGCGCGGCTCCTCGGCGGCCTCCTCGTCATCCTCGTCGGCGTCGAGCAACTGGTCGGGAGCGTCGAGTCGCTCAGCGCGACGTTCGGCGTCCCGACGTTCCTCGCGGGCGTCACGGTCGTCGCCGCCGCGACGAGCCTCCCCGACACGCTCGTCAGCGTCCGCTCGGCCGCCGACGGCAACAGCGCGACGAGCCTCGGCAACGTCCTCGGGTCGAACACGTTCGACCTGCTCGTCGCCATCCCCGTGGGCGTCCTCATCGTCGGGAGCGTTCCGGTGGACTTCGCCGTCGCCGTCCCCATGCTGGGCGTGCTGACGCTGGCGACCGTCCTGCTTTTCGGCCTGCTCCGAACGGACCTGTCGCTCTCGCGGCTGGAGTGCTACGCGCTCGGCGCGGCGTATCTCGTCTTCGTCGGCTGGGTTATCGCTGAGACCGCGGGCGTCACGTCGCTACTTCGGAACTGACGGGCGGACGCGGTCGGTCCGTCGGGTCCGCCGACTCGGGCTGACTCGCCCCGACGCCCGGCGACCCCGCCCTACTCCTCTCGCGGCTCTCTGACCGTCACGACCGGCACCGGCGAGGACCGGACCAGTTTCTCGGCGACGCTGCCGAGCATGTAGCGGTCGAACCCCGTGTGGCCGTGGGTTCCCATCACCACGATGTCCACGTCGTACTCGTCGATGTACGCGAGGATGCCGTCGTGAATCGACACGTCGCGGCCGACCGACTTCCTGATAGTCTCGACGCCCGCGGCGGCCGCCGTGTCGCTCGCCGCGTCGACCGCGTCGCTCGCCCGCTCTTCGAGTTCGTCGAGGAGGAGCGGTCCGCGGATGTCCGCGCCGAAGGCGGCGACGTTGACGACCGACACCGCGTGGAGCGCCGCGTCGGTCGCCGCGGCCAACTCGCTCCCGAACGTGACCGCCGCGGTCGCGCAAGCGCTCCCGTCGGTGGGCGTCAGCACGTCGGCGTAGGGGTACGCGAGGTCGGTCGCCGCGTCCGGCCGAACGGTGAGCACGGGCACGTCCGACCGCCGGACGACGCGCTCCGTGGTACTCCCGAGGAGCAGGCGGCTCAACCCCGTCCGCCCGTGGGTCGGCATGACCACGAGGTCGGCGTCCTGCTCGGCCGCGTACTCGGTGATGACCTGATACGGTTCGCCGCGTTCGACGCTCGTCACGACCGTCACGTCGGACTGCGACGCGCGGGCCGCGGCGTCGCTCACGAATCGCTCGCCGTCGCTTCGGCGGCGTTCGCTGGGGTCGTCGCCGGCGTCGTCGCCCTCGGAGCCGCCGGTCAGGCTCGGGCGGCGCTCGGGTTCCGGCGGGGCGACGTGCAGTAGGTGGAGGGTCGCGTCGTGGGCGGCGGCCATGTCGACGACGTGGTCGAGGACGGCGTCCGCGCCGTCGCTCCCGTCGGTCGGAAAGAGGAGTTGGTCGAACATGGTTCGATATTCTCAGCGAACGCACAAAAGCGAGGAGGCTGGTCGCCGGGGAGTGAGAAGTCGGCCGCGCCCCGCTTTCAGCGCCGGAGCGCCCAGACCGCCAGTCCGATGGCTTCCCGGAGCGTCACGCCCGCCGCGAACACGTACACCGTCTGTAACGGCAGTTCGAGGAAATCGATGGCAGCGACCGCGAACGACATCACGATGGCCATCCCGACCCACCCGAGTGCGAACCGGCGCTCCGACGCCGACGTGTGTGTGCCCAACTCGACCATACTCCCTGACTCGGCCGAATCTATTTAATTTCTCGTGCCGGCGCGCCCGAGCGGGCGGTCGGGTGCGCCGTCGACGGCCGGGTTACTCCGATTGGGCGTCCACCACGGCGACCCCCGCGAGATCGAACGACCACCTTTTTCCGGTTCGGGTTCGCTCCGCTCACCCTCTCCGCAAAAAGCTGGACCAAAAAGTCCCTCGCTCCGCTCGGGGCCGCTACTCCGATTGGGCGTCCACCACGGCGACCCCCGCCAGATTGACGATGTCTTTGACCTCGTCGCCGCGCTGGAGGACGTGGACGGGTTTGTCCATGCCGACGAGCATCGGGCCGATAGCCTCCGCGCCGCCGAGCCGCTGGAGGAGCTTGTAGCCGATGTTCCCCGCTTCGAGGTTCGGGAACACGAGGACGTTCGCGGGGNGGGCCGATAGCCTCCGCGCCGCCGAGCCGCTGGAGGAGCTTGTAGCCGATGTTCCCCGCTTCGAGGTTCGGGAACACGAGGACGTTCGCGGGGTCGTCGAGTTCCGCGAAGTCGTAGGTGTCGGTCAGCATCTCCTCGACGAGGGCGGTGTCGGCCTGCATCTCGCCGTCCACCGGGAAGTCCACGTCGGGGTCGGCGTGCAGTTGTTCGACGGCGTTTCGGGGCTTGCGCGTGCCCTCGTTCGTGACGCTCCCGAAGTCCGAGTACGAGAGCAGCGCCGCGCGGGGTTCGACGTTGAAGCGCCGGGCGAGCTCGGCGGTGTGTTTCGTCACCTCCGCGAGCACGTTCTCGTCGGGGTCGAGGTTGACCGTCGCGTCGGCGCAGAAGACGACCCGGTTCCGGAACGTCAGCATGTAGACGCCGGCGGCGTAGTCGGCGTCGTCGGCCGTGCCGATAATCTGGAGCGGCGGGCGCAGCGCCGACGGGTAGTGGTGCGTGAGGCCGGTCAGCATCGCGTCCGCGTCACCGACTTCGACCATCACGCTGGCGAAGTAGTTCGAGTCGCCCCGCACGAGTTCGGCCGCCTCGGTCCGGGTGAGACCCTTGCGCTGGCGGCGCTCGTAGAGGTGGTCGACGTAGTGGTTCCACTCGCCGCTTTCGGGGTCCGCGATGGTCGGGTCGAAGTCGAGGCCGAGGTCCTCGGCGGTGCGGAGAATCTCTTTCGTCCGGCCGACGAGAATCGGTTCAGCGATGCTCTCTTCGACCAACTGGCTCGCGGCGCGAATCATCTTCTCGTCTTCGCCCTCCGCGAGGACGACCCGCTTGGGGTTCGATGCCGCCTTGTTGAGGACGACGCGCATCATCTCGCGGGACTTCCCGAGGCGGGCTTCCAACTCCTCGCGGTAGTCGTCGAGGTCGCGCTCGCGGCGGGCCGCGCCGCTCTCCATGGCCGCCTCGGCGACGGCGGGCGTCACCTCGTAGAGGACGCGCTGGTCGAGCGGCTTGGGGATGAGGTAGTCGGGGCCGAACTGGAGCGGGCCGTCGCCGTAGGCCTTGACGACCGCGTCGGGCACGTCCTGTCGGGCGAGGTTCGCCAGCGCCTCGGCGGCCGCGCGCTTCATCTCCTCGTTGATTTCGGTCGCGCGCACGTCGAGCGCGCCGCGGAAGATGAAGGGGAATCCGAGCACGTTGTTCACCTGATTCGGATAGTCGGAGCGCCCGGTGGCCATGATAACCGTGTCGTCGCGGGCGTCCTTCGCGTCCTCGTAGGCGATTTCGGGCTCCGGATTCGCCATGGCGAAGATGATGGGATTGTCGGCCATCGACCGCACCATCTCCTGGCTGACGATGCCGCCGACCGAGAGGCCGACGAGCACGTCCGCGCCCTCGATTGCGTCCGACAGCGAGCCCTCGTCGACGCCGCGGGCGAACGGCTCGGCGTACTCGTCGAGTTCGCCGGCTTCGGCCCGCGACTCCGAGAGGACGCCGTCGATGTCGCACAGCGTGATGTTCTCGTGAGGGATGCCCAGCGAGACGTAGAACCGCGCCGTCGCGGTCGCGGCCGCGCCCGCCCCCGAGAAGGTGACGTTCAGCGACGACAGCTCCTTGTCCGCGATGTCGGCGGCGTTCAGAAGCGCCGCCCCGGAGATGATGGCCGTGCCGTGCTGGTCGTCGTGGAACACGGGGATATCCATCCGCTCGCGCAGGGATTCCTCGATTTCGAAGCATTCGGGCGCACGGATGTCTTCTAAGTTGATGCCGCCGAACGTCGGCTCCATCGCGGCGACCGACTCCACGAACGCTCGGGGGTCGTCGTGGTCGAACTCGACGTCGAACACGTCGATGTCGGCAAAGCGCTTGAACAGCACGCCCTTGCCCTCCATCACCGGCTTCGACGCCTGCGCCCCGATGTCCCCCAGCCCGAGGACGGCGGAGCCGTTGGAAACGACGCCGACCAGATTACCCTTCGCCGTGTACTCGTAGGCGGCGTCTTCGTCCTCCGCGATGTCGAGACACGGCGCGGCCACGCCCGGCGAGTACGCCAGACTCAGGTCGCGCTGGGNTCGTCCTCCGCGATGTCGAGACACGGCGCGGCCACGCCCGGCGAGTACGCCAGACTCAGGTCGCGCTGGGTGTTCGTCGGCTTCGTCGTCGCTATCTCTACTTTCCCCGCGGGCGGACGCCGATGGTAGTCTCGGGCGTCGTCTCCGAGTGTCATTGCTCGTGATGGGAACGGTGAGGTAAGTAGACCCTTCGCTCCGACAGCGCCACGTCAACGAGAGTCACGCACAGCGCGGCCGCTCGTCGCGCCGTTTCCCCGCCGAGGTCATGAATGTACGGGTCCGGCTGGTGCTTACGGGCGACAGCGTCGTTGGCACGCCCCACCCGCGCGCTCAACGGAGCGCTTCGTGCGGCATCGTGTAGAGCTGAACGTTGTCCGCTATCGACACCTCCTCGAAGTGACTCTCCGTGACGAACAGGTCCGAGACCGCGTCGACTTGCTTGATGGGATAGATATGCTTCGCGCTGCCGTAGCCGTGGTACACCTCGACCGGCACGGCGAACGCAATCTCTCCCTCGTCGACTTCGACTGTCGCACCGAACGTCAGCTCGTCGTCCTCATCGACAACTGTACAGATAGTTGATGGTACCGTATCCCCTGCATCGTATATCTCTTTGACCATCCGTTGACAACCCACACTATTTTTCATTACCTTGAACCGTGTTTCTCCCCGCCCACTCTTCGGGAACACACTGCTCAAGTTTCAGCCACATGTCCGACGAGCACCGTGATAACTATTACTCAACCGCCAGAACTATATGTGTAGTTGATACGTTCGGCGGCGCGTTGACCCGCGTGCGCCGAATCACTGCGTCGGAACCGAACTGCGGGCCGCCGACCGCTGGCCGACGCCCGTGGTGTGTCTCTTCGCCCGCCACGGGGGCGACGAACTCGACAGCCGAGGCTCCCGGCCCGAGCGAGAATCCGCGCGTTCACCGACGCGTCGCCGGGTGAACTCCCCGTCAGCTGTCTAGTCGTCTCCTTAGTATGTCATCGTGCGCGCGGCCTGATAGTCGACCATCAGTTTGCGGACAGTTCGTGTCGCACGCGACCCGCGAATGCGACGTCGAGCTCAGCGGAGGGCGTCGTGCGGAATCGTGTAGAGTCGGACCTCGTCCGCGACGGTCATCTCGGCGGGTTCACCGTCCGTGACGAACAGGTCCGAGACGCGTTCGATCTGTTCTGTCGGATAGACGTGCTTCGCGCTGCCGTAGCCGTGATAGACCTCGACCGGCACGGCGAACGTCAGCCCACCCTCGGCAGCGGGAACCGAGCAGATATCCGTCGGTACGTTCTCTCCTGCTTCGTATCGCTTGTTAACCATTCTGATTACCCACACTTTGTGGCGGCTCTGGGCAGTATCTCACCCACCCCTTGAGATATCCTATCGAGTTTCGACTACAACTCCAACGACCACGATGATAATCGTTCCCCCCAAGTGGACGAGAGCGGCGGCCGAATGGGTCTCACACGGTCGGGTGGTCGTGACCACGGGTTTCATCGCGTTCGAGAGCGTCCGACACGCGTGTTCTCGGCCGAGGTCGAACGCGCCAAACCGTGGTCGGTTGTCCCAGAGTGTAATGAAGATACGTCTGTTACAGCTCTGTCGGTCACCCGCGTTCCGTCCACCGCGGTCGCCTCGAAACGCCCCTCGCTTACGCGGGAGCCAAGTCGACCCTGCCGATATCATAACATATATTATGGATATTCGCACCTCGGCGGCGACCGCGCCGTGTCGCTTGCGACGACGGGGGTTGATTTCAACGGCGTGAGGTCCGCCCGAGACCAGGCATCGACCTTTCAGAAACTTTCACATTCAAAAGTATTATGCCGTTTCTATCTGTTGGGTGAGATATGAGTCGCTACCGCAGGCTCTCCCGGCAAGGGTTGAGTCTCGCACTCACTCTCATCGTGGTATTCTCGGTTATCGCAGGGCCAGTCTCTGCGAGCGCCGGGACCGCCACAGGTGAGGCACAACTGGGTGGACCGCCCGCTAACCAACTCGACACGGTCGACGACGACCAACTGACCCGGGCGTCGGAGAACATTAGCGTCTGGGACGGCGCGTTCCTGACGCTCCGGCCTGACGACACCGACTCGCGGCTCGACTCGGCCGCGGCGTATCAGGTCCAGTCGACCAACACGTACGTGCGGGTAGACGGGAGGGAGCGGTCCCTCGAAAAGAATCCGATGTACGTGTACAACGTCGGACAGGAGGTTCCGTTCACGTTCTCCGGTTCGAGCGCCGGTGCGCCCCGAGCCCTCGAGGACCAGGACGTCCAACTCGTCGCGGCAAAACTCGATAAGGGCGCGACGATTCCCCGGAGCGTCCCCGGCGTCGCCGAGACGCTCACGAGCGACGACGACGTGAGTTCCTCGGTCGTCGGCTCGGCGCAGGGCACGTCGGACGACAACTCGTTCGCGTTCACGCCCGACGAGTCCGGCATGTGGATGTTCGCGGTCGTCACCGTCGACGACGGCACCGGCTTTTCGGACGCCAACGGCGACGGGAACCTCGAAACCGACGGCAACGTCACGTTCGTCGGCGTCGACGCCCTGCCCGTTCAGCAGGGGTCGTCGTCGGTGAGCGCGCCGTCGCTCGCGGGCAACGGCCAGAACGTGACGGTCACGGTGGACGCCTCGTCGCTCGACGCGACCGAGGTCAGCCACACCGTCGCAATCTTCAACGAGTCCGACCTCTCGAACTACGACCAGACCATCAACGCGACCGACCGGTCGAGCATCTCGCTCGAAACCGAAATCGCGCGGGTCAACGGGACCAGTCGGATGCCGTCGAACGCGAACATCATGGGCGCCACGCCCGGTTCGCGGTCGTTCGTCGGCAGCGAGACGGCCGTTTCGATTTTCGACCAGCTCAACGACAGCACGTCCCGGTTCGACGACGTGACCGTCGTCTCCCCGGGCGCGACCGTCTACGGGTCGGCCGTCACCGAGGTCGCGGGGAACCAGACGACCGTCGAGGTCCCCATCGCCGACGACGCCACGCCCGGTGACTACGTCGTGATGCACGTCGCGACGAACCAGTCGGGCACCGAGTCGGTGACGAACCGCGCGCCGCTGCAAGTTGCCCAGAGCGTCCAACTGAACCTGACGGCGAACACGACCACGCCCGTCGCGGGTGAGGACGTGGAGTTCGCCGTCACGCGCGAAGACACCGGCGCGGCCGTCGAGAACGCCGAGGTCACCGTCGGCGGAACGACCGTCCAGACGAACGCCAACGGCGTTGCGGTCGTCACCGTCCCGACGGCGGGCGAGTACAACGCCACCGTCTCGAAGAACGCGACGAACGGCGAGGCGTTCGCCGGCGACGCGCTCGCGCTCGACGTGTTCGAGCCGGCGACCTTCGAGTACAGCAACCTCACCATCGAACCGAAGCAGGTCGTTCCCGGAACCGACGTGGTCGCGAACGCGACCGTCGAGAACGTCGGTGAAGTCAACGGGAGCTACGAGGCGGCACTCACCGTCGACGGCGAGCCGCAGTCGCCCTCCGACACCGGCGAGCTCCAGCCCAACGAGTCGACCGAGGTGAGCTTCACCACCTCGTTCGAGGACCCCGGCACCTACAACGTCTCCATCGACGAGCTCTCGACCGACGACGCCGAACTCGTCTCGCGGACCGTCCGCGTCATCGCGCCGGCGAACTCGACCGTGACCGACATCACCGTCGAGCCGACGAGCGTCAACACGACCGAGCGCTACACCACTTCGGCGACCGTCGAGAACACCGGCGGTCGCTCCGACCTGGTCCGGCTCACGTACACGACGACCGACGACTCGGGCACGGAGGTCTCCAACACCACCCGAACCGTCGTCGTGGGCGCCGATTCCACGGTCACGAGAAACGTGACCACGCTCGCGCCGACCGCGCTCGGTGCCGACGACGTCGGAAACTTCACCGTCGCCGTCAACGGCGTCGAAGCGGATTCGACGCTGACGGTCACGCGGCGCGACCGGCTTCCGCCGACCGTCCGGCTCCCGGAACCCGCACAGGGCGCGGTCCCCTTCGGCACGCCCATCACGCTCAACGTGAGCGACGAGTCGGACATCAGGCGCGCGACGTACAACTTCGGTAACGGCTCACAGCCGCTCTCGCTCGACGCCAACGGGAGTGCGACCATCCCGACCGGCGACCTCGACGAGGGAGAGACGACGCTGACGGTCAACGCGACCGACACGGCCGGGAACACGATTACCCGGACGTTCAGCTTCGACTTCGTCTCCTCGCCGCGCGTCACGAGCGTCGAACCGACCGACGTCGTCGGGCCGTCGAGCACTATCTCGGCGTCCTTCGCGGACGACCGCAACGGCGACGCGGAGTCAGGCATCAACGCCAGCGCGACGACGCTCGTGGTCAACGGCACGGCCGTCGACCTCTCGGGCGCGACGACGAACGACAACTCGACGCTCGAAATCAACGTCTCCGAACTCGGCGTCTCGCTCGACGAGGGGCCGACGACCGCGAGACTGACCGTCGTCGACGAGGTCGGCCACGCCACCTCGCGGCTGTTCGAGTTCGAGTACGACGAGACCGCGCCGACCGCGAGTCTCACGCTCGACCCCGACTACGACGAGGACCGCGAGGACGTGAGCGCGAACAACCCCGTCGACATCACGCTCGACAGCGCCGACGACAACCTCGAATCCGCGGCGTTCGTCGTCCGTGACTCGGACGACGAGGCGGTGTACACGCGCGACGTGACCTCCCTCGCCAGCACGACCGGCGAGTTCGAAATCGAGTGGGACGGCACGAGCGACGACAGCAGTCTCGTCGACAGCTGTTCCTACAACCTCACGCTCGTGAGCACGGACGCCGGCGGTAACACCGGCGTCGCCAACGCCACGGTCTGCGTGGACAACGATGAGCCGACCTACGACGTGTCGGCCGTCGACGGAACGACGGACACCGTCTACACGAACGGCAGCGTCGATGTCGCGTACAGCACCTCGGAGAGCGTCACCGTCGAATACGCGTTCGAGTCCGACTCGGGCGTGACGGCGACGTTCGAACGGACGCCCGACAACGGGACGAGCAACCACACGCTCGACGTGGCGTCGGCGCTCCCCGACGGGAACTACACGATGACGGCGACCGCCACCGACCTCGGTAACAACCAGGTCACCGTGGAACGGGCCGAACCCGTCGTGGTCGACACGACCGACCCCGGACTCACCGCGACGCTCAACACGACCGAGTCCGGCACCCTCTCGGTCAGCGTCGCCAGCACGGAACCGCTCGTCGGCACCCCCGACGCGGAACTCACCGACCCGAACAGCAACGTCGAGTCGCTGAATCTCACGCAGGTCGACTCGACGACGTGGACCGCCGAACTCGACACGACCGAGTCCGGCGAGTACGCACTCGACGTGACGGGGACCGACCTCGCCGGCAACACGGCGAGCGACTCCAGTACCGCGACCGTCACGAGCAACAACTTCTCGGAGCAGTCGTCGGTGTTGCTCGTGAGCGCGAGCGGCGACACGTTCATCCGTATTAACGCCAGCGACGACGCCGACCTGCCCGCTGGGCAGACCGTCATCACGCTGACCGACACGAACGTCCCGCCGAACGCGCTCTCGCAGGGCACGGCGGCGACGAAGTATCTCGAAGCCAACGCCGGACTCACCGAGGACCAAATCGAGAGCGTCACCTACGGCTTCAACGAAGACCTCGACACCTCCGGAAACGGCTTCAACATCGTCTACATCGAGCGCGGCGGCACGCGGGTGCTGCCGACGACGCTCCAGACCGACCCGTTCGGCCTGTCCGGTGACTACTACACCGCGACCCGAACCGGCCTGTCGACCTACGGCGCGGTCGAAAACGACACCGAAGCGCCGACCATCAGCTACGACGACCCGACGGAGGGCGCTGCGTTCTCCGAGGTCAACAACACGGTCTCGGTGAACGCGACGCTCTCCGACAACGTGGAGGTCAACACCTCCTCGGTGTCGGTGACACTCGACAGCGACGGACCGGTCAGTAACGTGGACGTGACCGACAACGCGACGGTCACGAACGAGTCGGTCAACTACACCGCGTCCGGTCTCTCGCCGGCGGACTACACCGTCACCATCGAGGCGTCCGACACGAACCTGACCGCCAACACGGCGACCGAACAGGTCAACTTCACCGTGCAGGACGACCGCGAACCGCCGACGATCACCGCGCTCGGTCCGACCAACGGCACGACCTTCCCGTTCGGCACCGACACGGTGGCACTCAACGCGACCTACGAGGAAGCGAGTGACGCGGTGAACGACACCGGCGTCGACGCGGAGAACGTCACCGTCCTGTACGACGGACAGGACATCTCGGCCTCGGCCGCGCCCGACGCGACCGGGTTCAACACGACCGTCTCCGTGGACGGAAACGAGACGCACAACCTCACCGTTCGCGTGCTCGACAACGCCGGTAACAGCGTCGAGGACACGACGAACTTCAGCATCGCCGCTGACGACGCCGAGCCGACGGTCGAGATTTCGAGCCCCGTCGAGGGCGAGGAACTCTCGAACACGACGAGCTCGGTCAACGTGACCGCGAGCGTCGACGACGCCGAAAGCGGCGTCAACCTCAGCTCCGTGACCGTCGCCTTCGACGGGACCGATGTCACGAGCGAGGCGACCCTCGACGACCTCTCGAACATCCGGCTCAACGAGACCGGTCTCGAACCGGGCACCAGCCACACGGTGTCCGTCTCGGCGGCCGACGAGAGCGGGAACGAAAACGCCTCGACGGTGAACTTCACCGTCGCGCCCGACCTGACGGCACCGAACGTCACGCGGGTCAGTTCCCAGAACGCCACCTTCGAGAGCGACGCTAACGTCTCGGTCGAAGTGAACTACTCCGACCCCGAGAGCGGCATCGACGCCTCCGCGGTGACGCTGCTGCTCGACGGCGAGGACGTGACCGACGACGCGACGGTGTTCTCGAACCCCGGCGCGACGCTCGAGCTCAACTCGTCCGAAATCGACTCGGGCGAACACCAACTCAGCGTGCGCGTCACCAACAACAACGGTGACACGACCACGAACGACACCACGTTCTCGGTCAACCGGGGTCCGGACATCGCCGTGACCGCCGCGGACCTCAACGCGACCAGCGTGCAGACCGGCGACCAGGTCGAGGTGACCGCGCAGGTCGAGAACTTCGGTGACGAGACCGGGTCGCTCGACATCGGCGTCACCGGCACCAGCCAGGCGGGCACCACCGACTTCGGCGCCACGAAGTCCGTGACTCTCGACACTGGTGAGAACCAGTCCGTGAGCCTCGTCATCGAGCCGACGAGCGCGGGCACCTACTCCATCGCGGTCAACGAAACGACCACGGAGAACGCGCTCGACGTGAGCTCGCCGACGGCCGACATCCAGCTGCTCAGCGACTCGTCGGCCAGCCCGTCGACGCTCCTCGAAGACGAGGAGACGACCGTCACGGTCAAACTCGGTAACCTCGGCGGCGCGAGCGGCAATATCTCCGGCACCGTGACCCGGAACGGGACGACGGTCGGGAACGTCTCGACCTCGCTCGCGTCCGGCGCACAGCGGACGTTCACCTTCACCGACACGCCGCCGGGAACCGGCGACTACGTCTACGCGTTCGACGGCGAGACCATCGAGACGGTCAGCGTCTCGGCGCGTCTCCCGGCGTTCAGCATCGACGCGGGCGCGAGTTCCATCTCGCAGTCGACCGTGGACACCGAAGAGACGTTCACGGTCTCGGTGCGCGTGAACAACACCGGAACCGCGGAGGGGACGTACACCAAAGCGCTCACGGCTGACGGCACGACGCTGGCCACGGAGAGCGTCACCGTCGGCCCCGGTTCCTCCGGCACGCTGACGTACACCGTCTCCATCGACGACGCCGGCACGTACGACCTCCAGGTCGACAACGTCACGGTCGGCAGCATCACCGTGGAGGAACCGAACGTCGGTGGCGGCGGCGGTGCCGGCGGGAGCAGCCTCCCCCACGACGACACGACCGACAGCGACCGGCTGTTCTCGGCACGCGGGTTCGACGCCCAGTTCGACGGCGGACAGGGCGTCTCCGCGGTGAGCATCACGTTCAGCGAGCAGACGACCGGTGAGGTCGTCGTCAGCGAACGGTCGGGGGTCCCCGGCAGCGTGGGACAGCCCGACGGCACGGCCGTCAGCTACGTGCGGATTGACGTGCCCGACAGCGCCCGCGACCGCGCGTCGACCCTCCGGTTCACCGTCAAACAGAGCCGGCTCGACGAACTCGGCATCGAATCGTCCGACCTCGTGGTCCGGCGGTTCAACGAGGACGCCGGTTCGTGGGAAGACCTCGAAACCAGCGTCGTCGACAGCGGTAACGGCGCGGTCGTCCTCGAGGCCGACACGCCCGGCTTCTCGTACTTCGCCGTGACGTCGAGGCAGGCCGTCACGACGACAGCGCCGGACGACGGCGCCGGCACCGACACGACGACGCCGGACGACGGCGCCGGCACCGACACGACGACTAGCACTGCCGGCTTCGACGACGAAACGTCGACGGCAGCGAGCGGCACGACCGACTCCCCCGTTCCCGGATTCGGCGCGGCGCTCGCCGTGGTCGCGCTCCTCGCGGCCGCGCTCCTCGCCGTCCGTCGGAACGACTAACGACCGCACCGCGCGGTTCGTCCCCTTTCCCGTCTCTTATTTCTTCGACCGGTCCAGCGACGCCCGCGGCCGGCGCGACTGCCTACAAGCTTTTACCACCGGTGAGCAAAACGAACGATGATGCTACGACCCCGCGTCTCGATTCCCGTTCTCGTGGTTGCCGCGATGCTCCTCGCGGCCGTCGCGCCCCCCGCCGTGGGGACGACCCACGACTACGACATCGACATCGACGGCTCGATCGACACCGTCGACAGAACCGTCTCGACCTCGCAAGGCGAGTTCACCGTCACCCAAGTCGGCCGCGCCGACGCCGGCGACACCGTTTCGGTCTCCGTGGACGCGCCGAGCGACAGCGACTACACGATCACGATTCTCGACTCCGAACAGCGATTCCGGCGGACCGCCGACGCCACCGGCGACGCGAGCCGCGAGTTCGGAACCGGTGGACTCGAGCCCGGAACCTACGCCGTCGTCGCCGGCAACCAGTCGACGGAGGAGGTCTACGCCGGCGAACCGCTCGTGATTCGCGCCTACGCGGTCTCGACGCAGGCCGCCGAGAGCGTCGAGCAGTCGGACGACCTCGACGTGACCATCGAACTCGACGAGGTCGAGTCGGGCGAATCCATCGAGGCCGTCGAGGTCGTCCTCGCGGACGACTCCGAGAACGTCCGCGTCGACGCCTCGGCGGTCAACGACACGCACTACTCGGCGTCCGTCTCCACCGACGACGTGGACGCCGGCGACTACTCGCTGTACGCGGTCGTCCGCGGCGACGACCAGGCCCTCGGCGAGAACGAACTCATCGGCGTGAGCGACGCCTCGACGGTCGAGGTGGTCGAACAGAGCGACACGTCGACGCCCGACGAGGGCTCCGGCGGTGCTGGCGGTGGCGGCGGTGGCGGCGCGGACGACGCCACTGAGACGACCACCACGGAGTCCGGCGACACGTCGACATCGACGACCGACACCGCGGCCACGACCGACGACGACGAGCCGTCGACCACCGAGTCGACCGAGACGACCGACGCCACCGAGCCGACGGCGACCACGACGACCGATAACGTCGTGACGCCCAACGAGTCCACGACGACGGCCCAGACGACGACGTCTTCGGAAGTCCCGAACACGGCGCTCCACGTCCTGTTCGGCGCGCTCGTCGTCTTCGCTGTCGGTCGCCGCCTCGTCGGCTAACGCGTCCCCCGCGTCACTCCCTGTTTTTCTGTGCCTCTCAGCGCTCCGCTCGCGCGCGCCGGTTGTCGAGTCGGTTGACCAGCCAGATACCGAACGCGACGACCGCGAGCGCGTACTGGAGGTTGTACCGCGGGTCGCCGAGCGATTCGAGGACGCGGACCCACGGCGGCACCGAGTCCGCGGCGTAGTCGGTCGCCGGGAACAGGGGCCACAGGAGGAACTGCATCGAACCCCAGTCGCCGGCGAGGAGCGCCCGGGAGGTGTCGCCGAGGTAGTGCGAGAGCGTCGCGACGACGAGGGCGGTCGCGTGCTCGCCGTAGCCCAGTCGATAGCCGACGCCGACGAGGGCGACGAGCGCGGGCAGCATCACGAGAAGCGAGTGGCCGAGCGAGCGGCCGCTGACGAGGACGCCGTAGTACGCGAGCGGTTTGTCGATGAGGTCGGGCAACTGCGACCCGACGAGCGCGGCGGCCAGCGTCCACCCGGTCGGCAGTGGGCGACGACGACCGACCCGGAAGAGCGCGACCGAGAGATATCCGAGCGCGAGGTGGCCGATTGGGAACACTACCGAGGTGGACGGCACCGAGGCTATTCAACCGTGTGGACGATGCGGGGCCGCACGACCCGCGAATCTGGACGTTCGTCGAATCGCGCTGGACTCTCGGCGTTCGCGACTCCACGCACCAAGTATATGTCACGTCGGGGACCACGTGGCAGTATGTCTGATTCGGTCTCCGAACACCGCCCTCCCGCCGCGGCGGACTCGGCGGCGACGCTCCGTTGCGAGCGGGTCGTCCGCGAGTACACCCGCGGCTCCGACTCGTTTTTCTCCCGCGGGTCCGACGCCCCGACGGTCCGCGCGCTCGACGGCGTCTCGCTTTCGGTCTCGACGGGCGAGTTCGTCGCCATCGCCGGGCCGAGCGGGAGCGGTAAGTCCACGCTGTTGCATCTCCTCGCCGCGCTCGACACGCCCACTCGCGGCGACATCCGGGTCGCGGGCACCGACGTTCGGTCGCTGTCGAACCGCGGGCGGACGAAACTCCGCCGCGACACCATCGGCATCGTCTTCCAGCATTTCCACCTGCTGCCCTCGCTTTCGGCCCGCGGCAACGTCGCGCTCCCGCTCATCGAACGCGGCGCGTCGAAGCGCGACCGCCGCGCCCGCGCCGAGGAACTGCTCGAACAGGTGGGGCTCGGTGACCGCGCCGGCCACAAGCCGGGCGAACTCTCCGGTGGCGAGCAACAGCGCGTCGCCATCGCCCGCGCGCTCGTCTCCGACCCCGCGGTCCTCATCGCTGACGAGCCGACCGGCGAGTTGGACACCGAGACGGGCCAGCGCGTCCTCGACTACATCGAACAGACCGCCACGGAGCGGGCGGTCGTCGTCGCCACGCACGACGAACACGTCATCGAGCGGGCCGACCGCGTCGTCCGCCTCCGCGACGGCCGCGTGGTGAGCGATGGCTAGGCGACACCGGCTGTTCGGCGTCGTCGGCCTCGCGGGGCGGCGCGTTCTCGGCCGCCTGCGGACCACGTCCTCGAAGCAGGTGCTGTTGAGCGTCATCGGCGTCGCCCTCGCCGTGACGCTCATGACGACCGTCAGCGGCATCGCCCTCGGTCTCGGCGCGGAAAACGCCATCCAGAGCGAGGGCGTCGACTACTGGGTCGTCCCCGAGGCCAGCACGGCCTCGTCGGTCGCCGTCTCGGTCGGCAGCCCGCAACTCGGTGACACCCACGCGATTACCGACCGGCTCGCGCGCGACGAGCGGGTGGACTACGCCACGCCGGTCCAAACGCAGTTGGTGACGCTCACACCCGCTGGCGGCTCGACCGACGAGTACGTCCTCGCGGCGGGTATTATCCCGCCCGAGGAACCCACGTCGGTCGTCGGCGTCTCGACGGAGGCGCTCACGCCGGGCGACCCCCACTACGCCAACGGGAGCTACGACGGCCCGCGGACCGGCGAACTCGTCCTCAACGACGCCGCCGCGGAGCTGCTCGGCGTCTCGGCCGGCGACGAGGTGACCGCGAGCGTCGGCGGCTCGCGGGCCGAATTCACCGTCGCAGACGTCCGCGAGGGGTCGCTGTCGTCGGGCGTCGGGCCCGTCCCGGTCGCGCTCGTCCACCTCTCGGAACTGCAAACCATGACCGGCTCGACCGAGGGCGACCTCGCGGACCAACTGCTCGTCAGCACCGACTCGGCGGGCGTGCGGTCCGACATCGAGGCGCTCTACCCGCGGACCTCGGTCGTCACGCAGACCGGCCTCGCCGTCCGCGGCGCGTCGACCTCCAGCCTCCCGCTGGCGATGGCCGCCGTCTCGCTCGTCGTCGCCGTCCTCGTCGGCGTGCTGTTCGTCGCCACGATGATGGGCCTCGAAGTCAACGCGGACCGCCGCAATCTCGCCGTGCTCTCGGCGATGGGCTACCGGACGAGTTCGCAGATGTTGCTCGTCGTGGCCGAGACGGTGGTCGTCGCCACCGTCGGCGGCGTCGTCGGCGTCGTGGCCGGCATCGGCGGCATCCACCTGACGAACGCGATTACGCGGGAGCTCCTCGGCGTGCAGGTCGCGCTGTTCGACCCGGTGCTCGTCGGATACAGCGTCGCGGTCGCGGCGCTCATCGGCCTCGTCTCCTCGGTTTACCCGGCGTGGCTCACCTGGCGGACCCCCACTCTGGAGGCGATGTCACATGACTGAGGGCGCCGACCCGAACCGCGGTTCGGACGCGACGCCGAACGGGGACGGGAATCGTCGGGCGACCCCGGAGTCGTCGCGGTTCCCGCGGCTCGCTCGCGTCCGCGCGTCTGCGGGCATCGCGGTCTCACAGCTCTCTCACGCCCGCGGGCGGACGGTCCTGACCGTCCTCGGCATCACGCTCGCGGTCCTCGCGGCGACGCTCTTGGCGGGGACGGGTATCGGCGTGATACAGACGGGCCAACAGCAGTTCGACGCGGCGGGTCGCGACGTGTGGATTACCGGCGGCCCGGTCCGGTTCTCACCGACCGGCGTCGGCGGCTTCGAAAACAGCATCGTCGACGCCCACGGGTTAGACGCCGAACTGGAGGCCCGCGAGGACGTGAAAGTCGTCACGCCGATGTCGTTCCAGACGGTGTACGTCAGGTCCAACGAATCGGACTACGAGACGCTCGTCGGCGTCGGCGCGCCCGCCCGCGGCGGCTCGGTCCAGATTACGAACGGCTCGGGCTTCAGCCGACCGGATGTCCACTACGCCGGCGGCAACTACACCGGGCCGATGACCCACGAGGTCGTCATCGACCAGCGGACCGCCGAGATGATGAACGTCTCCGTCGGTGATTCGCTGTACGTCGGCGGCACCACGGGCATCGCCCGCGAAAACGAATTCACCGTCGTCGGCGTCTCGCCGACGTTCTCGCGGTTCCTCGGCACGCCGAGCGTCGTGGTCCACCTGAGCGAGCTTCAGGAGGTGACGGGCTCGACCGGCGCGGACACGGCCACGCTCATGACGCTCACCGTCGCCGACGGGGCCGACCCCGAGGCGGTCGCGGCCGACATCCAAGCGGACTATCCGGACTACGACGTGCGGACGAACCAGGAACAGCTCACGGAGATTCTGCGCGACCAGGCGGTCGTGATGGCCGCCGGCGGGAGCCTCGTCTTCCTCGCGCTCCTCGCGGGGCTGGCGCTCAGCGTGAACGTCCTGCTGTCGCACGTCTACCACCAAAAGCGGGAGCTCGCCGCGCTGAAGGCGCTGGGTACGTCGTCGTCGACGCTGTCGCTGACGCTCGTCGCGCAGGCGCTCGTCCTCGGCACGTTCGGCGGCCTGCTCGGGGTGGCGCTGTCGTTCCCGGCGGCGGTCGGCCTGAACCGACTGGCACAGCTCCTCGTCGGCTTCGGTGACGTGGTCGTCCTCCCGCGGGCGGTGCTCGCCGGCGGCTTCGCCATCGCGTTCGTGATGAGCCTCGTCTCGTCGCTCGCGGTCAGCCGGCAGATAGCCGGCATCCGACCGCTCGACCACCTGTAATCGCGGGGCCATCCGGGCGTCGCCCGACCCCCGCAAGCGATAGTTTAGTTATCCCGCCCCGTCCACGACCGTACATGGCAACGGCACGACGCGAGCGGTTCATCCGCGCCCAGCTCGCCTGGATGCTCGGCGCGACCCTCGTCTTGGTCCTCCTCGATTCGCTTTCCTACGAGTTGGTGTTCGTCGTGTCGCTCATCGGCTTTCTCGTCGTCGTCGAACTCACCGCGCCGGTCGCGGTGACGCCCGCGTGGCGGCGACGGCTCCTGTGGCTCATCGGCGGCGGCCTCGTCGCCTTCGGCTACATCGTGGTCAGACGCATCCTCGACATCCTCCCGCCGGGGGTGTTCTGAGTGCGCCTCGGCTCCCGCGAGGTCGGCTACCCGCACCTGTTGGTCGCGGCGCTCCTCGTCGCGATGCTCGTCGGCGTCGGCGTCGGCGCGGGCACCTCGTCGTCCACCTACGGCGCGTTCAACGCCGCGTGGGACGGCGGCTCCGGCGTCCGCGGAGTCGCGGCCGACGCGGGCGCAGAGACCGAGGTCGTCTACAACACCACCGAGTACGACGCGGTCGACCCGGCGGGCACCGTCGCGTTCGTCATCTCGCCCGAGCGGGGCTACACCGACGCCGAGGCCGCCCGCATCGAGGCGTTCGTCCGCGCCGGCGGGACCGTCGTCGTCGCCGACGACTTCAGGCCGCACGGCAACGACCTGCTCGCCCGACTGGGCGCGTCGGCGCGCATCGACCGGACGCCGCTCCGCGACGACCGCCACCAGTACAAATCGGGCGCGCTCCCGGTCGCCACGCGTGTCGCCGCGGACCCGCTCACCCGAAACGTGACGCAACTCAGCTTGAACCACCCGGCGACGGTGACGGCGAACGAAAGCACCGTCCTCGTCCGCTCGTCGAACTTCTCGTATCTCGACCGCGACGACGACGGCGAACTCGACGACGACGAGACGCTCCAATCGCACCCCGTCGTGACCAGAGAGCGCCTCGGCGCGGGCGACGTGGTCGTCGTGAGCGACCCGAGCGTCTTCATCAACGCGATGCTCGACCGGCCGGACAACCGGGCGTTCGCGACGGCGCTCGTCTCTGACCGGGCGACCGTCGTGTTGGACTTCTCGCACGCCGAGGAGCGCCCGCCGCTGCAAGTCGCGCTTCGGGCGCTCCGCGACTCGGGCGCGCTGCAACTCCTGTTCGGCGTCGTCGCCGTCGGTGCGGTCGCGTTGGTCGCCCGGCAGGGACGGCTCTCGTAGGCCGTCTCGGCGCTCGGCCGGCGCTGTCGCCTCGCCGCCCGTCTCGCGGGGTCGCGGAGACCGCAGTTATATGTGGCCGCCGTCCCGACTGTTGCCATATGAGTGCTCCCGAAGAGGTCTACGAGGCCATCCTGGACGAGACGTCGCAACTCCTCGTCGGGAACGAAGACGCGATTGAGGCGCTCACCATCGCGTTGCTGACGAACGGGCACGTCCTCCTCGAAGGGGTTCCGGGCGTGGCTAAGACGACGATTGCCAACCTGTTCGCCCACGCCGCGAACCTCGACTACCAGCGGATTCAGATGACGCCCGACGTGTTGCCGGCCGACATCACGGGCACCCACATCTACCGCGAGAACCTCGGCGAGTTCGAACTCCAGCGGGGGCCGGTTTTCTCGAACGTCGTCCTCGCGGACGAGATAAACCGCGCGACGCCGAAGACGCAGTCCGCGCTCCTCGAAGCGATGGAGGAGGGACAGGTGACAATCGAGGGCGAGACGCTCAAGCTCCCCTATCCGTTCATGGTCGTCGCCACGCAGAACCCCATCGAGTACGAGGGGACGTTCAATCTCCCGGAGGCCCAGCGCGACCGCTTCCAGTTCAAGGTCGTCGTCGACCTCCCCGAACGGGCCGACGAGCGGGAGATTCTCGAACGGTTCGACCGCTCGCCGTCGCTCAAGCCCTCGGACATCTCGAACGTCATCGACGACGCCGACATCGGGAAGGCCCGGCAGGTCGTCACGGGCGTCCACGTCGACGACAAGGTGTTCGACTACATTCTCGACCTCGTCGGCGCGACGCGGACGCACGCCGCGGTCGATTTCGGCGCGTCGCCCCGCGCCTCGCTGGCCTTCCTGCGGGCCGGGAAGGCCGCCGCGGCGATTCGCGGCCGCGACTACGTGATTCCGGACGACGTGAAGCGGCTCGCGCCCATCATCATGTCGCACCGCCTCGTTCTCGGGACCGAGGCGGACATCAGCGGGCGCGACCCCCGAGACGTCGTCGAGGAGGTCGTCGACACCGTTCCGACGCCCGAAGTCGGTCTCGACGAGTCGACGACGACCTCGGTCGCGGGCGACGACGACTGAGCGCGAGCCGGCGACCTATCGGCGCTCGTCGGGGTCTGCGTTCTCGGTCTCTCTTTTCGTCTCGGTCGTGCCGTCCGCCGCGTCCGCCGACGGCTCGGGCTCGGTCTCTCCGTCGCCTCCGACCTCCCACCGGCAGGTGACGGCGAAATCCATCTCCTCGCCGGCGGCGACCTCTGTGACGACCGGCGCGTCGAGGCCGCGGGCGACGACCACGGCGACGAACGACGCGACCGGCGTGTCGAACGTCTCGGCGGCGGCGAACCGACAGTCCTCGACGCGGACCGTCAGGCGACCGTCCGCGGCGTCCGTCTCGGCGGTCGCGGCCCCGGCGAGTTCGAACAGTTCCACGAGCGCGTCGGTCGCCTGTCGCGCCAGCGTCTCGGGGTCGTCGCCGAGGGGACCGTCGAGGCTCCGCTCGAACTCGTCGAACAGGCCGCCGCCGCTGGGGTCGAACGCGACGCCGCGGGCCAGTTCGTCGTCGGTGACGACGAAGGTGTCCCGGAGCGCCTCGGCGTCGGGAAGCGCGTAGGCGCGGTGCTCCGGGACGAACAGGCGAACGCTGTCGCGGTCGGCGTCGGGGACGTAGACGGTCGCGTCCTGCAACCCGAGTTCGTCGACGACGGCGGCGTGGTTGCTCGCGTGCGCGCCGAACACCGACGAGCCGACGCCGACGGGGATGAACCGCTCGGGGCTGAGATACCGGGTCACCGCGGCGGCGAACAGCCCGATAGCCCCGAGGACGACGAGCGTCTCGCGAACGGGCGGAAACAGCGCCCCGCCGAGCAGTCCGGCGACGCCGAGCGCGGCCAGCGCGACCGCGGTCCGCCGGTACTGCCCATCTCGGAGCGCTTCGTAGCGCTGTCTGAGCCGGACGTTCTCGCGCCGGAGCCCGGCGAGTTCGGCGCGGTCGGCGTCGGGGTCGCCGGTGTCGGTTCGGCCGGCGTCGCCGTCGCGTTCGGCCGCAGCCGACACGACCGCGTGGGTCTCGCCGTTCGCCAGCCCCTCGTCGAGACGGTCGAGGTCGTCGTCGGCGCTCATCGTTCCGCCTCCGGCGCGTCAACGAGACCGAGGGCGACGCGCTCGTAGCGGTGGAGCCCGTAGGCGACCGCCGCGGCGAGAACGGCGGCGACCGCCGCAGCCTGCCACGCCCACCGAAGCGTCGCCCACAGCGCCCACGCGACCCCGAGGGCGACGACGTAGCCCGCCGCCAGCCGGGCGAGTCGAGCGCGGTCCGGCGGCCACGCGCACGCGGCGCTCGCGAGGAGCGGGAACGCGGCGAGCTGCGCGCCCCCGACCGCGACGAGGCCGGCGTCTCCGAACAGCGAGACGGCGGTCAGTTGGGCGACGACGAACGCGAGCGGTCCCTCGGTCGCCGCCGCCGCGACGAGGACGAGGACGCCGGCGGCGAGGCCCCACAGCCCGTTGGCCAGCCCCACCGCGAGCGTGAAACAGAGGACGCCCGTCGCGTCCATCGGGGTGAGCTCGTTCGCGTCCAACACGGTTCGAATCGTCAGTTCGCTCTGGTTCACAGGTGTCTCCATCGGTGTTCACTCCGCTGTGGTGGCCCGCGCCGTCGCCAGTGCCATCGCGCTCTTCGGGGCAACCTCGTAGGCGGTGACGTTCGGCAGCCGTTCGAGGCGCTTTCTGAACTCCTCGAAGGCGACGAACCCGGCCGCGAAGTCCGTGGCTCCGGCGTCGGCGGCGTCGGCGGCGTCGTCGAAGAACGTCGTCGGCGTGAGGAAGACGCTCGTCTGGCTGCTCCGCTTCGATGCGACGACGACCGCCTCGTAGGTCTCGACTTTCGCCGAGTCGTCGGTGACGAGCACGAGGTGGTCCTGTCTGTTCGACCGCGAGCACGCGGATTTCACCGCGTCGAAAAGCGGCCGGTCGCTGACCCGCGAGACGTAGCTTTCGCCGTCGCGGAGATACGGGCGGAGTGTCGCCGCGAACGCCGAGTCGTCGTCGAGGAGGCGACTTCGCTTGCGGGCGTCTTCCGGGGCGACCGGGCGGGACGCGTCGACCGGCCGGCGCGGGCTGGCGGTCGGCTCCATCGAGAGCAGCCGCCGCCGAACCGTCTGGTAGGCGTTCGACGAGGAGGAGGGGCCGAACTCCCACTCCATCGCGTCGTCGCCGACGAACTGCGTCGAGACGGGGTCGCCGTGGGACTCCGCGGCGTCGACGAGGCCGAGCGCGATTTCGCGCGCGTACGACAGCATCGTCCGCCCGGTCGGGCCGCGGTTCATGTGCGACCCGCAGTCGACCACGAGCGACAGCAGGTAGTCGGACTCAGATTCGAACTCGCGGATGTACGGGTGGTTCATCCGGGCGGTGGTCTTCCAGTCGATCTGCGACAGCGTGTCGCCGGGGAGGTACTGCCGCGTCTCGTGGGGGACGAGCCCCGGTCCGGTCTGGTCGCTCGAGTGGTCACCGAACGTCGTGCCGACCAGTTCGCCGCCGCGCCCGACGTGGATTCCCTCGGGGGCCGGCGGTTCGACCAGACAGCGGGCGTCGGCGTCGAGCGTCACCGACTCGGTGAAGAAGCCGGCGCGCCCGTCGATATCGACGGCGACCTCGTCGAAGGCGATTCGCCCGGCGACGGGGAGTTCGACGCTGCACGTGACCGACCCCTCGGTCTCGCCGGGGGCGAGACTGACCGTCCGGCGCGCCCGCTCCGGCGCGTTCACGCTCGGCGGCGCGACGAGTTCGACTTCGACGGGCGCGTCGACGGCCTCGGACAGCGACGCCGTCAGCGTCACCGCGGCGCGGTCGCCGACGAACACCGACGTGGGCTCGACCGAGACGGACGCCGAGAGGTCGCGGTCGACGGCGCGCATCGCCCCGACGGCCTCGACCTGCGCGACGACGAGCCACGCGACGAGACCGCAGGCGGCAACGAGCGGCGTCGGCTCGTCGAGGACGACCGCGTAGACGGCGAGGAAGCAGGCGACGCCTGCGAGTGCGGCCCACCGGCGGGTCGGAAGCATCGTGGATTCGATTCGTGCCCCCGAAGTTGAATGTTTGTGTTGGAGCGGGCCGCGGTCGGCCGGGCGGCCTCCGACGATTCACGCCGCGGTCGCGGCTTCAACCGGACGTTAAACCCGACGTTAACGCGTTGCAGTCTGCGAATCACGCCTCCGAGGTCGCGGCCGACCGTCAGCCGAATGCCAAAACCCATTACGTCCCCCCGTCTGACTACGAGTAGTGCGTGGAGCATGGGGCCGCCCGGCACGGTTGCTTTGGACGCTGTTGGTCGTCGCCTGTCTCGTCGCGACAGCGTCGGCGGCGGCAGTCCCCGCGGGAGCGGCCGCCGACACTGCCGCGCAGTCCGCGACCGCCCCGGCGTCGCCCGGAGCAGACGCTGACCGGTCGGCACTCGGGACGGCCGCGACCCCGCCGCGACAGACCGGGAACGAGACGAACAACAGCACCGGCGTCATCCACGAGAACCCCGACGAGGTCGACGGAGAGAACGAACTCGACCGCCTGCTTTCGTACCTCTCGGGCGAGCTCAACGGTGACATCGGCGCGAGCACGCTGCGACTCAGTCGGGGCGAGTACGAGGCCGCGCGGGCGGCGCTCGGCGACGACTACGACGACTCGCTCGGCAAGTACGTCGATGTCGAAGGTGAGACCGACGGCAACGGCGCGAGCGAGGAGTACCGGACCGTCGGCGAGACCCAGCGGGCGTACGTCGACACCGTCAGCGAGTTCCGCGAGACCCGTCGCGAGTACGAGGCGGCGAGGCGGGCCGGAAACGACGAGCGCGCCCGCGAACTCGCCCGCGAGCTGACGCGGCTCGCCGAGGACGGCGAGTCGCAGTCCGACCGACTGCTGACGGCGTTCGATGTCATCTCGAACCGGACGGACAGCGACCTGACGGAGAGCAGCACCCAAATCACGGCGGTGCAGGCGAACGTCTCCGAACAGCGCGACGAAATCGTCTCCCGCGAGTTCGTCGCCACCGGCCTCACCGTCGACGACTACGACCGGAACATCTCCTTTACCGACCCGCTCGTGCTTTCGGGGTCGCTCGTCGCCGCCGACGGCACGCCCGTCGCGGGGTCGACCGCCCGCTTCGCGGTCGGCGGACAGACGATTCGAACCGCGGTCGACGCCGACGGCTCGTTCGAGCTGACCTACCGGCCGGCGCGGATTCCGGCCGGCAGTTCCTCGGTCACCGTCCGGTATCTCCCGAACGACACGTCGGTGTATCAGGCGACCGAGCGGGTCGTCCCCGTCGCCGTCTCGCAGGTGAACGCGACCGCGGGGCTGTCGGAGCCGGCCGCGCCGGCCTACGGCTACGCCGACGGCGTCTCGGTTCGCGCGACGCTCCGCGTGAACGGGACGCCGGTTCCGAACTACCCGCTCGCCGCGAGTTTTGCCGAGTCGTCGGCGACCGCGTCGGCGACGAACGCGAGCGGCCAGTCGACCGTCTCGACGACCGTCCCGGCGACCGCGACGGGCGCGGCGTCGATTCGCGTCGCGCCCGACGGCGACGGGAGGGCGGTGGCGTTCGCCCCGGCGGCGGTGTCGGTCCCGCTCGAAACCGAGGGGACGGCGCTCGACGCGAGCGCCCGCGAGACCGAGAACGGGACGGTCGTCGTCGACGGCCGCCTCGAAACCGACGAGGGCGAGGCCGTGTCCGGCCAGACGGTCGCCGTCAGCGTCGCCGGGCGGGAGGTCGCGTCGGCGTCGACCAACGAGTCGGGGGCGTACCGGGCGACGTTCGACCTCCCGAGCGACGCCGCCGCCGAGAACGCGACCGTCTCGGCCGCGTTCGACGGCGGGGGGACGAACCTCGAATCGTCCGCCGCGACGGCGAGCATCCGGCTCGTGGACGGTCCCGCCGCGGCCGGAGCCGGAAACGGCGCGTCCGGCGGCCTTCCGCTCGACCTCGCGTGGGTCGTCGCCGGGACCGCGGTGGTCGGCCTCGTCGCCGCCGTTCTCCTCCGGCGGAACCGCGCCGGCGCGTCGGCGACGACAACGACGGTTGACGACGAACCGACCGCGTCGGACACCGACGACTCGTCCGAGCCGGATTCGGTGACGACGGGGACACCGGCGCTGGACGCGGCGGCCGACGCGCTCGACGCCGGTCGGCCGAACGACGCGGTGGTCGTCGCCTACGCGGGCGTCAGACAGTCGCTCGGACCCGCCGCAGGCGTGGACGACGCCGCGACCCACTGGGAGTTCTGCGACCGGTGTGTCGACGCCGGCGTCGCGCCCGTCGACGCGCTCGAATCGCTGACCGCGGGCTACGAGCGCGCGGCTTACAGCGGGCTGTCGGTGAACGACGAAGCCGCCGCCGAACTGGTCGAGACGGCCCGCTCGCTCGCCGGCACGGCAGCGCCCGACGCGACGGACTCCCCCGATTCCGACGGCGATGCGGACGCCTCGGAAGCGGTCGGCGCGGCCGAGTAGCGCGCTCGCGGAGCCGCGGGTGACAAATGATTTTTGTGTTCGTGCCTCCCATCTCGGGTAGATGTCGCAGCGCCGAGACTGGCGGTTGTTCCTCCCCGAGCCTGTCCGCAGCCTTCCGGCCGACCTCGCGGTCGTCGTCGCGGGGGTCGCGCTCACGCTCGCCGTGACGCTCACGCCCGGACTGGCGGAGACGCCGCTCCGGGACATCGCCGGCTTGGTGTTCTCGCTTTTCCTCCCCGGCTACGCGCTCATCGCGGCGCTGTTTCCCGAGCGCGGCCCGCCGATAGACGCCGAGGACCGCGACCGAATGGGCGGTATCGACGGTATCGAACGGGTGGCGCTGTCGTTCGGAACGAGCATCGCCGTCGTTCCGCTTCTCGGTCTCGTCCTCAACTTCACGCCGTGGGGGCTTCGACTCGGTCCTATCCTCGTCACCCTGAGCGGCTTCACGCTCGTCGCGACGTCGTTCGCGGCGACCCGGCGCTCGGCGCTCCCCGAGGACGAGCGGCTTGTGGTCCCGTACGAGCGCTGGTTTGCCGCCGCGCGCGACGAACTGTTCAGTCCGGCGTCGCAGACCGACGCGATGCTGAACGTCGTCCTCGTCGTGAGCGTGGTGCTCGCGACCGCCAGCGTCGGCTACGCGGTGGCGGTGCCGAAAGACGGCGAGTCGTTCACCGAACTGTACCTCCTGACCGAAGACGGGAACGACGAACTCACCGCCGACAACTACCCCGAGGAACTCGTCCGCGGCGAGCCGGCGTCGCTCGTCCTCGGCGTCGGCAACCAAGAACACCGGACAGTGAACTACACCGTCGTCACCGTGCTCCAGCGCGTCGAGGTGTCGAACAACTCGACGACCGTCCTGGAGTCCGAGCGGCTTCGGACGTTCACGCCCCGACTCGAACACAACGAGACGTGGCACGAACCGCACGAGGTCCGCCCGACGATGACGGGCGAGCGCCTGCGGCTGACGTACCTCCTCTACGAGGGCGCGCCGCCGGCGGCACCGACGGCGGACAACGCCTACCGCGAAGTCCACCTCTGGGTGACGGTTCGGGCGGAGTGATGGTGAAAACCGACCGCAGTCGGGTGGGTCTCGGCTATCTCATCTTCTGATAGTTCGACGCTCAACCTCGGAATCCGCACGAACGAGGGCTCAAATCGTGTAACTCGGTTGTGTTCTAGTTTTATCACGTCTGATAATCCATGGGTAACGTTTAGGGTACTGCACGCTAAGCTTCCGCCGGCGAAGTCACAATGCGAGACTCTGGAAGGTCGGTTTCCCGCCGCGGCGGCCGAGGTCCGAAGATAGAACGCATCGCGAATCGCTACGGCCTCGACGGTCTCGGCGACGACCTCGTCGATGCGTGGCTCGGCGATGGCCGAGCGCAGCGGAGCCTCCGCGAACTGGAAGGCGACGTGAACAAGCGCCTCATCCGGGCCGCACTCGATGAGGCCGGCGCACACGTCCTCGACGGGGAGGCGGAGAACTTCTACCGCCTCCTGACCAGCGACGACGTGACCGCAGGGAGTCGTACCGACGCGCGGAACACGCTCCGCGAACGCGGCGTCGATGTCGAGCAGCTAGAGGCCGACATCATCTCCTACCAGTCGGTGTACAACTACCTCAAGCGACACCGAAACGTCGAACGCGAAGACGATGACGACGACGAGACGGACGCCACCGAGGCGGGACTCGCGACGATTCGAAAGCTCCGGTCCCGACTTCGTACCGTGACCATCGACGTCGTCGACCGCTTGGTGAAGGCCGAGCGGGTCTTCATCGGCGCGTACGAGGTCGAAGTCGACATCAGAGTCACCTGTACCGACTGTGACACTCGAATGACCCCGACGGCGCTACTCTCCTCCGGGCACTGCGACTGCGAACGCGAGCGAGACGAGTAGCGATTCGGGCTCACCAAACATCCCACATCCGACACATGAACGATTCAGAGGCACTTCAGGCGGCGACTGTACGCATACGAAACATCGGCGGTATCGACGAGCGGCGCGTCAGGCTCGACCCCGGCGTGACCGTGCTCACCGGCCGCAACGCGACGAACCGAACGTCGTTCCTGCGGGCGCTCATGGGCGCGTGCGGGAGCGACGCGGTCAGCCTCAAAGGCGACGCCGACGAGGGGTCGGTCGAACTCGAACTCGACGGCCGGACGTACACTCGCCTCCTCTCGCGTGAGAACGGGACAGTCTCGACCGACGGGACGCCCTTTCTTCGAGACGCGGCGACCGCGGACCGCTTTGCGTTCCTCCTCGGCTCGAACGAGGCGCGGCGGGCGGTCGTCGCGGAGCGCGACCTCTACGACGTCATCATGGCCCCGGTCGACACCGACGCCATCGAGGCCGAAATCGAGCGCCTCCAGTCACGCCGCACGCAGGTCGAGCGCCGACTCGACTCGCTGGACTCGCTCGACGCCGACCGGCGGTCGCTCGAATCGAAACGCGACGACCTCGAAGCCGAAATCGAGGCGCTCGAAGCCGAGCGGGACGACATCGAAGCCGAAATCGAGGCCGAAGACCGGACGGTCGAGACGCAACGCGAGCACCAAGCCGAATTAGACGAGGTGCTTTCGGAGCTTCAGTCCGCGCGGTCGGACCTCGAAAGCGTCCGCTTCCGCCTCCAGAGCGAGCGCGAGAGCGTCGAATCGCTCCGCGAGGAGCGCTCCGAACTCCAGTCGGAACTCGACTCGTTCGACGCCGAGGCGGTCGACCGCGGCGAGGCGAGCGACCGAATCGAGTCGGTCCGGTCGCACATCGAGTCGCTCAACTCGACGATTTCGGAGCTTCAGACCGTCGTCCAGTACACCGAAGACGTGCTCGACGGGAAGGCGGGTCTCGTCGAGGACTCGCTGGGCGCGGCCGGCGACGGCTCGGTGACGGACCGGCTCGTCGCGTCGGAGACGACCACCTGCTGGACCTGCGGCACCGAGGTCGACCGCGGCCAGATTCGGGGGACGACCGACCGGCTCCGCGAGGTCAGAGACGAGAAACGCGAGGAACGCGCCGAGCTCCGCCGCGAACTCGACGAGCTCGAACGCTCGATGCGGGCGGCGGAACAGGCGGAGCGCGACCGCCGGAAGCTCCGGGATAAACTCCGCCGGCTCGAAGACGAACTCGACCGCCGGACCGGCCAGATAGCGTCGCTGACCGACCGGCGCGAGGAACTCGCCGAACACGTCGACGCGCTCGAAGCCGACGCGTCCGAACTCCGCGGACAGAGCGGGGGGGAAGGCGACCTTATCGAACTCCACAGAGAGCTCAACGAAGTCGAGTTCGCTCTCGACCGGACGCGCGACGACCTCGCGTCGGTCCACGACGAACTCGACGAACTCGACGACCGGTTCGACGAGCGCGAGGAACTCGAACGCGAACGCGAGCAGGTAAACGAGGAGCTCGAAGCCGCACGGACCCGGATTCGGTCGCTCACGGCCGCGGCGGTCGAGTCGTTCAACGAGGAGATGGAGACGGTGCTCGACCTCCTCGGCTACGACAACATCGAGCGCGTCTGGCTGGAGCGAGTCGAACGCCGGGTCCGCGAGGGGCGTCGCAAGGTCGAAAAAGCCCAGTTCGAACTCCACATCGTCCGCGCGTCCGACTCCGGCGCCGTGTACGAAGACTCCATCGACCACCTCAGCGAAAGCGAGCGGGAGGTCGTCGGCCTCGTGTTCGCCCTCGCGGGCTACCTCGTCCACGAGGTGTACGAGCAGGCCCCGTTCATGCTCCTCGACTCGGTCGAAGCCATCGACGCCGAGCGCATCGCCGCACTGGTCGACCACTTCGAGCAGTACCCGACGTTCCTCGTCGCGGCGCTCCTCCCGGAGGACGCACAGGCTCTCGACGCGTCGTACCGGCGCGTTACGTGGGGCACGGACGTGACGCCGGCCGCCTGACTGACGTGCCCTGACAGCGCGAGTTCGCGAAGGGCTAGGGGCGTCTCCCGCGTCTCCGCTTCGTCCTATCGTCTCATTCTGCTCCGCTTCGTCCCGTCCCGTCCCGTCCCGTCCCGTCCCGTCCCGCATCCCGTTTCGGTCGGTTCTCGGTTCGGTCACGCGCTTCTCTCCGTTCTTCCAGCCGTCCGCTCGTTTCCACGACACCGAACGCGCGTTCGCTGAGTCGCCGGTCCCCGCTCGCTGGCACAGTATTGCATTAAAACAGAATTATCAAGGGAACATACCGATAGTACGCAAGAAATATAACACATCGAAACGACGTATCAGACGGACGATACTGGGGGGACGAGACCATCATCACATCTGACACACGGACACGAACTGAGTACGAACCGACGCGTGTTTGGTACGACTGCGAGCGTACCGAACCGGTCTCTGCGGCGGTCGCCGCAGCCGTGGACAAACACGCCCGCGGCGACGCGGACCTGCCGCCGCTCACAGACCACGTAGACACCGACGCCCTCGATACCCTGTTCGGCCGCGACACGCCGGGCGCGCCGCGCGTCTCGGGTGCCTCGCTCGAATTCGATTACGCCGACTTCGTCGTCACCGTCGAGTCCGTCGGCCGCATCGAGGTTCGGGACGCGGGCCGGTAATCTGCCGGGTCGCTCGGCACGACGCTGTGACGGGTCGAGCGTCGCCGGCGGGACCGCTCGCCCTCGCCGTCTCGACCCGCGCCAATCGCTCTCGAAGTCGTCTGAGATGTTCGTTCGAACGAGCCCTCTGGACGCGGTCTCAACGTTATCAGTTAAGAACTTTCTGGCAGAAATCTTGCAGTTTATTTGAATTACTGTCTCGAATAACGGCGAGTGAGACGCCTCCGCGTCCTCGCCGCGACGTACCTTTTTGTCTCGTGGACGCCGACAAGGGGTATGGAACTCGAATTACGCTTCTTCGCGACGTTTCGAGAGGTGGTGGGTCAGAAGTCCATCTACTGGCGGGTCGACGACGACGCGACGGTCGGAGATGTCCTCCGGTCGCTGGAAGCGGAGTACGACGGCCTCGCCGGCCGACTCATCGAGGACGGCGAGGTCAAGCCGCACGTGAACGTGCTGAAAAACGGGCGCGAGGTGGTCCACCTCGACGGGATGGTCACGGCGCTCGACGACGGGGACGCCGTGAGCGTCTTCCCGCCGGTCGCGGGGGGCTGACGTGGCGCGCCGACAGCGGGCCTTCCGCGGCATCTCGCCCCGCCTCGCGATTCAGTACCTCGAAGGGCTCGGCGGCGAGGCCGACGGCGACGGCCGCGTGGTCGGTCCCGACTGGGCCGTCGACATCGAGACCGAGGAGGTCACGATAACGAGCAGTATCCAGCTCACCGAAGTGCAACTCGCGTTCGAGGGCAACGAAGAGACGCTCGACGACCTCGTCGAGCGGTTCGCCCGCAAGGCGATGCGCGCGGGGGGATGACCGTGGGGGCCGACGGCGACCGGCGACCGGGTCGCGAACGACTCAGCGAGCGCCTCGCACCCGACGGCGACGACGGCGCGCCCCGCGGGGGTGCCATCGACGGCACGGCCATCATGCTCGCGGCCGCGAAGGCGAGCGTCCCCGCCAGCAGTCTGCCGCGGTTGCTCGACCGGGCGCAGGCGTACCTCGACGGGCGGGCGACCGAGTACGCACAGGGGTTCGAGTGCGTCCACGAGGACGACGATGCGGCGGTGTATCTCGTCCCGCTGGGCCACTGGGACACGAAGGGGCTCGACCTCGACTTTTCCCACCGTGAGGTCGACGCCGTCCGTCGGGCGCACGCCGAACACCTCCGGCGGGTCGGCGCGGACGCCGACCGCCGCGACGAGTTCGAGACGGCGCTCGAAATCCGCGAGGTCGCCGTCGTCAGCCGGGAGGGAAAAAGCCGGCAATCCGCCCGACGATAGACGGCTATTTTGGGGACGGTGCCCTGCTACCGACAGATGCCAACCGTTTCTTCCTCTTCCGACCTCCTCGACGGCGTCCGGGCGGCGGGGCCGCTCCAACTCGGCATCGCGCCGTTCGGCCTCGTCGCCGGCGTCGCGGCCGTCGAGCAGGGGCTGTCGGTCGCGCACGCCCTCGGGTTTTCGAGCATCGTCTTCGCCGGCGCGTCGCAGCTCGCCATGATAGAGCTCCTCGGCGCGGACGCGCCGCTGGCTATCGTCGTCGGCACGGCGGTCGTCATCAACCTGCGGACGATGATGTACTCGGCCTCCATCGCGCCGTACTTCCGCGACCTGACCGCCCGGTCGAAGGCGCTCGCGTCGTACCTGCTGACCGACCAGGCGTACGCCGTCTCCATCGCCCGCTACGGCCGCGACGGCGGGACCGACCGCTTCGCGTACTACGTCGGTGCGGGCGCGTCGCTGTGGCTCGTCTGGCAGGTGACGACCGTCGCCGGCGCGCTCCTCGGCTCCGGGCTCCCGCCGGAGTGGGGCTTCGACTTCGCCGCGCCGCTGGTCTTTCTCGCCCTGCTCGTGCCCACCCTGAAAGACCGCGCCTCCGGCGCGTCGTGTCTGGTCGGCGGCCTCGTCGCCACCGTCGTCGTCGTCGCGGGCGTCCCGTTCCACCTCGATATCATCGTCGCGGCCGTCGTCGGCGTCCTCGCCGGCCTCGCGGTCGACTCGCTCGGAGGCGACGCCTGAATGCCGACCGGCTACGACTCGGCGACCGTCTGGCTCGTCATCGCCCTCGCGGGCGTCCTCACGTTCGCCATCCGCGGGTCGTTCATCTACCTGTTCGGCCGCATCGACGACGTGCCGCCGGCGGTCGAGTCGGCCTTGGAGTACGTCCCCGCGGCCGTGTTCGCCGCGCTCGTCTTCCCCGCGCTCTTGGCTCCATCCGGCGACCTCGCGGTCTCCGTCGGCAACGACAAACTCGTCGCCGGCGCGTTGGCCGCGCTCGCCGCGTGGTACACCGAACGCGTGCTCGCCACCATCCTCGTCGGCATGGGCGCGCTCTGGGTCCTCCGGTTCGTCGTCTGAACGTCGCCCGCCAGCCCCCATCGTCCGACCCGCCTCCTGTCCCCAAGATACTCGTTTCGCGGGCGACCACGACCGCACGTATGCCCTCCCCGGTCCCACGCCTCTACTCGCTCCCCCGCGACGACGGTCGCGCCCTTCTCCCGACCGGGTTCGCCGCCGGCGTCGCCGCGTTCGTCGTCGGCACGGTCGCGGTCGCCGGCTGGCTCGCCCTCGCCACCGACGGCTCGTTTTCCACGCTCGACGCCGCGACCGAGATGACCGCCGGCAAGTCCGTTCCGTCCGTGTCCGTCCCCGTCTGGACGTTCGGCGGCGCGATAGGCCTGCCCGTCCGCCTCGTCGAGACGACCGGCCCCGGTCGCGCGGTCGTCCTCCGCAACCTCGTCGATGGGCTCGACGGGCCCGCCGACCCGTGGTACTGGCTGGGCGCGCTGCCGCCCGCCTGCCTCTTTCTCGCCGGCGTCGTCACGGCGCGCCTTACGGCGTGGTCCCGACGCCCCGCCGAGGGGTTCGCCACCGGGTCGTCCGTCGCCTTCGGCTTCGCCGCCGCCGTCGCCGTCGCCGCGCTCGTCGCCCGCGTCGGCCTCGGCGACGTGCCCCCGAACGCGGACGGAGTCGTTCGAATCGGTTCGACCGGCTTTCACCCGACCGACCTCGACGGCGACTCGGTCGGCCTCCCGCTTTGGGGGGCGTTCTCCGGGCTGGTGTACGGCGTCGTCTTCGGCGGCCTCGGCGGGGCGGTGGCGTCGCTTCGCCCGTTCCGGTAGCCGGCGTCCCTCCCCGGAAGATATTCACTGCTTTGCTCGCACAGAGCCTTCATGTCCGGGCAACTCGTCGTCTCGGTCTTCGCGCTCCTCGTCGCGCTCTCGCTCGTCGGCGCGCCGGTGACGATGGCCGACTGGTCGGAGCAGGTGTCGTTCTCCGCGTCGGAAATCGACGCGTCGCAGGTCCGAGACGAGACGCCCGTGCTCCGGTACGACGGACTCGACGCCGACGCACAGGACGCGGTTCGGCGAGCCATCGAGTCGCCCGACGGCTCCCACGTCGTCTACGGCGACGAGGGCCGGCCGGACCGCTTTTTTTACAGCGACTACACGGCGCCCGGACAGGGGCTGTACGCCGTCGTCTACGAGGGCGACTACTACCGGCTCTACACCTTCGCCGCCGGCGGCTTCCCGGTGATTTATTGGCTGTACGAACTCCCGTTCGTCACCTACGGCCTCGCGCTCGGACGCGTCGGGACGCGGGCGTACCGCGGGGCGGGTTCGGCTCGGCTCGCCGCGGGAGCCGCGGTCGTCGGTGCCGCGTTCCACCTCGTCGGACCGGTCTTCGACTTCCCGCTCGTCTCATCGACGGCGTTCATCGGTCTTGGCGTCGTCGCCGCCGCGGCGCTCGTCGGGAGACTCGTCGCTACTGCGGTTCGCAACCGGTCGGAAAAAGCGTGATTCGGATTCGCGCGGGAGCCGATTGGACCGAACGGCGTCGGCTCGGTCGTCGGCTCAGTCGTCGGCGGGCGCGGGCGAGTCGCCGCGGGAGACGCCCGTGCCGGGGCCGATGTCGATTTCGAGTTCGTCGAGGCGCTCGTCGGGGACGACGCCGTCGACCCACTGGCGGCGGGCGTAGTACTCCTCTTTCATCTCGTCGAGTTCGCACAGCTGCCCCTCGGACGCGCCCTGTCCGGGCATCGCCTCGTCGCCCTCGACGAAGCGCCCCGGCAGCGAGTCGTCTGCACCGTCGAAGCCGGCGAGGTTGTTGTAGTACCGCTCTAAGGTGTAGATGCGGTCGCCGGTTTCGAGCAGTTCCTCCTCGCTCACGTCGCGGCCGGTCATGCCGTTGTACTGCAGGACGTACTCCTCGATGCCCTCCGCGAACGCGTTGAACTTGCAGATGTCGAACGAGTCCGAGATGGCGTGCATGTCCTGGAACAGCGCCACGAGTTCGCCCTTCCCGCGCCACTCGTGGGGGTCGTGTTTCTCCGGGATGCCGAGAATCTCGGCGGACGGCGTGTAGCCGCGGAGGTGACACGCGCCGCGGTTCGAGGTGGCGTAGCCGATGCCCATGCCCTTCATGCAGCGCGGGTCGTACGCCGGGATAGTCTGGCCCTTGACGGCAAGCGAGTTGTCGTGGGCGTCGAAGCGCTCGGCGAGGCCGTTCGCGCCTTCCGCGAGCGCGTCCGCGAGGTCGCCGTCGCGGTTCGCGATTTCCGTGATGAGGTCGATCATGCGCTCGGTGTCGCCCCAGTCGAGCTGTTCGCTCAGCCCGTCGAGCTTGCCCTGCTCTGACATCTCCATCGCCATCGCCATCATGTTGCCCACCTCGATGGTGTCGACGCCCATGTCGTTACAGCGGTCGATCATGACGGCGATTTCGTCGCGCTCGGTGTGCCCGGAGTTCGGTCCCAGCGCGTAGGCGGACTCGTACTCGTAGGACTCGCCGCGGACGTTCATCTCCTCGCCTTTGTGCATCACCGACACCTCGACTTCCTTCTTACAGGCGACGGGGCAGGAGTGACACGTCGGCTCGTCGACGAGGATGTTCTCGCGGACGTTCTCGCCGGAGACGCGCTCGGAGTCGATGTCCGCGCCCTCGGCGTCCCGCATCGCCGCGGTCGAGGTGTACTTCCCGTTTTTCGTCGGGAGGCCGTCGAGCTCCTCGCCCGCGTTCATCAGGACGTTCGTCCCGTACAGCGACAGGCCGCCCTCGTTGGGCGCGGTGACCTCGGACTCGCGGATGAGCTGCATCGCCTGCTGGTAGCCCTGTTTGAACGTGTCGGCGTCGGCGGGCTTCGGCATCCGCGTGCCGGACTTCACGACGATTGCCTTGAGATTCTTCGAGCCCATGACCGCCCCCGTGCCGCCGCGGCCGGACGCGCGGTCGTCCTCGTTGACGATACAGCCGTACTTGACCTCGTTTTCGCCGCCGGGGCCGATGGCCATTATCGAGAGGTTCTTGCCGAGGCTGCCGTCGACCTCGCCTTCGAGCGTCTCGATGGTCTCGTGGACGCCCTTGCCCCAGAGGTCGCCGGCGTCGTGGAGCGTCAATTCGCCGTCTTCGACGACGGCGTAGCTCGGCCGCTCGGCCTTGCCCGCGAACAGGAGGCCGTCGAAGCCGGACCACTTGAGCCGCGCACCGCTCCAGCCGCCGTGGTGCGAGTCGGTGACGGTCCCCGTGAGCGGGGATTTCGTCACGACCGCGATTCGGCCGCTCATCACGGTCTGCGTGCCGGTGAGCGGCCCGGTCATGAACGCGAGGAGGTTGTCCGGTCCAAGCGGGTCCACGTCCGGTCCCTGGTCGAAGACGTACTTCACGCCGAGGCCGCGGGCCCCGATGTACTTCTTTGCGTCCTCGTCGTCGATTCCCTCGTACGCGATGTCGCCGGACGACAGGTCCACCCGAGCGACCCTGTCGTGATAACCACCGAGTTCAGTCATTGTAATCCTCGTTAGTTATATACGGTCGCTGTCGGGTTAGTGATTCCCACCTCGGCGTAACCGTTCGAGGTTACGCCGCCGCGACCCGACGCCGGACTGTCTCGGGATTGCGGCAATCCGTGCGACTCATCCCGGTTGCGGGCCGGCGGCCCGGAGCGAGACGGCTCCGGTGGCGTCGACGACGACGCTCGCGGGGCCGCGCGGCGGACAGGACCACCACGTTCCCGAGGTTGCCGCGCCGGTTTCGAGGCTCACCGAGACGACGTGCGGTCCGGAGGTCGTCACGGGGACGAGTTCGCGGACCTCGTCGGGGTCGAGCGCGAGCGTGCGGTCGAACGACTCGCCGCCCGCGGCGTCGACCCGGAGCGAGAGCCGGTGCGGTTCGTCGTCGCGGTTGGCGACCGTGAGCGTCGTGTTCGCGGGACCGCAGCCGGTCGCCCCGCTCGACACGTCGACGTACGTCGTCGGCTGGTCGGGGACCGGCCACGCCGTCTCGACGCGTCGCTCGTCGGTCTCGACGGCGACGCGGTAGGTCCCGCTTCGGTACGTCACCGGAATCGACAGCCGCGCTCCCGTGGGGACGCGGTACGCCCGGTCGACCAGCGACGTGTCCCCGAGGTCGATGCGGAGCCGCGCGGTCGTCTCGAAACCGGCGTTCTCCACGACGACGCCGGCGGGCGCGTACCACCGGGTGGAGCCGTCGCCGACGAGCGGGAGGTCGATTCGCGGCCCGTCGTCGGGGGCCGCCGCCGCGAGCGAACACGCCCCCCGCGCGTCGCACGAGACGGTCCGCCAGAACGCCGCGCCGTCCCGGCCGAGGACGACCTCCAGTCCCTCGAACGCCGCGTCGACGACCCACTCCGACCGGGCCCGCACGCCGGTGTCCGTCTCGACGAGCACCGCCGTTTCCCCGGTCGGCACCGACACCGACAGCGCGGCCCGCTCGCCGGGGAGCAGATCGCGGTTCTCGAAGAACACGTCGCGGTCGCCGCGGACGCCGACAACGGTGGTAAACACGGGGTCCGGCGTCGGGTTCCAGAGCGTCAGCGACCGCTCTACGCGCGCTTCGGGCGTCGGCGTCGCGGTCGGCGCGTCGGTCCCCTCTTCGGGCGTCGGCGTCTCCGTCTCTCCGTCCGGCGTCCCGCACCCGGCGAGTCCGGCGACGCCGCCCGCGAGAAGCGAGAGGAGCGTGCGGCGCTCCATACCCCTCATACGGGCGCGGCGCATATGAACGTCTGTCGCGGCCGCCGCCCCCGCGACGCGGCGCTCCGCCGCCGCGACTCCGGCCTCCAAAACAGCTATTTCGTCGGCGGTCAGTCGTTCTCACGAATCGATGGGACTCGCCAGCTTCCTCGGCGCGATTGACACCGCGAGCCGGTCGCTCTCGGTGGTCAATCGCTCGGCTCCCGACCCCGTACAGCGGATGCTCGAAACCACGTTCGCCGACCAGCCGGTCGACGTCGACGAACTCTCCGACGACGCGCGCGGCGACGACGTGGTCGTGCTCACCGAGCAGACGGCCGCGGGGCACGAGGTCGTCGCGACCTCGCCGCTGGAGGAGGTGATGAACTCCGTCCTCCTCGTGAACTCCGACCTCTACAAGACGGGGCAGGCGAAGCTCGACGAGTTCGAACTCCCGTCGGTGCTCACCCGACTCGACGACGTGCCGTTCTCGCTCCGCGGCTACCCCGAATCCGACAAGGAGAAACTGCTGCTCGTGGCGATTTCGCGGTACATCGAGCGCCACGCGTGGCGCGCCGGCAACGGTAGGCTCCGGTCGTCGTTCCAGCGACTCTCCCGAATCGAAGACGAGCGCGGGACGCGAGCGGTCTACAAGAAGGTCGCGTCGACCGACGTGCAGACCCACATCTACGGCATCCCGGACTGGTCGCCGCCGACCAACTCGAATCTCGTGACCCACGGCGGCTACTTCGACGATTTCTACGACTCGTGGTTCGTCGTCTACACGCCGCCCGAAGACGAGTCGGTTGAGGCGGAACCGGGCGACCGAACTGCGGCGAGCGACGAGCGTCTCGACGCCGTGGCTCCGGGCCAGCCCGTCGCCCTCCTCGCGCTGGAGACCGAGCCGAAGCGCTGGGAGGGCTACTGGACGTTCCGGCCGTCGCTCGTTTCCGACATCGACCGCTACATCTCGCGGAACATGTGAGGCGGGACAGGCCGGCGACCGCCGCCGACCGAACCCAGACGAAGCCGCTTTACGCACCCGCCCGATACGGGTATCCAATGAGTAAGCCGAGCCCCGAGGTCTACGAACGGGGACGCGGGATGGACGCGCACAACAAGGTGATGCGCGACATCCGTTCGCAAAAGCAGAAGACCTACGACCCCCACGAGCCCACGCGGGTGTGGATTGACGAGGACAACACGCCAGACGGCGTCTACGACTCGCTGACGATTATCCTCAACACCGGCGGCTGCCGGTGGGCCCGCGCCGGCGGCTGTACGATGTGCGGCTACGTCGCGGAGTCCGTCGAGGGCGGCACCGTCGCCCACGAGGCGCTGATGGACCAGATTCGGGTCTGTCTCGACCACGAGGCCGAGGAGATGGACGACGGCGAAAGAGCCGGTCTCATCAAGATTTACACCTCCGGCTCGTTCCTCGACGAGCGCGAGGTGCCCGCGGAGACCCGCGACGCCATCGCCGAGACGTTCGCCGACCGCGACCGGATGGTCGTCGAGTCGCTGCCGGATTTCGTCACGCGCGAGAAACTGGCCGACTTCACCGACCGCGGTCTCGACACCGACGTGGCGGTCGGCCTCGAAACCGCCACCGACCGCGTCCGCCACGACTGCGTGAACAAGTACTTCGACTTCGCGGACTTCGAGGACGCCTGCGAGGAGGCCGCCGCGGCCGGCGGCGGCGTCAAGGCGTACCTCCTGATGAAGCCGCCGTTCCTCTCGGAGCCCGAGGCGCTCGACGACATGAAGTCCTCCATCCGCCGGTGTGCGGCGGTCGACAACTGCCACACCGTCTCGATGAACCCGACGAACGTCCAGCGCTACACGATGGTCGACGAACTGTTCTTCAACGGCGGCTACCGCCCGCCGTGGCTCTGGTCGGTCGCAGAGGCGCTCCGCGAGACGGTTGACGTGGACGCCATCGTCGTCTCCGACCCCGTCGGCGGCGGCCAAGAGCGCGGCGCGCACAACTGCGGCGACTGCGACGAACTCGTGTTCAAGGCGGTCAAGGACTTCAACCTCCGGCAGGACCCGAGCGTCTTCGACCAGGTGTCCTGCGACTGCGAGGCGACCTGGGAGTTCGTCCTCGACAACGAGACGAGCTACAACATGCCGCTCGTGAAGTAAGCGCGCGCTCCCGCGTCCGCCGTGTCGCCTCGCGCCGACGGACGCCCGCCTCGGATCGAGCCGCGCTTCCTCGCGTGGCGGCCGGCCGTCCGATTCGCTACCCGTTCGTCCAGTATCCCACCCAGTGTTCTCCCATTCGTCCGCGTTAGGGGGTGCTATCCGAAAGTAACAGGCACCTAACCGTCGGATAGGATATTCGTATCAAAGAGGGTGTGAGACGTTGTCATATTCGGTGGTTCGGACGTGTCCATCCGAACCGCCCGCCATCATGACGAAACACACGTACAAGACCGTCTACTACGCGGATGGGTGGTTCGAGATTCGCGAGGAGGAGAACGCCGAGGCGTGGGTCGCCACGGACGCTCCCTGCGCTCTCGCTCCATAGCACACGGCACGCGGGCCGGAACCCTCGACACTCCAACATCGCTCATCGTGTACGCCGCTCCGTTCGCTCACCGGCCCCGTGCCGTCCGCCACCGTGGCGGGCGGTCTTTTTTATACCCTACTCCCCGAATCCCGCCAGCACGCCACGACCGTCGGTGTTGCCGAGTTGCGGGAGTGACGCCCGCTCGGGGTGCGGCATCAGCACCGCGACGGACTCGCTGTCGCCGAGGACGCCCGCGACGTTGCCGAGCGACCCGTTGGGGTTCGCCTCGTCGGTGACGTTGCCCTCCGCGTCGCAGTAGCGGAACAGGATTCGGTCGTCGGCTTCGAGTTCCTCGTAGCGCTCGGCGTCGAGTTCGAAGCGACCCTCGCCGTGGGCGATGGGCAGTTCGATGACCTCGCCTTCGTCGTACGCCGCGGTCCAGCGCGTGTCGGCGTTCTCGACGCGGAGGTAGACGTGTTCGCACTGGAAGCGGGCGCTCGCGTTCGTCGTGAACGCGCCGGGGGTGAGCCCGGACTCGCAGCCGATCTGTGCGCCGTTGCAGACGCCGAGGACGGGGACGCCGTCGTCGGCCGCCTCGCGGACCGACTCCATGATGGGCGAGCGGGCGGCCATCGCGCCGCCGCGCAGGTAGTCGCCGTACGAGAAGCCGCCGGGGAGCACGATGCCCGTCGTCTCCTCGGGCAGGGGGTCTTCGTGCCAGACGCGCTCGGCCTCGAACCCGAGGTCCGACAGCGCGCGCACGGCGTCGCGGTCGCAGTTCGAGCCGCCGAACTGCACGACTGCAATCATCTCAGGCCTCGGCGACCGCGACCTCGTAGTCGTGGATGGTCGGGTTCGCCAGCAAGCGTTCTGCCATCTCGTCGGCGCGGGCCTCGGCCTCGTCGGCGTCGGCCGCGTCGAGGTCGACTTCGTAGCGTTCGGTAAAGCGCAGCGCGTCGAGTTCGAACCCGAGTCGTTCCAGCGCGCGCTTCGTGGTCTCCGCCTCGGGGTCGAGCACGCCGCGCTTGAGGCGCACCGTCACCGTCGCGGTGTAGGTGGTCATCAGGTGGCGATGCGTGGTGATGTGCAAAAACGGTTTTGGGTCGTGTTTGATATGCACAGATGTGGGTATCAACGCGCGAACCGGCGACGACGCCGCCGGCAACCGCGCTACACCGCCGCCGTTGGTCTCTGACGGGCGAGACTCCGCGGCGGCTCTCCTCCTGATTCATATTCGTTGTTATACGTACTATACAAATTATTTCTCTTAATTTCTAATATAATAATTACATACATGGTATATGATAATCATTTTTATAGCACGAGTGAGACGCCGTCTCACGTATGGCACTCGAATTCGCACAGAGTCCGCTCTTGACGTTCGTCATCGGACTTGCGTTGGTCGTGTTGCTACTGGTCGTGTTAGACCTCCCCGCGTTCGTCGGCCTGGCGATAGCCGCGTTCGCGGTCGGCCTCGTCAACGCGGCGTTCGTCCCCGATTTCGCGCTCGCGGACGCGGCGACGCGGACGGCGTCTGCCTTCGGCGACGGGATGGCCGGCATCGGGATTCCCATCCTGATGGCCGCCATCATCGGGAAGTCGATGCTCGAAAGCGGCTCCGCCCAGCGCATCGTCCGCGCTTTCCAGTCGCTCGTCGGGCGAGAAAACAGCGACATCGCGCTGTGGGGCAGCAGTACGGTGCTCGCCATCCCCGTGTTCTTCGACAGCGTCTTCTACCTCATGGCCCCGCTCGCGCGGTCGATGCGGGCCCGGATGGGCGACAACTACGCGCTCTACCTCGTCGTCGTCGGGGCCGGCGCGGCGACGGCTCACGTGTTCATCCCGCCGACGCCCGGCCCGCTCGCGGTCGCCAGCGAAATCGGGGCCGACATCGGCACCACGATGCTCATCGGCGTCACCGTCGCCGTCCCGTCGGCCACCATGGGGGGCCTCGTCTACGGCCGCTGGATTAACCGGCACGTCGATATCCCCCTCCGCGACGCGATGGGGACGACCACGGAGGAACTGCAAGAGCGCGCCCAGCGCGACGTGTCGTCCCTGCCGAGTTTCCTCGAATCCACCGCGCCCATCGTCATCGCCGTCGCGCTCGTCGGCTCGCTCACCGTCGTCAACGCCCTCGAAGGCGTGACGGTGGCCGAACCGTTCCAGCCGTTCGTCTCGTTCATCGTGGACAACCGGCCGTTCGTCGCGTTCATCGGCGACAAGAACGTCGCGCTGACCGTCGCCGCGCTCGCCGCGGCCTACACGTACTACCGCTGGTCCGACCTCTCGCGGTCCGACTGGGAAGACGAACTCACCGAGGCGCTCAAAAGCGGCGGTAACATCGCGGCAATCACCGCCATGGGCGGCGCGTTCGGCGCGCTCCTCGCGGCCTCCGGAATCGGCTCGTACCTCGCCAACGGGCTCGAAGGCTTCGGCATCCCGATGCTCGTGACCGCGTGGCTCATCGCCGCCATCGTCCGCATCGCGCAGGGCTCCGCGACCGCGGCGATGCTCACGGCCGCCGGCATCATGGCCCCGCTCACCGGCCAGCTTCCGGTCCACACCGCGTATCTGGTGATGGTCATCGGCGCGGGCGGCAACATCTGCTCGTGGTACAACGACTCCGGCTTCTGGCTCGTCAAGGAAATCGGCGGGCTCACGCAGGCGGAGACGCTGAAGACGTGGACCGCGCTGACGACGATTATCTCCGTGACCGGGCTCGTCGTCGTCCTCATCGTCTCGTCGGTGCTGCCGCTGGCGTAGGCGACAACGCGCGCACGTCGGCTTTTCCTTTTTCCGGGTGATTCACGGTCGTTCCCGAGGGATTCGCTTGCGGAGAACGACAGCGGTTTACCGTTCGACGACGCAGGACGGGTATGTTCAGCTTCGAACAGCTGGAGGTGACGGTATGACTCGCGAACTCACCGAAATCACGGTCATCGGAGGAGACAAGACCGGACTCATCGCGAACGTGACCACCCTGCTGTTCGAGCGCGGAATCAACGTCGAGGACTTGGACCAGGCGGTCCGCGAGGGAATCTTCCGGATGACCCTCCACGCCGACACCGCAGAGATGACCTGCTCCCGCGACGAACTCCGAGCGGCGCTGTCAGACCTCGGGGACGACCTCGGCGTCGACGTGCAGGTCCGGTTCCCCTCGGACCGCGAGACCCGCGAAATCGCCGTCCTCGTCACGAAGGAGTCCCACTGCCTCGAAGCGCTGTTCGAGGCGTGGGCCAACGACGACCTCGGCGCGGAAATCTCGGTCGTCATCGGCAACCACGACACGCTCGAACCGCTGGCGAGCCACTACGACGTGCCATTCCACGACATCGGAGACGAGAAAGGGACCGCCAACGAAGAGCGCCTGCTCGACCTCCTCGAACAGTACGACGTGGACCTCATCGTCCTCGCGCGCTACATGCGCATCCTCGGCCCGAACGTCGTCTTCCGCTACGAGGACCGTATCATCAACATCCCCCCGTCGCTGCTCCCGGCGTTCCCCGGCGCGGCGGCCTACCGGCAGGCGAAAGAGGAGGGCGTCCGCATCGCCGGCGTCACCGCCCACTACGTGACGACCGACCTCGACCAAGGGCCCATCATCGCCCAGCGCGCCTTCGACGTGCCGGACGACGCCTCCATCGACGAGATAAAAGAGCGCGGCCAGCCGCTGGAGGCCGACGCGCTCCTCGAAGCCGTGAAGCTCCACCTCAACAACGACGTGTCGGTCCACCGCGGGCGCACCAGCCTCCGCGAGAGCGCCTACCCCGAGCGCTACCAACTCGGCCTCACCCGCGAGGCGCAGGCGTCGAACCCCGACCGCCCGGTCGACGGCATCATCGACGCCCTCGGGGAGCGCGAGGCGCTCGCGCCCGAACCGTCCGAGGACTGAGGCGACTGCGGCAGCGACGGCGGGGCGACCCCCGCCAGACACCAGCCCTATTTTGCCGCCGACACGACTCGGAGCCGTGCCCGTCTCCCTCCGCCATCGCGTCGCGCTCGGCTGTTACGCGCTGTGGCTCGTGGCGACCGTCCTCCTCGCCGCGCACGAACTCGGAGTTATCCCGGTCTTTCCCGGCGTCGAACCGGGCGTCGTGACCGGCGCGACGGTGTTTTTCGCGCTCGGCGTCGTCCGACTCCTGCGCCGCGGCTCGCGGTTCCTCGTCGGCGACGACGCGGCGTGAGAAGGGACAGACGAAAACCGGCGTTGCTCGCTCGGCGGCCGACTACAGGTCGCGGACGCGCGCCACGGCGTCCTCGATGGTCGGGGCGTCGAACCAGTCGTGGTCGACGTAGGCGTTGGTGCCGGCGCAGTAGAGGTCCGACAGCGCCTCGACGATGTCGGCGGGCAGGCGGTCGGGTTCGACCGCGCAGTGCTCGCGCCAGTTCGGCTCGCCCGTCTCGATGGCCTCGGCCTTCGCGTCTTTCACGGCCGCGACCCACTCGGGCTGGACGCGCTTGTAGTACTGCCGGACGACCTCCTTCGAGACCTGCTGGCCGCCGTAGGAAAACCGGTTTTCGTCGAACGTGCCGACCACGTCGCCGACCTTGACGGTGCCGTCGTGGTAGAGACACTCGATTTTGCCGTCCTCGTGGTCGAAGCCGGCTTCGTCGGCGCGCTCGGTCAGCACATGGTTCACGGCGAGCGCCAGCTCTTCGAGGCGGTCGAGGTCGACTTTCCCGGCGATGTCGTCGGCCTCCGCGCGGGAGAGATAGCGGTCCTGTTCCTCGTACTTCGTGGAGAACTCCACGACCGGTTCGGGGAGCGAGACGGCCTCGTCGGGCCACTCGTCCATTTCGAGGCCGTAGTCGGCGGGCTCGCCGCGCCGCCGGAGGCTCGACCCCACCGGGACGGTGTTGCGGAAGACGATTTCCAGCGGGATGAGGTAGTTGTCGCCGGCGGCCTCGTGGTAGGCGTCGTAGTCGTACGCGCCGTCGGCGTGCGGGAGGTCGGGCACCTGCGTGAGTTCGATGGCCATCTCCGTCGGCGGCGACTCGCACTCACCGAGTTCCTTCACCTCGCCGTCTTCGACCACGCCGAGGTAGTGGGTCGGGACGTGGTTCACGTCGAGCAGTTCGAAGTTGTACGCGCCCATGAGACAGAGACTCGCGCCCTTGTTCGGGACGTGGTCGGGCATCTCGCCCCAGTCGAACACGGAGTAGCGGTCCGAGAAGACGAAGCGGCCCCGCCCGAGGTCGGTCGCCGTCGGCTCCTCCTCGACGCGGAAGTCCTTCACGCTGGTCATGGTCGTCCTCTGGGCTCATCCCACTAAGAAGCTTCCACTTCCGTGCGTATCTCGGTCGGATGAGAGACCAATCTATGCACGAATGCGCTCACCGGGAGAATCGTATCGCTTTTTCGCGGCTGGCCCGTCCGTTGGGCTATGGACGCTGCCCTCGAATCAGACGCCGCGTGGGTCGCCCGCCGACTCCGCGAGGCCGACACCGCAGTCGCCTTCACCGGCGCGGGGATGAGCACGGCCTCGGGCATTCCCGACTTCCGCGGCGACGACGGTATCTGGGAGACCGAGTTCGACCCGGCGTCGTTCCACCGCGACCGCTTCGTCAACGACCCCGCCGGCTTCTGGCGCGACCGCGTCCACTTACAGGAGCGCATGTTCCCCGACGGCGTCGAGCCGAACTCCGGCCACGACGCGCTTTCGACCCTCGAATCGCGCGGCATCCTCGACGCGGTCGTGACGCAGAACACCGACGGCCTCCACCGCGCGGCCGGCTCCGACCGCGTCGTCGAACTCCACGGCAACGCCGCGGAGGTCGTCTGCGAGGACTGCGGCGCGCGAACCGACGCGGCCCCCGCGTTCGAGACGGTCCGCGCCGGCGACGCGCCGCCGACGTGCGACGACTGCGGCGGCCTGCTCAAGCCCGGCGTCGTCCTGTTCGGCGAGCGCCTCCCCCGCGTCGCTTACAGCGAGGCGAACCGCCTCGCCGGCGACGCCGACGTGTTCCTGTCGCTCGGCTCGTCGCTGACGGTTCACCCCGCGGCGGGTCTCGCCGGCCGGGCCGCCGAGGTCGGCTCGCTCGTCGTCGTCAACTTCGACGCGACGCAGTACGACGACCGCGCCGACCGGGTCGTCCGCGGCGACCTCGCGGCGTTCCTCCCCGAAGTCGAAAAACGAATCTGAGCGCGACCGGTGCCGCCCGCTCGCCCGGGTTCTCGGCGCCGACCGCCTCGGACGCCTCGACCGCCTCGACCGCTTCGGGCGACGACGCGTCGGTGTCGTCGGACATCGGGCTTCCTGTTCTCCTCTCTCGCGGCAGATTACCGGCGGCCAACTGTCACGAACTGCCGGTCGCACTCACCAATCAATTGATGCTCTCTCCCAAGCATGTCGATGCATGACTCGGTCACCCTCGCCGGGTTCGTCGGCGGGGACGGCACCGTCCGTTCTCTTCGTCGCTCCCGACCGCACCCGGGCGGACGCCGTCGCGGCCGCGCTCGACCGCCACGACGTGTCCGTCACCGTCGAGTTCGACCTCGGGACGGCCCTCGGACGCGTCGCCGACCGGACGGTCGACTGCCTTTTGATTCCCGGTCAGTTCGGCCGACACACCGCCGCCGACGTGGTCGCGCTGGTCCGCGAGCGCCATCCCGACGTGCCGGTCATCCTCCTCGGTTCCGGCGGGAGCGACGACGGGAGCGACGGTGACGCACTCGCGGACGACCCCGCCGCCCACCGCGTTGCTGGCGACATCGAATCCCTCTCCTACGACCGCCTCGCGGACCGCGTCCGGGCGGCGGTCGCCCGCTATCGGAGTTCGGAGGCCCAGCGCACCGAACGCGACATCGTCTCCCGGCTCGAACGCCGCATTCAGCGCACCGAGCGGAAGATAACCTCGCTCCACGGCGTCGCCATGCGACTCGCGTCGGTCTCCGACGCCGACGACATCTACGCAGAGACCGTCGAGGCCGCAGAGCGCATCCTCAACCTCGACATCTGTTTCGCCTTCGCGGCCGAGGCGACCCGGTTCGTCCCGCGGGCGCAGTCGTCGACGCCGACCGACCGCGAACTCCGACCGGTCCCGAAAGACGCGGGCGCGATGGGCGAGACGTTCCGCACCGGCGAGTCCCACCGCGCGGTCGACATGGAACTCCACGCGTTCGGCCGCCCCGAGTTCGGTGACTACCGCTCCGGCCTCAGCGTCGCTATCGGTTCGTTCGGCGTGTTTCAGGCGGTTTCCGAGCAGACCGGCGCGTTCGACGAAATCGACCTCGAACTCGCAGAGCTCCTCGTCGCCCACACGAACGCGGCGCTCCAGCGGCTCAGTTTCGAGCGCCGGCTTCGGGTCGAACGCGACCAGTACGCCGCCCTGTTCGAGAACAGCGCCGACTGCATCATCGACTCGGAGTTCGTCGACGGCGAGTCCGTCATCCGCGCGGTCAACCCGGCGTTCGAGGCGACGTTCGGCTACGACGAATCCGAGGTCGTCGGCCGCGCCATCGACGACGTGGTCGCGCCGGACGACCGTCTCGACGAGGCCGCGAAGCTCACCGAGATGGTCCGCGCCGGCGACTTCGTCCAGACGGAGGTTCGCAGACAGACCGCAAACGGCGAGCGGGACTTCCTCCTCCGGTCGGTCCCGGTCGGCGAGGACACGATATACGCGGTGTACACGGACATCACGGCCCGCCGGGACATCGAACGCGAGATGGAAGCCCAGAACCGCCGGCTCGACGAGTTCACGAGCGTCGTCTCGCACGACCTCCGCAACCCGCTTTCGGTCGCCACGGGCCACCTCGACCTCGCCCGCGAGGAAATCGACAACGACCACCTCGCGGCGGTGGCGCGGGCCCACGACCGGATGACCGCGCTGACGGAGGAACTGCTCGTGCTCGCGCGACAGGGCACCGACGCGTTCGCCACGACGCCGGTCTCCCTCGCGGAGACCGCAGCGCGGTGCTGGGACCACGTCGAAACCGGGGACGCGGCGCTCGTCGTCGCGTCCGACCGGACCGTCGTCGCCGACGCGGGCCGGCTCCACCAACTGTTCGAGAACCTGATGCGGAATGCTGTCGAACACGGCTCACCGGATGAATCCGGGTCTACCGACGGCGGGCAGGACCGCGTCACCGTCACCGTCGGCGCGCTCGACGACGGTTTCTACGTCGAAGACGACGGCGCGGGCATCCCCCCCGAACTCCGGTCGCGCATCTTCGACACCGGCTTTTCGACCGGCACCGCGGGCATCGGCTTCGGGCTGACAATCGTCTCGAACGTCGTCGACGCGCACGACTGGACGGTCTCGGTGGAGGAAAGCGACGCGGGCGGCGCTCGGTTCGAGTTCACCGGCGTCGAATCGGCGTCCTGAGTCCCGACGCCGGGCCGACGGGGAGTGCGCTCAGGCGAACTCCTCGTGGAGGGACGCGCCGAGGTAGCCGCCGAGCGCGCCGAGGCCGACGGTGTAGACGAGCAGCGCGAGGAGGCCGAACAGCGCGACGATGACGATGCCGAGGATGCCGAGGCCGAAGCCCAACTCGAACGGGGTGACGCCGACGGCGAAGATGCTGAAGAACCCGAGGACGACGACGCCGAGGACCGTCCTGACGAGGCTCACGAACAGCCCCGAGACCGCGCCGGATTTCACGCCCAGTTCGCGGTCGCTTCCGGTCAGGTAGCCGGCGAGCGCCCCGCCGAGGACGGTTGACCCCGGAAGCGGCGAGAGGACGACGCTGGCGACCGCGCCGACGAGGGCCGAAAACAGCAGGCTCTCTCCTTCGTCGTCGAGAGCCGACTCGGTCGTCGAAGTCGGGGAGTGTTCCATGTGCGACCCAACACGGCGGGAGGGCCTAACGCTTTCTCCGCGGCGTCCCGCGGCGTCCCGCGGCGTCCCGCGGTATCCCGCGGCCGGAGTTCCGGTACCGCCCCGTTTTTACGACCGTGGCGCGTTGCCAACGAGCATGTCTGGTGCCGCCCACGACTTCGGGTTCGAACACGTCCCGGAGACAGACCAGTCGTTCGAGAACGCCTTAGCGAAGGCGCGAGCGGGCGAGCGCCTCACGGTCGACGACGGCGTCGAACTCATCACGACGGGGACCGACCGCGAGGGAATCGACCCCGAACGCAAGGAACTCGTGCTCGAAGCCGCCGACCGGCGGCGCGCCGAGATGGTCGGAAACGACGTGACGTTCGTCGCCAACCTCAACAACAACGTGACGACGGCCTGCAACACGGGGTGTCTGTTCTGTAACTTCAAGAACACCGCCCACCTGTTCGAGGCCGACTCCGACGCCGACCACGGCGGCTTTACGAAGACGCCCGCCGAGTCCCGCGACATCGTCGCCGACGCGGTCGAGATGGGCATCTACGAGGTCACGTCCGTCTCCGGCCTCCACCCCGCGCTCGTGCTCGACGAGGAACACCGCGAGATTCTCGAATCCTCCGACAACCCCGCCGCCGAGGTGAACTACAAGCCGCCCGAGGCGTACGACACCGACCCCGCGAGCTACGCCGAACAGCTCTCTGCTATGTCGGCCGCCGGCGCGCACGTCCACTCGATGACGCCGGAAGAGGCCCATCACGCCAAGCGCGGCACCGACTGGAGCTACGAGGAAGTCTACCGCCGCCTCGCCGACGCCGGCCTCGACAGCGCGCCCGGCACCGCCGCGGAGATTCTCGTCCCCGAGGTGCGCGAGGTCATCTGCCCGGGGAAAATCGGCACCGACGAGTGGGTCGCCGGGATGGAGGGCGCGATGGAAGCCGGCCTCGACGTGACGGCGACCATCATGTACGGCCACGTCGAGACCGAGAAACACCGCGTGCTCCACCTCGACGTGATTCGCGACCTCCAGGACCGCTACGGCGGCATCACCGAGTTCGTCCCGCTGTCGTTCATTCACCAGAACACGCCGCTGTACGACCGCGGCCTCGTGACCGGCGGCGCGTCCGACGACGAGGACGAACTGATGGTCGCCGTCGCGCGACTCTACCTCGACAACGTCGACCACATCCAGTCGTCGTGGGTGAAGTTCGGGAACGCGAAGGCGCTGAAGCTCCTCAACTGCGGCGCGGACGACCTCATGGGGACGATTCTCTCCGAGGAGATAACGAAGCGCGCCGGCGGCGGCTTCGGCGAGTTCCGCTCGTTCGACGACTACGTCGACATGATAACCGCCATCGGCCGCCGGCCGGTCGAGCGCTCGACCGACTACCGGACCCGCCGGCCAATCGACCCCGACGACGGCCCGCACGGCCCGACGCTCGGCCCGCGCGCCGACGGGACGCCCCTGCTCGACGGCCGCCGCGACCCGGCGACCGCAGACGACTGAGATGATGGCGACCACCCACGCGGCCGTGGGGCTGACCCTCGCCGCGCCGCTCGCGTGGGTCGCTCCCGAACTCGCCACCGCGGCGGCCGTCGGCGCGCTCGTCGGCGGCGTCTTCCCCGACGTGGACCTCTTCGTCGGCGTCCACCGCAGGACGCTGCACTTCCCCGTCTATTACAGCGTCGCCGCCGCGGTCTTCGGGGGCGTCGCCGCCGTCTCGCCTTCGACGCTCACCGTCGGCGTCGCCTTTTTCTGCCTCTCGGCGGGGCTCCACTCCGCGTCCGACTGGCTCGGCGCGGGCGGCGAACTCCGGCCGTGGGACCGCACCTCCGACCGCGCGGTGTACGTCCATCCCGCGAAGCGGTGGCTCCGCCCCCGCTATCTCGTCCGCTACGACGGCGCGCCCGAAGACCTCGCGCTGACGCTCCTGTTTTCGGTCCCCGGCTTCCTCGCCTTTTCGGGCGGCGTCCGGGTCGCCATCGCGGTCGGCGTCGCCGTCGCGCTGTTCTACACGGGCTTCAGAAAGCGGATGCCCGAGTGGTTCGGCATCTGAGGCGCGGCGTCCGTGAGGACGACCGCGCCCGCGGGCGCTCGGCCCAACCACGAAACTCATACGTCTCGGTCGCCGAGTGGTCGAAGCGATGACGACTCGACGGCTTCGAACGGTGTGGGGGGTGTTCGCCCCGTGATGGCCCCGACGCACGTGGCGATGAGCCTCGCGCTCGCCGCCGCCGTCGCGGTCGTCGCCCCCGCGGCCGCGCCGCTCGTCGTCGCGGCGGCGCTCGCCGGCGGCGTCTTCCCCGACCTCGACATGGTCGTCGGCGTCCACCGTAGGACGCTCCATCAGGTCGAGGCGTTCGTCGTCGGCTCGGTCGGGTTCGGCGCGCTCGCGGTCGTCACCGGCGACCCGCTGGCCGCGGCCGCGGCGACCGGGTTCGTCGCGGCGGCGCTCCACTGCGCGGCCGACTACCTCGGCGGCAGCAGCGAGGCTCGCCCGTGGGAGGCGCGGACCGACCGCGGCGTCTACGTCCGCAGCCTCGGCGGCTGGGTCGAACCCCGCCGCCTCGCCGCCTACGACGGCTCTCCCGGCGACCTCGCGCTCGCCGCGGCGCTCTCGGTGCCGGGTCTCCTGACGCTCGGCGGCGGTTCGCGAGGGGTTCTCCTCGCGAGCCTCGCCGTCAGCGTCATCTACACACTCGTCAGAAAACGCGTGCCACAGCTCTCGGGGCGCGCGCCCGCCGTGACCGCCGCGGTCGTCGCGCTCTACTCAGTTCTCGCTCGTCGTCGGTAGCAGACGACACCACGCGGTCGGCGGCCGCGGCGTCGCCCTCACCGCGGAATCGACAGTGGGCCGTCGCCGCGGGCGACGTTTCGGAACCTCCGTCCGTGAACGTCGTCGGCGGCGAGCCGGTCGGTAATCGGGCCGCGGAGCCACTCGCGGTCCGGCGCGGCCGCGGGCGCGCCGTCGCTCTCGCCGGGTTCGTCGGCCGGTCCGAGCGCCCCGCTCGGCAGGAACCGCTCGTAGACCGGCAGTCGCTCGCGGAGCGGGACGCCCGCCTCGTCGGCGATGTCTGCGAGTTCCCGGAGCGCGGGCCACTCGTAGTCGGGGTTGACGTAGTCGTCCGTGACCGGCGAGACGCCGCCGAGGTCGTCGACGCCGCAGGCGACGAGGTCGGCCGCCGCCGAGAGGTTCGGCGGCACCTGCACCGACACCTCCTCGGGGAGCGCGACCCGCGCCATCGAAACGACCCGGCGCATCGCGTCGAGCGACGGGCGCTCGTAGTCCGACCGCTCGTTGGGGACGACGTTCTGGACGATGACCTCCTGTACGTGGCCGTAGCGCTCGTGGAGCGCGCGGATGGCCAGCAGGCTCTCCGCGCGGTCGCGCCACGTCTCGCCGATGCCGACGAGGATGCCCGTCGTGAAGGGGACGCCCACCTCGCCCGCGGCGCGGATGGTGTTGAGCCGCTGCCCCGGTGTCTTCCGGCGGTTCCCCGAGTGGGCGGCCACGTCGGCGGTCGTCTCCAGCATCACGCCCATGCTGGCGTTCAGGGGCGCGAGGTCAGCGAACGCCTCGCAGGTCAGGTCGCCGGGGTTCGAGTGCGGGAGCAGGCCCTCGTCGAGCGCGACTTCGCAGGCCGCCGCGAGGTAGTCGAGGATGTCGTCGTAGCCCCACTCGTCGAGTTGGCGGTGAATCTCGGTGTAGCGCTCGTCGGGGGCGTCTCCGAAGGTAAACAGCGCCTCCGTGCAGCCGGCGTCCGCGCCCGTGCGGACCACCTCGCGGACCTCGTCGAGCGACATGAGCGTCGCCTCGCCGGGCACGTCGTAGTAGGTACAGTAGGTGCAGGTGTACCGACAGGCGGTCGTCAGCGGGACGAAGACGTTCCGCGAGAACGAAAGCGACGCCGGCGCGTCGGCGTCGTCGGGGGTGACGGCGAGCAGTCGCTCCACGTCGGCATCGTCGATAGTCAGGTCGACTCCGTACTCGTCGGCACCCGTGAACATATCTCTCGGTGCGTGACGAACCACTAAAAGCGTGTCATTCGCGGCGATACGGCGGCGTCGAGACCGAAGCGCGGAAGTCGAGTTCGGGACCGGATAGTTGGTGCCAGACACGTCTCCGGTCCGTCCGAAGCGCCGTCAGGTGCTCGCCCCGAGTTGGTTGCGAGTGAGACTCGCGTCGTCGCGACGTTCGGACTCCACTTCGACTCTCGCGTCGTCTTCGCGACGCGGGAGCGCGCGGCGCACGTTGCCTCAGTTCCCGCCGGGCAGACGGACAACCGCGCCAGACACTGTTTATCGCGAACCGTTAAGGTCCTATCGGCGCTCGCGGACGGCCTCGACCCGACCGGACCCGCGTGCGAGCCGGACGCCGGCGTCGACTAGCCACTCGCGGGCCCGCCCCTCGCCGTGGACGAGCACTTCGACGAGGTCGCTCGGCTCGTCCACGTCGACGGCGAGTCGCATCGAGTCCACCTCGGCGAACGAACAGCCGGCGTCGCGGGCGATTCGCCGGTGGTCGAGAATGGACGCGCCGTGGTAGTCCACGGAGAACTCGGGGTGTCGGACGACGAGCCCGTTCGTCCCCCCGCCGAGGCCGGGCGCGGCGACCACGTCGGCGTCGGTTTCGAACAGCCGCGACAGCGCCGCGGGCGTCGCGAGCGCGAGGTCGGCCATGACGACCGCGACGGGGTCGCCGCCGAGGTCGTCGAGTTCGCCGCCCACGACTTCGGTGAGCGGTCGGTCGTCCACGGTGACGGGCGCATCGACGGTCACGGGCGCGTCCGCGACGACCGCCGGGTCGCCGCCGACCGCACGGACCGCGTCGAGCACGTCGCGGAGCATCGAGACGGCGAACTCGCGTCGCTCGTCGGCGTCGAAAAACGGGGCGAGTCGGGTCTTCGGATCGCGTCCCCCGAAGGGAACGACGACTCGCACGGAGAATCAGCCCAGTTTGTCGTAGGTCGTCTGCTGGGACCGCCAGTAGAGGAATCCACCGACGATGAGCGCGACGACGAGCAGACCGCCCGCCGCGTAGATGAGCAGTTGGGTCGTCTGACTCGACTGCCGGGCCTGGTTTGCGCTCGTCTCCGCCTCGTTGGCGAGGTTCGTCGTGAGGTTGAACTCCTCGCCGTTGAACGCTTCGACAGCGTTGGCAAACGTCTGCTCGGCTTGTTGCGTGTTGGCCCCACTCGCACGCTCAATCGCGTCCCGCGCGCTGTCGAGTTCGTCGCGCGCGGCGGCGCTTTCTTCGGTGTAGTGGTGGACCGACCACGAGTCGATATCGTTACTGGAGCCGCCTTCGCGGGTCTGGTCGAGCGAGATTATCGTGAACGTCTGTGCGGGGTCGTAGCTGAACGACTCCACGTCGGGAACGATTCCCGTTACGGTGACCTCCACTTCGCTCGTCCCGTCGGCAGTGGCGATCTGCGCGCCGCTGAAGTTCTGCCCGTCGAAGGACTGCTGGTCGACTCTCGCGCCCGTCTGGTCGTAGTACGCGACGGTCCACGTCACGTCCTCCAAGTCGGTCTGGCCCGCGAGCGTCCACGATTCGAGTTGTGGGCTCCGGTACAGCTCTTCGAGGGTGACCGACGCGGTCACCTGCGAACCGACCTGCGCCTCGTCGGGGACGTCGTCGGACGCGACGCTCACCGCCCCTGCCTGCCCTGCGAAGGCCGACAGGAGTACGACGAGCGCGAGCGCCAGCTTAGAAAAGCGACTCCAGTTCGTCCTCGTCATCGTTTATGAGGGTCTCCAGATTCGAATCACTCTCTTGACGGATCTCTTCGATGTTATCCTGTGCTTCGATGGCGACCTGCTGCAGCTCCTTGATGCGCGGGACGTTCGTCACGCCCGACAGAAGGATGACTCCCGCCACCTTCTCCGCGCCCGGGATGGGGTAGTCGCCGCCGCGAACTTCCATGGAACCGGTCTGCTCTTCGATCCACTTCCGCCCGCGCTCTATGCCTTTCCGGTTCAGATGCTCCGGCGGACCAGCGAGCACGAGCAGCGCGCGCTCCGCGCCTTCGATTTCACACGGGAGCGTGAGCCGACCGAGCGCGGCCTTGCGGACGAGGCTCGTGATTCGGTTGGTCGTGTGGGCGGTGTCGAGATTGTCGTCGGGCTCGTCGCCGCCCGTCAGCCGAGACAGGAGGCCGCCGCCCTTGTCTTTCCGCGGTTCGACACCCTCGGAGGCGTAGCCGACGGTCGAGACGCCGCCGCCGGCCAGCGTGTTGATAATCTCCGATGAGTCGACGACGGACTCCGCGACCTCCTGTCCGTCCTGGACCTCGCCGGCACCGAAGAGCACGCCGAATCGGTTGACGATTTCCTCGTTAATCTCGTCGTATCCCCCCTGTACCGACTCGCCGGTCTTCCGCCAGGCGTCGTTGTCGAACACCATGAGGTTGTCGACCTCGCGCACGAACGTCTGGAAGGAGCGCGCGGCGTTGAGCGTGTAGATACCACCCTCGTCGGACCCCGGCAGGATGCCGAGTCCGTAGACGGGTTCGGTGTAGATGCGCTTGAGGTGTTTCGCGAGGACCGGCGCGCCGCCGGAGCCGGTGCCGCCACCGAGCCCGGACACGACGAGGAAGGCGTCGACTTCGTGGACGGGGATGCTGTCGATGGCACCCTGTACCTCGTCGATGTCCTCCTCGGCGATTTCGGCACCGAGTTCGTTGTCCGCACCGACGCCGTGTCCCTTCACGCGGGATTGGCCGATGAGGACGCGCTGGTCCTTCGGGATGTTCTTCAGTCCGAGCAAGTCGGCTTTCGCGGAGTTCACCGCGACCGCAGCGCGGACGATTCCGGCGTTGCGTTCCCGGTCGTACTCGACGAACTTGTCGACTACTTTTCCCCCGGCTTGCCCGAATCCGATCATTGCGAGCTTCATAGGTTCAGTCCCCTCGCCATTGCGTGAATTGCAGTACGAACGCGGACATAAGCGTTGTGATGGGGACGTGTCGAACCACCATCAGATTATCGGCGGAACGCGGCGACTCGAAACCGGTGTTAATCAGTCGTTATCCCGTGAGAACCGCTAATCCCGGTAAAATGAGCCGCAGTTCACGGCTGCTTAACGCCGCCGAGTCGTCACACCGGTGTCAGTTTCGCTCGCCGAGGTACGCGCCGAGCGTCTTCATCGACGAGGTGTCGACGCCGAAGACGCCCACGTCGTTCCGGTCGGTCGTGTTGTCGAACTGGAGCGACCGGTACTGGTCTTTCCCCATCGGGAAGCCGGGGACCGCCCCGAGGACGGTCAGGCCGACGCCCGCGAGCCCCATCGGCAGCGGAACGATGGTGATGGACTTGTTCTCGGCGTCGTACACCATCTCCGTGATTTCGCGGAGCGTGAGCTTTTCCGGGCCGCCGATGCGGTAGGTCTCGCCGGCGTGGTCGTCGCCCTCGACGCCGTCCGCGAGCATCGGCACGAGGTCTCCGACCCAGATGGGTTGGAACCGCGTCTCCCCGTTGCCGGGAAGCGGGTAGAGCGGGACGCCGGGCGCGAACATCCCCTTGAGCCGCTTCGTGAAGGAGACGAACTCGCCGCCGTCTCCGAAGACGACCGAGGGCCGGAAGATGACCCAATCGAGCCCGGACGATTTGACCGCCCCCTCGGCGTTCCCCTTCGAGCGGATGTAGGCGGTGTCGCCGTCGGAGTCGGCTCCGAGCGCGCTCATCTGGACGAGTCGGGGCACGTCGTTGGCCTCCGCGGCCTTCACGACGTTTTCGGTCCCCTGCCAGTGGACGATGTCGTGCATTCGATTGCCGCCGCTCGGTTCGAACAGCGGCGACAGCGCGACGAGGTTGACGACCGCGTCTTTCCCCTCGAACGCGCCCGCGATGGAGTCGTAGTCCGTCACGTCCCCCATCGCCTTTTCGACGCCGTCGGGGAGGTCCTCGCTGTTCGGACTCCGCGACATCGCGGTCACGCTGTGTCCCCGCGACTGTAGTTCGCGGCAGAGGTGGCTCCCGATGAATCCGCTTCCGCCGACAACAAGGACTTTCATGCCGTAATATTCGGCGGAATGAGGGTAAAGCTAACGGGGAATCGGGGTCGATTTCGCCGGAGAACACCCCGATGGGAACGACGCTCTTCCGGGCGGGCGCGTCAGACCGCGCCACCGGCCCGCACCCGCGCCGCCCGCGACCGCGCTCAAAACAGTATCGAGGGCGCGACCGGTCCGTCGGTGCGCTTCACCATCCGACCGACTCGGTCGTAGACGACGAGCTCCTCGGACGGGTCCGAGCAGTCGTCGGGCGCGTCGGTCGGGTGGTCGACCTCCGTCTGCTTCGTCGCGAACGACGCGTCCGTCGGGGGGACGCTCTCGTCGAACCGGACGACGGTGAACGGCTTTTCCCTCGGCTGGAGGTCGTTCCACCACTCTCGAGTGGATGTCACGGTCTTACGTATCGGCTCGCGTTGACATTATCATTGCGGCGTCTCGCTTCGGCGTGCTTTTTCGGGAGCGCCGAGTTGGTAGGGTATGCTCGTCACGCTCGAAGGGCTCGACGGGAGCGGGAAGACGACCGTCTGGGAGGCGCTCCACGACGCGTACCCCGACGCCGTCTTCACGCGCGAGCCCACGTCGGACTCGTGGTACGGAGAGGCAGTCAACCGCGCCATCGACGACGACGGCGCCGACCCGCTCGCCACGCTGTTCCTCTTCACCGCCGACCACGCCGACCATCTCTCGCGGGTCGTCCGACCCGCCCTCGCCGACGGGAAGCTCGTCGTCTCCGACCGCTACTCCGACTCGCGGTACGCCTATCAGGCCGCCGCGCTGCGCGACAGCGACCTCAGACGCCCGATGGAGTACATCAGAGGCATCCACACGGCCTTCACCCGCCCGCCGGACAAGACTATCTACCTCGACGTGGACCCCGAGACGGCCGCCGCGCGCAGCGGCGCGACGAACAAGTTCGAACAGGCGGCGTACCTCGCGGACGTGCGCGAGAACTACGAGCGACTCATCGAGGCCGAACCGGAGCGGTTCGTCCGCGTCGACGCGACGCAGTCGCCCGAGGACGTGCTCGCCGCGGTCGAGGCGGCGCTCGAAGCGATTCTCGCGGAACGGTAGCCGCCGACCGACTCGCAGTTCACCGCGAGTTCGGGAGGTTCTCGTACTCCTCCGGCGGCGGGACGTAGAGCGTGTCGATGGTGAAGCCGAGCGCGAGCGGCATCCCTATCATCACGCCGAGGGCGGCCGTGGGGCTGCCGAGGTTCACGCCGATGCCGAAGATGCCGGAGAACACCAGCGTCGAGACGAGCAGCGCGAGCGGAATCAGAAACAGGGCGTACAGGACGTACCCCCACTGCGTCTTCAACCGCAGGCGGAAAAAGCGGGTCATGACCGCCGCGATGAGCGTGTGGAGGACGATGAGCGCGCCCATGAGCACGAGGTTGACCACCGAGACCATAGCCGACCTAGGGGGGCGGTGGTCTTTGGCCTGTCGCTCTCGGCGGCCCGCTCGTCCCGCGCCGCCGTCGGTCGAACCGCCCGCCGGGCCCGCCCCCGCAACGGGTGACGTTTATCACGAAGGACCGTGACTCACCGCCATGCACCGACTCATCGCAGAGCGCGGGCTGGACGATACGGAGTTCACCGCAGACGACGCCCGCGCCGCCCTCCGCGACATGATTCGAGCGCGACGGTTCGACGAGCGCGCACTCGCCCTCCAGCGACGCGGCTGGATGAGCGGCTATCCGCCCTTCCGCGGACAGGAGGCCTCGCAAATCGGGGCCGCCCACGCCATGCGCGACGACGACGTGTTGCTGCCGACGTATCGGTCGAACGCCCTCCAACTCGCCCGCGGCGTGCCGCCGAGCGACATCCTCCTCTTTCGGCGCGGTCACGCCGAGTACGCCTCGGACCACGACGTGCCGGTGTTCCCGCAGGCGGTCCCCATCGCCTCGCAGATTCCCCACGCCGCCGGCGTCGGCATGGCCGCGAACTACCGCGGCGACGACCGCGCGGCGCTGGTCTGTTTCGGTGACGGCGCGACCTCCGAGGGCGACTTCCACGAGGGGCTGAACTTCGCCGGCGTCTTCGACGCGCCGGTCGTCTTCTTCTGCGAGAACAACGGCTGGGCGATTTCGCTCCCCCGCGAGCGCCAGACCGCAAGCGAGTCCATCGCGGCGAAGGCCGACGCCTACGGGATGGACGGGATGCAGGTCGACGGCAACGACCCGCTGGCGGTCAGGGAGGCCGTCGAGCGCGGCTTCGAGAAGGCGCGCGCCGGGGAGCCGGTGCTCATCGAGAGCCTCACCTACCGGCAGGGGCCGCACACGACCGCCGACGACCCCTCGCGCTACCGCGACGACGAGCCGGACCTCCCCGAGTGGCGGACGCACGACCCCCTCGACCGCTTCGAGTCGTTCTGCCGCGAGCAGGGCCTCGTCGACGACGCGGCGCTCGACGCCATGCGCGACGACGCCGACGAGGAACTGCGCGAGGCCGTCGAGCGCGCCGAGGCGACGCCCGAACCGGGGACCGACGAGCTGTTCGACAACGTCTACGAGGAACTGCCGCCCGAACTCGCCCGCCAGCGCGAGGAACACGTCGCGTTCGTCGAGCGCAACGGGCCGTTCGACATCGAGCGCTGAGCCGCGCCGCTCCGTCTCAGTCGTCCAAGGAGATGTACGTCTTCGTGTCTGCGACGCCCTCTAACCCCTGCACGCGGCTCGACGCGGTCTTCAGCACCTCGTAGACCGCGTCGGTGTCGACCTCCGCGATGATGTCGTACGCGCCCGCGACGATGTGAGCCTCGGTCACCGTCTCGAAGTCGCGGATGGGACCGAGCAACTGTTCCGACTCGCCGGCTCCGGTCTTCACCATGATGAACGCGTGAACCATGCGTGAGATATTCTACCACAGTCGTCAAAAGCCTTGCTTCGACCGAGCGCGGCCCGTTCATCCGAACCGGGGGAAGGTTATTTGCCTCCGCCGACATACCGTCTTATCATGCGGTTCGTTATCATTGGTGCTGGACGGGTTGGGCTGCGCACCGCTCGTGTCCTCCGCGAGGAGGGCCACGACATCGTCCTGGTGGAGTTGGACCGCGACCGGGTCAAACGGGCCCGTGAGGCGAACTTCGAGGTGGTCGAAGGCGACGGCTCCCGCGAGGAGGTGCTCGTCGACGCCGGCATCGAGGCGGCCGACGCCCTCGGCGCGCTCACCGCCGACCTCAACGTGAACTTCGCGGCCTGCATGATCGGCAAGCACTTCGGCTGTCGGACGGTGCTCCGGGTCGACGAGGACTACCGCGAGGAGGTGTACCAGAAGTACGCCAAGGAGGTCGACGAAATCGTCTACCCCGAGCGCCTCGGCGCTATCGGCGCGAAGAACGCGCTGCTCGGCGGCTCCATCCGCGCCATCGCGGACATCGCCCAACACTTGCAGGTCATCCTCGTGACGGTGACGGAAGAGTCACCGATGAACGGGTACAGTATCGAAGAGGTTGCGCTCCCGGCGAACGCCCGCATCCTCGCGTTCGGGAAGAAAGACGGGCCGATGGGCATCCCGCTTTCGGACGACTCGCTGGAGACGGGCGACCGCGTGGCCGTCCTCGCGGACTTCGACGTACTCAACGACGTGCGACAACTGCTCGTCGGCGACGAGGTCGTCACCGCGACGGGGGGTGCGTGACGATGGTCTACGCCTACATCATGGTCAAGGCCGCGCCCGTCTCCGACGGCATCGACCAGCTGAAACAGGACCTCTTGGCCGTCTCCGACGGCATCGTCAGCGCGCACATCGTCGCCGGCGACGTGGACTTCATCGTGAAAGTCGAGGTGGACTCGCCCGCCGACGTGAAGGGCATCGCCGGCGGCATCCAGTCGGTGGCGGGCATCGAAGACACCCAGACGTACATCGCGATGGACTGAATCGGCGCGTCGCCACGCGGCGGTCCGCCCCGACCCGCCCCGAGCGACTGTCACCGACTTGTTCTTCAGAACCCAGCGCCGGCGGCGTCTTTCGCGTTCCGAATGAGGCTCGTCACCGGTTCGCCGTAGTCGTAGCCGGGGATGATGCCCTCGACGAACGTGCCTTCGACGTAGTCGATGACCGCGCCGGCGTCGTCGACGCCGCGGCGCTCGTTGACGTCGGCAAAGCTCGCCCGGACGACCGCCTCGTCGCCCGCGCGAGTCACGTCGGGGTCGAGGTCGTGGTCGCCGGCGACGACGCCGCCCACGTCTTCGAGGCGGAGTTCGAACGTCTCGTACCAGCCGTCTTCGACCACGGGGGCCACGTCGTCTGCGACCGCCGAGAGCATCGGGACGCGCACCTCCACGTCGAACTCGACGCGGCCGCTGTCCTGCGCCGCGACGCCGACGGTGCCGTCGAACGGCGTCGTCACGGACTCGAAGGTTCGGTCGTCAACCGGTTCGAACGACCCGTGGTCGCCGAACGCGCGGCGGACTCGACCGGGGATGTCGTCTTCGCTCATGCCCGGACGAAGGTCCCGACGGGAGAAAAGCCCGTTGCGTCGCGAGCGCCCCCGAATCGCCCGCCTTCGGCGGTTTTGGTCGAATGGCGGCACGTTTAAGTATCTCGCGGCACTCCGTTCAGGTGACGCTTCGCTTTGGAGGGCCGAAGCGTCAGCGGGGACCAATCTAGGGCGGCATTCGCCGCGCGGGCCGCTCCCGTGCGGCTGCCTATCCCTTTCTCACGAAACTCACGTCCGAGAGCCGCCGGCTCATATTCGCGCGCGCTCGAATCGAACATCGACCCGAGCGACAGCCGACCAACAACAGTTCGACAGCGACGCGACCGCGTCAGTTCTCGTCCGGACTGTCGCCGGCGGCTTTGCGTTCTCCCGGGTCAGGTCCGTCCTCGACGGACTCGTCTCCGCCCGAGCCGTCGGCCGCGAGGTCGGCAATCGACGGCGACGACCTCGACTCGGAGTGCGTCCCGTCCGCGAGCGCGGTTTCAGTATCCTCGCCCCCGAGTTCCACCGCGTCGCCGACGCCGTCTCGCTCCACCTTTTCGCGCACCTCGAACCGGTCCGCGAGCGCCCGCAGTTCGTCGGTGGCCGACGACAGTTCCTGCATCTGCCCGGCGACGGTGACCATCGCGTCGTTCTGCTCGTGGGCCGCGCCGGCCGCGTCGGCAGCCTCGTCGCGCGTCTCGTCGGCGATGTCGGCCGCCTCGTCCGCGAGGCGCGCGACCGACTGCGCGGCCGACGCCTGCGAGGTGGTCGCCTCGTCGACGGCGGCGACGCCGTGGTCCACCTCCTCCAGTCGGTCGACCGCCTCGTCGATGGCCGTGACGCCGGCTTCGACCGTCTCGGAGCCCTGCGAAACGCGCTCTCGCGCGGCTCGCACCGCGGCGACCGTCTCGTCGGCCGTCCCCTCGACGGACTCGATGGACGACTCGATTTCGGTCGTCGCGTCGGCGGTCTCCTCGGCGAGCGCCTTCACTTCGTCGGCGACGACGGCGAAGCCGGAGCCGGCCTCGCCGGCGCGGGCGGCCTCGATGGAGGCGTTGAGCGCGAGCAGGTCCGTCTGCTCCGCGATATCCTCGATGAGGTCGACCACCTCGCCGATGTCCGCTACCTCCTCGCGGAGCGCTTCGACGCCCTCGGCCGCGGTCGCGACGCGCTCGTCGATGTTCGCCATCTCGTCGTGGACGGCGGCGCTCGCGTCGCGGCCGGCCTCGCCGCGCTCCGCGGCGTCGCCGGCGAGGTCAGCGAGTTCGTCGGCGGAGGCGGCGACCTCCTCGACCGTCGCCGAGAGGTCCTGCATCTCCGCGGAGACCTCCGCGAGGAGCGACGCCTGCTCGGCCGCGCCCTCGGAGATGTCGGCGGTCGCCGTCTCGACCCGCTCGGAGGCGGCGCTGACCTCCTCGGTGCCGGCGGTGACGCGCTCGCCCGCCGCGTCGACGGTCGCCGCGAACGACGCGACCCGACCGATAGTCGCTTCGAGGTCGGAAAGCATCGCGTCGATGCCGTCGCCGACGGCCGCCATCGCCTCGTCGTCCGATTCGACAGACGTGCGCACCGTCAGGTCGCCCGTCGCCGCGGCGTCCATCGTCTCGCGGTAGTCCTCGGCGGCGCGCGCGAGGTCGCGGCGGGCGTCTTCGGCCGCTTCGATGCGTTCCCGTAGGCCGTCTCGCATCTCGGCGAACGCCTCGGTCAGCGCGCCGAACTCGTCGACTCTCCGGGTTTCGAGGTCAACGTCGAGGTCGCCGGCGGCGAGCGCCTCGGCTTTGGCCCGGAGCCGCCGGAGCGACAGCACCGTGTTGCGGCCGATGACGGTGCCGACCAGCGCGAGGCCGGCGAGCGCCACGCCGATGAGGACGGCCACGTCGCGCTCGACGACCTTCGCGACCGCGTAGGCGTTGGTCTGCGGCGCTTCCACGAGGACCGCCCAGTTCGTCCCCGAGACGGGGGCGTAAGCAACGATGTCGCCGCCGGCGTCCCCGTCGCTCTCGCGTTCGACGACGCCCGTCTCACCGTCGACCGCAGCGTCGAGCGCCGGCGTTGCCGCCCCGTCGCGGTACGTCGTGAGGACGTTTTCGCCGTACTTGTCGAAGGCGATGACGCCCGTATCGGTCACCACGCGGGTTTGGGACCCCTCGACCGGCTCGCTCAGCATCTCGGCGTGCTTCGTCGCGTCCACGACCACCATCACCGCACCATTTCGGCCCTCAACGGGACTGAGGAAGGCGAGGCGCTCGCTCCCGCCGTAGCGGTAGACCTCGGAGATGGCCACCGCGTCGGAGTCGGCCATCGTCAGCGACCCGGTCGTCCACGACAGGCCGAGGGCGGAGACCGATTTGGTCTCTATCACGCCGTCGGTGCTGCGGACGATATCGCGGCTCGACGGGTTCACGTAGTGTATTGCCACCACCTCGGCGGGCAGGGTGTCTTTCTCGCGTTCGAACGCCTCGTCGATGGCGTCGGGGTCGCCCGTCCGGACGGTCTCGTACTCCGAGAGCATCCGGGCCGTCCGAGCGTAGCCGTCCATCCAATTCGACAGCCCCTCGGCCTCCAGTGAGGCGACCATCTCCAGGTCGCTGTGCGTGTCGGCTCTCACCTCGGTCCCGACCACGTCCGAGACGTACAGGCCGAACCCGCCCATCACCGCGGCCACGAGGAGGATAACGAACAGGAATTTCCGAAGGTAACTCCGCCTGAGCACCCTCGGAACCAGCGTGGCGAACTTCATGTCACTCGGTAGCAAGAGACCGACGTAAAGCGTTGTCCCGCTAGCTATCAGTTCTGATACCAAAGAAAAAACCGATATGCGCCGCTCTCACCGAAGTACGAGTTCCGAGAATCGTTACAGTTCGCTCACGGTGACCCCGAGCGCGAGGGCGGCGGCCCCGGTCGCACCGCCGCCCGCGGCCAGCGCCGTCGGCAGCGCGGACAGGACGCCGGCGACGGCCCCGGCGAGGAGGCAGACGGCCATGCCGAGGAGCGTGGCGTCGAAACGCGTGATGAGGAGTCCGGGTGACACGGTCTAATTACATCTCATTATTCGAACTGTCAAAATATTTGCGGGTGCGGCCCTACTCGCCTCCCTCTCTCACGCCCGGGTGTCAGAGGCGTCCGCGTGGCGGGCGCGGTTCGATTCGGGGACCTCCCGCGCTTCGGATTCGGGTTCGGCTTCGGGTTCAGATTCGGTCTCGGTCTCGACGGCGTCTTCGAGGAACGCTATCGACCGCTCGCGTTCGCCCCGCACCGAGGCGTCGCGCAGTCCGACCTCGACGAGCGCCGCCGGGTCGACCGCCTCGGGGTCGATTCCCGCCGCGTCCACGAACTCGCTGAGAACGTGGCCGTCCATCGGGTCGACGAGTCGCCCGTTGACCCGATACGTCGGCGGGTCGAGGCCGAACCCGTCGTAGGGGTCTCCGAATCCCTATCCCTCCGAGTAGCGGTGTCTACGCGTCGAAGCCATTCGTACCAGTTGGCGGGGAACCGAGATAACGTGGTCGGCGGTCCCACGACGGGCCGGGCGACAGAGAGAAGCGGGAACGCGTCGCTCGGTTCACTGTCGCTCGGCGACGAAAATGCGGGGGACGAGATTCGAACTCCACTCGCTCCGCTCACGCCGTTCGCTACGCTCCCTAGTTCGAACGCGTCGTTCTGTTCTCACGCCTCGCTGTCGCTCGGCGACGAAAATGCGGGGGACGAGATTCGAACTCGCGAACCCCTACGGGAGCGGATCTTAAGTCCGCCGCTTTTGGCCTGGCTCAGCCACCCCCGCGCACTCTCCCGTTCTTCGAGGGGGAGAAAAGTGCTTTCGCTTTACCAGTCGACCGAGAGCGTCCCGTCGCCGTGGGGGTCCGGCGAGAGCTCCTCGTCGGTTCGCCGGTCGATGACGTGGATGACGCCGCGGCCCTTCTTCGCCGGGCAGACCTCCGCCGCCTCGACGTTTTCGTCGAGTTCGTCCTCACCGACGAAGTACGATTTGGCGCGGGCGAGGCCGGTTTCGAGGTCCATCTCCCAGTTGTCGGCGACCTCCGCGCACCGGCCGGCCCCGAAGCACTTGTTCGCCTCGAAGATTATCTTGTAGGGCTTTTCGTCGACCGGCGGGGCGTTCTCGTCGGTTCCGAAGTCGCTCGGCTTCGGACGGTCGGACTCCTCGCTCATCGTCGGCCCTTACCGCGCGGTGGTCTTTGCGCTGTCGGTCGCGCGGCGACGGCGCGCCCCGGAACCCGCGAGACGCCTCGAACTTCTGGTACATCTGTCGAAGCCCGCTCGTCGTGCTTCGAATCCGAGAGGCGGCGAGCGGGCGTACCGTATTCTAGCCGAGACATCACGTAACAGTGGGGCACTCCCGTCACATGAATCATCGACAGACGCAGTACCAGTCACGAATTCGTTCTCAGATATGATACCCGAGAGCGTGGTCTTATCACTCACCAGAAATCTTCTGGACCAATGGACGACGACAGCCAGCTCCGGAGACGAGCGTCGTCGGTTCGCGCCTCCGTCCGGGCCGCGCTCGGCGCACGCGCGACCGACGACGAATCCGAATCGGACGCCGCAGACGAGACGGCGCGCGCCGATGACGCGCGAAGCGACGGCGGGGGCACTCCCTCGGTCGCCGTCGAATCGGGACGCGGGGAGTCTCCCGCCGACGATGTCGCCGCTTCGTCGGCCCCGGACGCCGCCGCGCTCGACGGTCTCGACGACTTCTCCGCGGCCATCGAGCGCTGCATCGAGGGCGACCTGACGGTCCGCGTCGACGTTCCCGACGACCCGGCGCTCGCGCGTCACGGCCGCCTCCTCAACGAACTGTTCGAGGAGTGGCAGACCGCCATGCGGGACGTCGACGCCTTCGCCGACCAGGTCTCGGCGTCGACCCGAATCGTTGCCGACGCCGCCGCAGAGAGCCGCGAGGAGAGCCGGTCTGTCGCGGGCTCCGTCGACGACATCGCCGCGGGTGCGCGCCGGCAAAGCGAGAGCGTCGAGGAGGTCGCAGACGAGATGCGGAACCTGTCTGCGACCATCGAGGAGGTCGCCGCCTCCGCCGACGAAATCAGGCACGCGACCGACGAGGCCGTCGAGCGCGGCGACCGCGGCAAGCGCGCGGCCGAGACCGCTATCGACGAGTTGGCGGTCATCGGCGAGCGGACCGACGCGACGGTCGAGCGCGTCGCGGAACTCGACGACCACATCGACGACATCACCGGCATCGCGACCAAAATCTCCGACATCGCGGAGCAGACGAACATCCTCGCGCTCAACGCCTCCATCGAGGCCGCTCGCGCCGGCGAGGCCGGGTCCGGCTTCGCCGTCGTCGCCGACGAAGTGAAGGCGCTCGCCGAGGAGACACAGGCCGCGACCGCCGACATCGAATCGACCATCGAGACCGTTCGGACCCGGTCGGCCGCGACGGTCGAGGACATCACCGACACGAGCGAGCGCCTCGACGAGGGCAGCGAGACGATTCAGGAGGCGCTGTCGGCGCTCGACGGCGTCGTCTCCGACCTCGAGGAGACGAACGGGAGCCTCCACGAGATTTCCGACGCCACGGACTCGCAGGCGGCGACCTCCCAAGCGGTCGTGAGTCAGACCGACGGCGTCGGCGAGATAAGCGACGAGACCGCGGCGCTCGCGGCCGACGCCGCGGGGTCGGCCCGCCGACAGACCGTCTCGCTCTCCGAGGCGGTGACGAAGATAGACGCGCTTTCGGACCAAGCCGACCACCTCCGGGAGTCCATCGACGACTACCGTCTCCACGCCGAGGCGACCGAGGCGGGCCAGACCGTCGTCCAGTTCTGGCACGGCATGTCCGGCGACAAGGCGGCGGTCCTGGAGTCGCTCGTCGACGAGTTCAACGCCGACCACGACGGCGTCCGCGTCGATACCGCGTCGAAGGGGAGCTACCGCGGCACGTTCGACGCGACCCTCGCCGCGGCCCGGTCGGGGACGCCGCCGACCATCGCGCAACTGTACGAGGTCGGCACCCAGCGCGCCCTCGACAGCGGGGCGTTCACCCCCGTCGAATCGGTGCTCCCCGACGGGGCGTCCGCGGGCGAACTCGTCCCCGAAATCGCCAACTACTACCGCCACGACGGCGCGCTCTGGTCGATGCCGTTCAACGCCTCGAACCCCGTGTTGTACTACAACGCCGACGCGTTCGAGCGGGCCGGCCTCGACCCCGACGACCCGCCGGCGACGTTCGACCAAGTCACCTCGGCCGCGGCGACGCTGCAGACGAGCGGGGCGGTCGACTACGGCGCGACGTGGGCGAATTACAGTTGGTTCGTCGAGCAGTGGTTCGCGGCCGCCGGCGAGTGTCTGTTCGACGCCGACAACGGCCGGAGCGGCACCGCCCGCACCTCGAACCTCGACGGCCCGGTCGGGACGCGCGTGTTCGAGTGGTGGCGCGACCTCGAACGGAACGACTTGCTGTTCGACCCCGGCGTCGAGGCCCGGCGAGACGCCCGCGAGGCGTTCCTCGACGGCCGCGCCGCGATGCTCGTCGACTCCAGTTCGAGCGCCGCGTCGGTCGTGCGGGGGGCCGCAGAACGCGGCTTCACCGCCGAAGTCGGGCGGTTCCCCTCGCCCGGGTCGACCCGCGAGGGCGTTGTCGTCGGCGGCGCGTCGCTGTGGGTCGCAGACGGCGTCGAATCCCGGAAGCGGGCCGCCGCGGGCGAGTTCATCGCGTGGCTGACCCGCCCCGAACAGCAGCGACGCTGGCACCGGCAGACCGGCTACTTCCCGGTCCACCGCCGGACGAGGGACCTCCTCCGCGACGACGGCTGGTTCGACGAACACCCCGGCTTCGCGGTCGCGTTCGACCAACTGGCCGAGACCGACGACACGCCGGCTACCCGCGGCGCGCGCGTCGGTCCCTTCACGACCGTCAGGACCATCGTCTCCGAGGGCCTGTCCGAACTGTTCGACGGCCGCGACCTCGACGCCGTGTTGGCGACGATGGACGAGCAGGTGTCGGCCCGCCTGTCGGAGTACGACGCCGCGTCGAACCGCTGACGCGACGAGACCCGACCGTCCTCGAATCGGACCGAACGGACCCGCCCCGCAGCGCGCCCGGTGATGCTTTCGCTATCGAGCCCTAATCTCGGACGATGCGGCAGTCCCGTCGCTCCCGGTTCGGCGACCTGATTCGCGCCGCCGCCCCCAGCGACCGCCGCCGATTTCTCGCCGCCCTCTGGACCGCCCGGGGGTGGGAGACGACCGTCGAAGACGGCCTCGTAATCGCCCGCCGCGGCGACCGAACCGAGCGGCTCGCGGTCGCCCCCCGCGGTCGGTTCCGGCTGTCGCTGTCGGTTCCCGACGAGGCGACCGTCGTCGTCGCGCTCGGCGACCCCACGCGAACCCGGCGCGAGGCACCCGACGACGCCCGCATCCTCGCGCTCGACGACCTCTTCGACCTCGTCCGGTACGGTCTCCCGGCGGGCCGCGGCGACGACCTCGTCGCAGACCACTTCGGCGTCCGCCTCGACGACCTCCCGGCCGATGACCGCGGCGTCGGTGCGAGGGGTGCGGACGAGGCGGGTGGCGCAGTCGTCGCTCCGCTTTCTCGACCGCTTTCGTCGCTCCCGGTCGCGCCGCTCGTCTTCGTCGCGCTCCTGCTCGCGGCGGTCGTCGTGACCGCCGGGCCGGGCGGCGTACCGGTGCTCGGCGAGGCGCTGGGCGGTCATGGGTCGTCGACACCGACGCCGGCCGCGACGACTCCCGAGCCGACGCCGACGCCCGAACCGCGGGCGGTCGCCCCCGGCGTGACAACCGCGAGCGTCGAGAACGCGACGCGCCTCGCGGCGGCCCACCGCCGGGCCGCGGCGAACCGGTCGTACCGGTGGACGCTCCGATACCGCGAGTCAATCGCCGGCGACGAGACGGGCCGCGAGGTGGAGGCCGTCCGCGTCGAGGCCCCGAACGTCTACGTCTCCGAGGTCGAGCGCGCCGGACAACTCAGGGCGTTCCCGCGCCCGACCGCCTCGGAGGACGCCTACGCCGACGGGGCCACGCGCTACGCTCGCCGCCCCGCCGAACCGGACGGCGTCGCCGCCCGCGTCCTCGACCCCGACGTGCGCGACGGCCCGGGGCGGCAGGCCTCCCGCGCCGCCCGCTATCTCGACTGGTATCTCTCGACCGACGAGACGAGCGTGACGCGCGTAGAGAGCGTGACCAACGCGACCGCCGAAAGCGGGACCGCGCTGTACCGAGTTCAGGGCCGCGGCACCGACTTCCCGCGGTCGCGCGGCTATCGGGTCGAAGCGGTCGTCGAAGAAGGCGGGTTCGTCCGCTCGATGCGCGTCGCCTACGAGACCCGAGACGGCCTCGGCGTCGAGGTCTGGTTCGCGTACGACGCGGTCGGCGGGACGACGGTCACGCGACCGGCGTGGCTCGACCGCGCCGACGGGTCGCCCGGCGGTCGGACCGTGGTCCCGACGAACGCGACCGGGTAGCGTTCGAGGCGGAGACGGACGTTCGATTCGCCCTGATGACGGTCGAGACGCTTACTGCTCGACGTCGACCGATTCGAGGACCACGTCGGACACCGGCTTGTCCTCGCGGTCGGTCGGGACCGAGCCGATGTCCTCGACGACATCCATGCCGTCCGTGACCTCCCCGAAGACGGCGTGCTTGCCGTCGAGGTGGGGCTGGGCGTCGAGCGTGATGAAGAACTGCGAGCCGTTCGTGTTGGGGCCGCGGTTCGCCATCGAGAGCACGCCGGGGCCGTCGTGGCTGAGGTCCGAGTGGAACTCGTCGTCGAAGGTGTAGCCGGGGCCGCCGCGGCCGGTTCCCGTCGGGTCGCCGCCCTGAATCATGAAGTCCGAGATGATGCGGTGAAAGAGGATGTCCTCGTAGAGGGGTTCGCCTTCCATCGTCTCGTCGGTCTCGGGGTGGACCCACGTCTTTTCGCCCGTCGCGAGGCCGACGAAGTTCTCGACCGTGTTCGGGACCTTGTCCTCGAAGAGTTCGACCGTGATGTCGCCCTTGTTCGTGTGGAGCGTGGCCGTTGGGTTGTCGCTCATACTCGACCCGTCGGGCGGGCGAGTGAAAACCGTGCCGCCTCGGGGTCGGTCGCCGGCGACGCGGCGCTTGGTTCATCCTCGGTGACACGACTCCGTTCGGTCCGAGTCTTTCGGTCGGCACCGCGGACTGTCACACCGACAGACGTTTCTCTCCCCCGCGACCGAGTGGTGTGAGATGACATCACAACTCGACGGAGGGCGGTCGGAATGAACGCCCGCTCGACGCTCGAACGCCTCTCGGAGCTCGCAAACACCTACTTCGTCGGCCTCGTGCTCCTCGCGTCGGCCGCCGCGTTGGCGCAGCCGGGCCTGTTCACGTGGATTGCGCCCTACATCTCGCCGCTGCTCGGGCTCATCATGCTCGGGATGGGGCTGACGCTCCAGCCCGCGGACTTCCGCCGACTTGCGGAGCGCCCCCGCGACGTGGCCATCGGCGCGCTCGCCCAGTGGCTCGTCATGCCGACCGCCGCCTACGCGCTCACGGTGGTTCTGTCTCTCCCGCCGGAGCTCGCCGTCGGCGTCATCCTCGTCGGCGCGGCCCCCGGCGGCACCGCCTCGAACGTCATGGCCTACCTCGGGAAAGGCGACGTGGCGCTGTCGGTCGCCATCACGACCGTCACCACGCTGGCCGCGCCGCTCGTCATGCCCGCGTGGGTCGTCGCGCTCGCCGGCGAACAGCTTCAAGTCGGCTTCGTGGACCTGTTTCTCAACATCGTTCAAATCGTCTTCATCCCGGTCGTCCTCGGCTTCGCGCTCCGAGTCGTGCTCGACCGCAACGCGCCCGAGGTTGCCGAAGTCGGCCTCGACGTGTTCCCGCTCGTCTCGGTCCTGAGCATCGTCGCCATCGTCGCGGCCGTCGTCGGCCTCAACGTCGATACCATCCTCGGCGCGGGCGCGGCCGCCATCGGGGCCGTCGTCCTCCACAACGCTCTCGGCCTCGGCACCGGCTACGGCACCGGCCGCCTCGCCGGGATGTCCGCGGACCGCGTCCGAACGACCACGTTCGAGGTCGGCCTCCAGAACAGCGGGCTCGCGGCGGCCCTCGCGCTGTCGTTCTTCTCGCCCGCCGCCGCCCTGCCGCCCGCGCTTTTCAGCGTCTGGCACAACATCACCGGGCCGCTCCTCGCGAGCTACTTCGCGCGAACTGCGGGCGACTCCGCCGGTGGCGCGCCGGCTGACGACTGAATCGCTCGTCGCAGTCGCGTTTTTGCGCCCCGTCTCGACGGGTCGGAACCGATTCGGGATTAAATTATTGTGGAGAATAACCATTACTGTCTGGTTCGAAACGTCGGCACGCTCGACCGGACTGTTCGCCTCGCGCTCGGCCCGCTCCTCGTCGTCGGCGTCGTCCTGCTCGTGACCGGGGCCGGCCGGACTTGCCCGCTGTACCTGCCGTTCGGCACCGACACGTTCGACGACCGGGACTGACGCCCGCGACTCGCCTCGCCCCGCCGCGCTCCGCTCCGTCCGCCTTTCTCGCTCCCCTAACTACAAGACACCCCACCGCGATGCGTCGGATATGCACACCGCGGAGACCGTGACGCTCACTCGCCTCCCCTCCGGCGTCCCGGTACAGACGACAGTTCACACCTACGAACCAGCCGACGGAACCGACGGTCCCACGCTCTACGTGCAGGCCGCCCAGCACGGCCGGGAAATCAACGGCACCGAAGTGCTCCGTCGACTCCACGGCCACCTCGAACGCGCCGACCTCTCGGGTCGCGTCGTCGCCGTCCCCGTGGCCGACCCGCTGACGTTCGACCGCGTCTCCTACGTCACGCCCGAGGTGCTCGACTCCGTCAACTCCAACATGAACCGCGTCTGGCCGGGCGACGCCGACGGCTCGCTCCACCAGCGCATGGCCGCGACGCTCTGGGAGTACATCAGCGAGTCCGACGCCATCGTCGACCTCCACACGGGAAGCCCGGATATGCTCACTCACACGGTTTACCTCCGGGGCGACGAGGCCTCCCGCGACCTCGCGCGGGCGTTCGGCGTCGATATCCTCCTCGCGGAGGCCGCCGGCGACGAGGCCGACGACGAGTGGACCGAACGGAGCTTCGACGGCAAACTCCGCGTCGCGGCCACGAACGCGGGCATCCCCTCCATCACGCCCGAACTCGCCCACAACAAACAGCTCGTCGAGCCGGCCATCGTCGCCGGCGTCGAGGGCGTCCTCAACGTCTGCCGCGACATGGGCATCCTCTCGGGCGCGGTCGAACCGTGGGACGGCCGCACCTACCGCAACCACCTCGGCCGCGTGCAAGCCGACGCCTCGGGGCTGTTCGTCGCCCGCGAGGACGTGGCACTCGCCCGCGAGGTCCGCCCCGGCGACCACCTCGGCTGGGTGTACGACCCGACCACCTACGAAGTGCTACAAGAGGTCGAAGCCGAGCGCGCGGGCATCGTCTACTCCATCGCCCGCGAGGCGACCGTCACGGCCGGCGAGACGCTCGTCGGCATCGCGCTCCCGCTGGACGACGGCGAGGGCGACGCCGAGGGTGACGACCCGTTCGACGGGACCGACGGCGACCTCGACATATAGGGCAGAAAACACTTATCCGCGCCCGGCGGTCGGGGTCGTATGGACCGCCGCGCCGCGCTCTCGCTCCTCTCGATTCTCCTCGTCGTCGCCGCGGGCACCGTCTTCGTCCTCGACAGCGAGGCTCGGCGGCGGGCGATTGCGGCGGAAGAAACGCGCCTCGGGGCCGAACTGGCGGCCAGCGAGTGCATCAACACCTACGGTACGTCGACGACCGTCAGCGACGAATCGGCGTCGGTCGTCGGCCGGGGCCTCAATGGGTGGACGGTTCGCGTCTCGCACCCGTACTGGTACAACACGAACCGGTCGCACGCCGACACGTCGTCGGAATCGGTCTACGTCGTGGGGCCGGATTCGGTTCGGTACGCGGGCGGTGAGTCGGTGGGTCCGACGTGTTGAACGAGAGCGTTCGAGTCGGTTTTAGAACGCGCGCAGGTCTTCGAGCACGGCTTCCGCGTCGCCGGAGGCGATGGTCTCGCGGGCCAGCTCCAGTCCCTCGTCGATGGTTTCGGCGTCCTCGCGGGCGTAGATGCGGAGCGCCGCGTTGAGGGCGACGGCGTCGGCGAAGCGGTCCTCGCGGTCGCCGGCGAGCACGGCTTCCGTGATTTCGGCGGAGTCGCCGGCCACGTCGTCCTCGTCGACGCCGAGGTCGTCGTACTCGAAGTCCATGCCGTACTCGGCGGTCTCGATGTCGAAGTCGTCGAAGGTGGCCTCGCCGTCGTCGCCGGCGGTCCACTCGGCGACCTTCGTGTAGCCGGGGCGGATGTCGTCGTAGCCCTCCATCCCCTGGAACATGAGTACGCGGTCGAGGTCGTGGTGCTCGCTCGCCTCGAAGGTGTTGACCATCTTCTTGGCGAACGCGAGGTGGTAGAACGACCCGAGGTGAACCGAGGCGTTCGCGGGGTTGGCGATGGTCTCGATGGTGTTGACGAACGTCCGAACGCCCATGTTGTCGCGGCGCTCCCAGAGGGCGTGGATGGCGGGGTTGAACCGCGGCTGGTAGTAGAAGCCGAAGCCGGTGTCGTCGACCATGTCGGCGGACTCGGCGGGGTCGAGTTCCGTGCGGACGCCGAGTTCGTCGAGGACGTGCTTGTAGGCGTCCTGCTTCTGGGTCGGGACGCGGTCGCCGGAGTGGACGACGACGGGCGTGCCGGCCGCGGCGGCGACGACGCCGGCGGCGACGCCGAGGATGGCGGTCTTGCCCTTGCCGTCGTAGTTCGCGCCGCAGTCGACGGGGTCGGCGTCGGGTTCGGCGTACTCGACGCCTTCGGCCATCACGTCGGCGTAGGCGGCGAGTTCCTCCGCGTTGTTGTGCTTCCAGCGGTTGGCGAGCCAGAACGCGCCGAGCGTCGTGTGGTCCGGTTCGCCGGCGAGGATGCGGCGCATCGCCTCGGACGCCTGCTCGCGGGTCATGTCCTCGGCGGACTTCGTGCCCGTGCCGACGACTTCCGTCATCAGACGCTTCAGCGGCCATTCCCCGAACTCGCTTTCGACTACTGCCATGCGCCTGTGTTCGCGCGAGCGGTCAAAAAACGTCCCGTTCGGTCCCGTCGCGCGGGAGCGACGCCGCCGTCCGAAAGCGATAGGCTTCCCGACTCCTAACGCCGGGTAATGAGCGCGTTGTCGGATGATTGGCGGGACGCCATCGACGAGGTCGATGCGGCGCTTATCGACGGCTACCAGAGCGGCTTTCCGGTCGAGCGACGGCCGTTCCGCGTCGTCGCCGCGGAGCTAGGTATCGACGAGGACGACGCCCTCGACCGCGTTCGCCGGCTCCGCGACGACGGCATCTTCCGGCGGTTCGGGCCGGTGCTCAACCCGCCGGTCATCGGGAGTTCGACCCTCGCGGCCGTCTCCGCGCCCGAGGAACGCTTCGAGGAGGTCGCGGAGATTATCAACGGCTACCGGCAGGTGAACCACAACTACCGCCGCGCCCACGACTGGAACATGTGGTTCGTCGTCACCGCCGGCTCCCGCGAGACGCGCGACCGCATCCTCGACGAAATCGAGGAGCGAACCGGCTGTGAGGTGCTGAACCTCCCGATGCTTACCGACTACTACATCGACCTCGAGTTCCCCATCGTCAACGACGACCGCTTCGCCCGCGAGAGCCTCGGCGCGACCGACGTGAGCGCCACCCGCATCTCCGAGGACGCGACCGGCGACCTCTCGGACCTCGAAGCCCGCCTGCTCGTGGAGATTCAGGGCGGCTTCCCGCTTACAAAGACGCCCTACCGCGACGTGGCCGACGCCCTCGACGCCGCGGTCGATGACGTGCTCGTCGCCGTCGAGCGCCTGCTCGCGGACGGCTGTATCAAGCGCATCGGCTGCGTCGTCAACCACATCGTCACCGGCTTTCGGAACAACTGCATGGTCGTCTGGAACGTCCCCGACGACGAACTCGACGCCCGCGGCGAGGCCGTCGGCAGCCTCCCGTACGTCACGCTCTGTTACCACCGGCCGCGCCGCCCCGAGCAGGGCTGGGAGTACAACCTGTTTACCATGATTCACGGCCGGGACGCCGACGCCGTCGACGAGAAGATAGACGAACTCGCCGCCGACCACCTGCCGTTCGACCACGAGCGACTGTACTCGACGGCGAAACTCAAGCAGACCGGCGCGCAGTACGAGAAACTCGTGGGTTCTGACGACTGAGGAAGCGAACAAAATTCGCGTTTCGTCGCCCGCGCCGCCGCGTCGCCGCCCGCGTCACATCTCGCACCGGGCCGCTACCGCGACAGCGGCGACAGCCGGTAGAGCATCCGCGCGGCCTGCGCGACGCCCGTCTTCGCCACCGACCCGCTTTTGAGCGCGCCGAGTTTCGCGTAGTAGCCGGACTTGAACGCGCCCTTCTTGGCGAGAAGCGCGCTCCCGAGCGCCCCGCGCTTGGCGTAGTACGCGGACTTCCGGCCGGCCGCGCCGGCGTAGTGTTTGGTGCTCGTCGGAATCGGCGTCCGGCGGCCCTGCACCTCGGTCGAGCCGCTTCGGATGGCGGTCAGGATGTCGTCGGCGGTGAGCGAAGCGCGCGACACGTCGGGGATGTCGATTTCCGTGTAGGCGCGGCCGACGTACCCGACCTTGTGGGCGTCACTGCCGGCGACGCCGGGGTACTGGCGCTTCGCCGCGAACCGGCGGGCGCGGCGGTTCTTGTAGCCCGTGAACAGCCACGAGTTGTACGTCTCGATGGCGTCGAAAGCGTCGCCGCCCGCGGCGTCGTGATACCGGCCGAGCCGGCGGCGACCGATGCCGTGTCGGCTCCGCTGGAACGGGTGGGGGACGATGGCGACGCCGCCGCGCTCGCGCACCCAGCGCGCCGTCTCGTCCAGCGGGCGACGCCGCGGCGGTAGCTCCTCCACGCCGAGCGCGAGCAGGTGGCCGTCGGCCGTCGAGACTTCCACGCCGGGGATGCCGACGAGACCGTACATGGGGGCGAGTTGCGCCGCTCGGAGCGACTCGTCGATGACGTCGTGGTCGGTGATGACGACGGCGTCCAACCCGATTTCGGCGGCCTGCTCCAAGATGAGCTCCACCGGGTCGTGCGCGTCGTACGAGCCTTCCGAGTGTACGTGGGGGTCGATGCGGACGGTCAGCGCGGACACGACTCCTCGTTAGGCTTCGGCAACGAAAAAGACACGCCCGAATCGTGCTAGCTCGCGGCACTCCTAGTGGATGGCGTCTCAGTCGGGGCAGCCACGGTACTCCGGCGGCGGAAACGTCGAACCGTGTCCGTCGGGCGCTACTGCTCGGTGATTCGCTCGCCCGCGTCGATACCGCTCCAGAGCGCGGCGTGGACGCGGCCCTCGCCGACCGTCCAATCGCCCGCGAAGTAGAGGCCGTGGGACTCTCCGCGGCGGAGTATCTCGCGGTCGGCGACGCCGTCGGGAAGCGCGTACCGCCACCCTTGGTCGTCCACCCAATCGGGGTCGCGAAGACGCTCGTCGTCGAGGAGTTCCGCGACCATCCCGGCGACCTCGTCGGCCGCGTCGTCGAGGGGGTCGTCGTAGTGCGCCTCGGACCACTCGGGGCTCGGTTGGACGACGAGCAGGCTCTCGCCGTCGGGGACGTGGCCCTCCTTGCNCCATCCCGGCGACCTCGTCGGCCGCGTCGTCGAGGGGGTCGTCGTAGTGCGCCTCGGACCACTCGGGGCTCGGTTGGACGACGAGCAGGCTCTCGCCGTCGGGGACGTGGCCCTCCTTGCACTCCTCGCGGGCGACCCAGCCGACCGGGTGGGTCTTGTCGGGGTTGACGAGCGCGTACCACGACTCCTCGCGCTCGAAGGGGTAGTGGAGGACGACGGTTCGAACCGTCCGGTACTCGACGCTCCCGATGGCCTCGCGGAGCGCGACCATACACTGGTCGCCCCAGCCCATCTCGGTCAGAATCGCGGCCGTCTGCGGGGCCGGCGGCGTCAGGAGCACCGAGTCGAACGGGCCGTGGCGCGTCCCCGACTCGTCGACGACCGACCAGTAGCCGCTGTCGGGGTTGTGGTCGATGGCGGCCACGCGCGTCTCGCGCTCGACGGTGGCCTCGGTCTCCGCGAGCAGGCGCTTCGCCAGTTGGGTGATGCCCTCGGTCCACGTCCACTTGTGTTGGTCGCGGCTGTCGCCCTCGGAGATGACGCCGTCGCCGTCGAACGTCCAGACCGGCTCGTCGATATCGACCAGCCCGTCCGCGCCCAGTCCGCGGACGAGCTGCGCCGTGCGGCGGTCGTAGTCTTTCACGTAGTTCGCGCCGTGGTCGTACCGACAGCCGTGTCGGCGGCGCGTCGCGGCGCGCCCGCACACCCCGCGGCTCTTTTCGAGAATCGTGACGTTCGCCTTTGCCTCGCGGAGCGCGTAGGCCGCGCCAGCCCCAGCGGCCCCGGCTCCGACGATGCACACGTCGCGAGTCATCTCGCCACCCCGCGTGTGAGTCCAGCCAGCATTGGTCAGACGTGAGGCTTCGAGGCGCTAAAAGACTCGCAACGCGGCGGGATTGGGGACTGTGTTCGCGCCCGCCGCCCCGGCGAGAGGCGAAAACGATTCACGTCGCGCCGCCGGAGTCCGAGTATGTACGACTCGGTCATCTTCGACCACGACGGCGTGCTGACCACGCTCGTCGAACTCACCCCCCTCCGCGACGCGACGTGGGAGGCCTTCGCCGAACTCGGTGTCTCGGACCCCGACCCGGACCACGTCGAACAGGTGGTCATCCACGTCTCCCCCGAGGACGTGCGCGCCGCCGCCGACCCCTACGACCTCGACCCCGAGGCGCTGTTTCGCGTCCGCGACGAACGCCAGTCGGCCGCCCAACGGCGGGCCATCGCCGACGGCCGCAAGGTCCCCTACGACGACTTCGACGCGCTCCGCCGCATCGACGCCCCGATGGGTATCGTCTCCAGCAACCAGCAGGCCACCATCGACTTCGTCGTCGATCACCTCGACGCGACGGACCTGTTCGGCACCGCCTACGGCCGCGAGCCCTCGATGACGAGCCTCCACCGCAAGAAGCCCGAGCCCTACTACCTCGAACGCGCCATGGCCGACCTCGGCGTCGAGTCGCCGCTGTTCGTCGGCGACAGCGACAGCGACATCGCCGCCGCCGAGGCCGCGGGCGTCGATTCCGCGTTCATCCGCCGGGGTCACCGCGCCGACCACACGCCGACGCCCGACCCGACCCACGAAATCGCCGGCCTCGACGACCTGCTCGAACTCGATGGCGTCCCGGTCGTGGCCGGCGAGGCGGGCGCGTCCGCCCCGTCCGGCCCCGCGGCCGACGGCGGCCGCGAGGACGGAGCGTCGTCCCGATGACCGACTCGCTCCCCCGCATCGGTCTCGGGACGATGGGCCTCGACACGCCCGACGAGGCCGCCGCCGTGACGACGGCGCTGGAGTTGGGTTACCGACACGTCGACACCGCGCAGATTTACGGGAACGAGGCGGTCGTCGGCGACGCGCTCGCGGCCGCCGACGTCCCCCGCGAGGACGTGACGCTCGCCACCAAAATCTGGGCGGACAGCCTCGCGCCCGCCGACGTGCGTCGTACGACCCGCGAGAGCCTCGAAAAGCTCGGAACCGACCCCGTCGACCTCCTGTACGTCCACCGCCCCATCGACACTTACGACCCCGAGGCGACGCTTGCGGCCTTCGACGAACTCGTCGACGACGGCCTCGCCCGCGGCGTCGGCGTGAGCAACTTCACCGCCGCCGAGTTGGACGAGGCGCTCGACCTGCTCGACGCGCCACTCGTCGCTCACCAGACGGAGTACCACCCGCTGTTCCAGCGCCCCGAACTCCTCGACCACGCCGAGGAACGCGGCTACGACGTGGTCGCGTACTCGCCGCTTTCGGGAGGCCGCGTCCGCGACGTGGACGAGGTCGTCGCGGTCGCGGAGAAACACGACGCGACGCCCGAGGCGGTGAGCCTCGCGTGGCTGGCCGCGAAGGGGCTGTGTCCCATCCCGAAGGCGTCGAGCGAGCGCCACCTCCGAGCGAACCTCGACGCCGTCTCACTGGAACTCGACGCGGCCGACGTGGCGACCATCGACAGTATCGAATCTGAAGTCGAACTGTTCCCTGAGTGACTATTCGGCCGCTCGGTCCGTCTCGAAGTCTCAATTTCGATACCAGTCCCGGAACGATTATAACACGGCGGGCGAGTGTCCGACCATGCGGATTCCGAGTGGGGTAAGCGGGTTCGACGAGCTCATTCAGGGTGGCTTCCTTCCGCGCCGACTGTACGTCCTGAGCGGACCGCCGGGGAGCGGAAAGACGACGTTTACGGCGCAGTTCATGGCCGAGGGACTTCGCAACGGCGAGAAGTGTATGTACATCACCATGCACGAGACCGAGGACGAGCTCGTCAACGACATGTCGAGCTTCGACTTCGGCTTCGAGACGCTCGCCAGCTCCGAGGGCTTTCGATTCATCAACCTCGTGAGCCCGAAGGGGAAACACATCCTCAATCAGTTCTCACAGACCGGGGGGTCGTCGAGCGTCCAGAGCCTCACCGACAAAATCGTCGCGTTCGTCAACTCCCGGCAGGTCGACCGCCTCGTCATCGACTCGACGATGCTGCTTCGGCTGTTTTTCGCCAACGGCTCCGAGGAGATGACGCGGTTTCTGACGGCGCTCAAGCAGGGCGACGCCACGACGCTTCTCATCTCCGAGATGACGGACCCCTCGTCGTACTCCGACGAGCACTTCCTCGCCCACGGCGTGGTGTTCTTCCACAACTATCTGGAGGCGACGGGGATGACCCGCGGCATTCAGGTCATCAAGATGCGCGGGACGAACATCGACTGCGACATCCGGTCGCTCGAGTTCACCGACAACGGACTGGTCGTCGACCCCCGGTCGAAGGTCGACCTCTGAGGTAACAACAATGTACGAACGGGTCTTCGGAACGGACTGGCGGACGATTTCGGACGAGGAGGCCATCCGCCGGATGTACGCCCTCGGCGTCTCCAGCGCGCTCGGCCACCCGAACCGCGGGGAGTTCGAGCGCATCCGCCGGCAGGCCGGCACCGCCTACGGTCGGAGCGTCCTCCAGCTCGCCTTCGAGGAGGGCAAACAGCGCGTCGCCCGCAACGAGTCGGAGTACGACTCGAAACAGGACGTGTGGGAGGCGCTCGTCGACGAGGAGACGACGCCCGCCACGACGGGTCGCGCCGACGTGACGATGCAGAAGCCGACGGACAAACAGGGCATCCCCAACGCCGTCGGTCGGGCGTCCGCCCTCGACGGCGGCGGCGACGACTTCTCTCGGATTCGGCTGCCGGAGTTCCTCCGTCGCGGGTAGCCGACCACACGGCCGACGCGAGTGGCCGACGAACCTTTGGGCGTCCGAACCCTCTGTCGACGCATGAGCGACAGCGAATTCAGCCTCTCCGAGTCCGAGTGGCGCGAGCGACTCTCGGAGGACGCCTATCGAGTCCTCCGCGAACAGGGGACCGAGCCGCGGTTCTCCGGTGAGCACGTCGACCGGAGCGACGACGGCGTCTACCGGTGTGCCGGCTGCGGGACCGAGCTGTTCGACTCGGAGACGAAGTACGACTCGAACTGCGGGTGGCCGAGCTTCTACGCCGCCGAGGACTCGAACATCGAGCTTCGGCGCGACCTGAGTCACGGCATGGACCGCACCGAGGTCGTCTGTTCGACCTGCGACGGCCATCTCGGTCACGTCTTCGACGACGGACCGGAGCCGACCGGCAAGCGCTTCTGTATCAACTCGGTCGCGCTCGACTTCGAGGCGGACGAGCACTAAGCGCCGACAGAACCAGAACGCCGAACCACCGAACACCGCTCCGCCTTCCTCACGCCGAACTCTGGTACGTGAGGAACGTCACGGCGACGGCCGCAAACAGGTCGGGCAGGAACGTGAAGGGACCCAGCCCGCTGCCTCTGAACCCGAGGAACAGCGACGCCAGCGGGTTCGACGTGAGTGCGTACAGGAGCAGCGCCGCCGTAAAGAGGAGTAAGCTCAGCGTGAAGCGGTTCGGCAGCTCCCGGTAGAGCATCGCGTAGGTGCCCGCGAGGAACCCGAGCGCGACGAGGTTGTACGTCGAGACGAACAGCTTCAACTGGATGAACAGGTCCGGGATGGGCGGACCGCCGTGGCCGCCCGGCTTGTGCGGGCCGAACAGGTCGGGGGCGAACCACGCCACGAGGTCGGGCGTGAACCACGTCACGAGCGCCANGCTTCAACTGGATGAACAGGTCCGGGATGGGCGGACCGCCGTGGCCGCCCGGCTTGTGCGGGCCGAACAGGTCGGGGGCGAACCACGCCACGAGGTCGGGCGTGAACCACGTCACGAGCGCCGCGATGGCGAGCGAGACGCCCACGACGACCGCGGTCCGCCGAACCGGGTCGCGGTTGGACGTGTCGCTCACGCGTCGTCACCTCCGACCGTCACGTCGTCTAAGTCGGCCTTTCGAGCCACCTCGTCGAGTACGTCGAGGTTGGCCTCCATCTGGTCGGTCAGAAAGTACGTCTTTCCGTAGTTGTCACCCATAGTCATCAACACGTTGTTCTCGACGAGGAGTTCCAAGTGGTGCTGTGTGGTCTTGTAGTCGAGGTCGAGTTCGTTCGAGAGTTGGTTGGCGTTCATCGGCATGTCGTCGAGCGCGCGGATAATTCGCAGGCGGTTTCGTCCCCCGCGCGACCCGCCGATAAGCCACCACAGCACACGTCGCATCCGGCTAACTCGTCAAATCCGGACGTAATAAAACGGCAGGCCTCGGCTCCGCGTCTTCGGCGGCCCGCAGTGGCGTCGTGTGTGGCAGGGAGGTGTAGGGATGCGTTCAGCGGGGTGCGTTGGAAGGCGGTCGACGGGCGTGGCGTGTTGGGGGGCAGTCGTCAGCGGGGGGCTGCGGGCGTCAGTTACCGCGCGGCCCGAAGCCGCCGGGGCCGCCCGCGTGGTGTGGCACACCACCGTCGTCACAGTCGAGCGTCGACGTACCGACGCCGAACTCGGTGAGTTGCTCGTCGACGGCGGTCCGAACCTCGTCGGCTGTCGCGCCGTCGTCGCGGCGGTCTGCGACGAGCGCCACCCCGAGCGTTGTGAGTCTATTCATGGTTCGTTCCTCGTCTGTCCCGTCGTTGAGCGGTTACAAGAGAGTTTTCCGAACTCGAACACGAGTCGGTCGTGAATCAGCCCGGAGTTAGGCCCAAATTACGCCGAAAACCGCTCGCCCGGCGCGGACGAACTGCCGGCGCGCGCGACTCATCGAGAAGTCCGCTTTCGCGGCGGTAGGTCGGGTCTAACGCACACGCATTGTGAGTAGCCGACACGTACCAAACTAGGGTGACGACGTACGTGCTGTATGTCTCGCAGCTACCCGGTCAGCCGTCACCCGACACGGCGGAGCCCGCCGTTCACGCCGTACGCCCTCGTCGTCGCCGGTCTCGTGACGTTCTGTATCGCCGTCCTCGCTCCCGTCGCCGACCTCTCGGCGGGCCTGACGGTGATGAACATCGCCGCCAGCGGGGCGACCCCGGCGTTCGACGGCGGCACGCTCGTCCTCAGCGGCGGCCTGCTGCTCATCAGCGCCGCCTCGACGTTCTTCGGCGTCCTCCTGTTGCTCCTTCGGCTCTGAATCGCGGTTTGAGCCCGGGGCACGCGGCGAGACTCGAAGGTCGGTCGAACTCGGGAAACCGCGGAAGAAAACGCGAGACGCGGGACCTCGGAACCCGCTTCGGTGGTGCGACGCGTTCGCCCACCCGGCGCGGCCGGATTACTGTCGTTCGATGGGGGTGGCGAGCACGGGTATCTTCGACTGGACGACGACCGACCGCGAGACGCTTCCGAGGATATTGTCCTCGAACCGGGCGTGGGTGCCCATCGAGATGAGCGCCGCGTCTATCTCCTCGGCGAACGCGAGAATCTCCTCGGCCGGGTCGCCGCGGCGGAGTTCGGTGGCGGCGTCGACGCCGTACTCGGCCATCGTCTCGGCGGCCTCGGTGAGCGCGGCTTCGCCCTGCGACCTGAGTTCCTCGTACACCTCGTCGACGCGCTCGTCGGCGAGCGTCAGGAAGGCCCGTTCGTCGACGACGTAGAGCAGGGAGACGGCGGCGTCGCGCTCTGCGGCGAGTTCCGCGGCGTCTTCGACGACCGGCTGCATCGAGTCGCTCCCGTCTATCGGCACGAGGATTGTGTCGTACATCAACTGGGGATTAGCCGGGGACAGTATCACCCTCTTCGCCAGTTCCCGCGCGATGGGAACTACGCGGGACGAATCTCGACAGAGGAGACGCGATTCCGGAGACGGGAGCGGTGCAGGCGGCTACCCGTCATCGGTCGCGTCGTCGGCGTCTGTCTCGGGTTCGCTGGCCGCGTCAGTTTCGGACTTGGTTGCCGCGTCGCTTTCCGGTTCGGTATCACCGTTCGTGGCTTGTCGCTCGGCGTACCGCTCGGCCCGCCGTTTCCAGTCGGTGACCCGCCGCGCCGACACGTCCGCGGCGGCGGCGAGTTCCTCGTCCGACGCCTCGCGGAGCGCCGTCACGGTGTCGATGCCCGCCGCCCGGAGCCGGGTCGCGTACGCCTCGCCGATACCGCGGATGTTCCGCGGGTCCTCGGGGTCCCGCGCGTCTTCGGCGGCCGCCTCGGCACCCACGCCGCCCGCCGAGACAACCGTCGCCAACTGTTCGGTCATCGCGTCCACCCGGCCGTCGAGACCGTCAACTCGGCCGTCGAGTTCGTCGATGCGAGCCGCGAGGTCGTCGTGAGCGTGTTCGGTCTCCTCGTCGGCGACGCCGGTCACGCCGGCCACGTCCGGGCCGACCCCGGCTTCGACGGTGGTCCGGTCGGAGTCGTCGCTGCCGCTGTCGTCTGTCTCGCCGTCGCCGGCCCCGTGTTCGTCTCCGGCATCGTCGGCTTCGCCCTCGTTTTCGTCTTCGTCATCTTCGGACGCGTCGTCCGCATCGGTGTCGGCGTCGTCGTCTTCGGACTCGGCTCCGTTGCCGTCGTCCGCATCGGCGAGCGAATCGCCCGGTGCCACGTCGTCGGGGAGGACGTACACCAGCGCGTCCGCCGGCACGTAGCCGATGACCTGTTTGCGCTTCCTGTCTGCGGTGAGGACGACCCCGCCGGAGTCGAGCGCCTTGTAACCGCCGCACTCGAAGCTGGTTCCGTCCGTGAGATAGACCTTCATAATCAACCATTCGGTTCAGAACAGAATGAGTGTTACCGCTCCCGTTGTGTGGGAACGAGCGTCGCCTTTTCACCGATTCCGCACCGATATTCGGCTATGCTCCGAGCCCTGTTGGCGGCGTTCGGTCTGGTGGAACTGCTCGTTCCGGATAAACTGGTCGCCGCGATGACGCGCCTCGCCTACGAGGACGGCGGCGAGATGACGGCGAAACCGTGGGTCGTGACGGCGGCGCGCGTCGAGGGAGCGGTGTTCCTCCTCGTCGCGCTGTTCGGCCTCCGCGGTCGGTGCGGCGGTGAGGCCGGTGAGGGCGGCGAGCCCGACGAAGACGAATAACTGCGTCTCGCGGGCGTCGCGACGGCGGTAATCCGGCCCGCGAAAGAAGCGACCGCGGCGAGAGCATATGAGACTGTGCGCGGAAGTCGGTCGCCGAGCGACTCGTGGTCCGGCGCGTCGGCGCGTCGGCGCGACGCGTGCGACCGATTCAGGCGAGTCGCGCGAACGCGAGCGACCCGCTCGTGTTCTTGATGTAGACGCGGACGGTCTGTCCTTCCTGCGCGCCGGGAACGAAGATGGTGTACTTCCCGCGCTGGGCGACGCCGTCGCCCTTGCGGCCGGTCCCGGTGATTTCGACCTCGTAGGTGCGACCCTCTTCGACGGCCTCGCGCTGGCGCTTGTTGCTCACGCTGGAGCGCTTCTGGACCGGGCGGAAGGCACCGCAGGCCTCACAGCGAAGCATGTCGACGCCGTCCTCGGTGACGAGGCGGGTGTCCGGCAGGCCACACTCCGAGCAGATGACGTACTCCTCGACGTAGCCGTCGATGGCCTCCTCGAAGTCGTTGATGGAGAACGACCCGCTGTATCGGGCGCGGTCGCCTTCCAACTGGCCGCTGGTCCCGAGCGTGCGCTGGATGGCGCTGTGGAGGTGCGCGGGCGTCCGCGAGAGCGCGTCCGCGATTTCCCCGAGGTTGGTGAGGCGGGTGAACGCGCCGTCGGTTTCGCCGGACGGGTCCGGCACCGTGAGGCGTTCCTGTTCGACGTTTCGTTCCGGTAGGACGTTGAGCGCTCGGTCGAGCGCAGTCTGATACTCCATAGGGGTTCGAGTGTCTGGCGACGTATAGCCGTTCCGTGACCGTCTTTGCCGCGGCACCGACGCGCCGACTTCGTTTCAGCATCTCTGACGACGGAACCGAACGCCACGCCTTCGGCGCTGGCTCTCGAACGACCCGTCATGGGCTACACGTGGCAGTACTACGACCTCGTACTTCTCGGCATCCTCGGGAGCCTCGTCGCCGGCGTCGTCGTCGGCCGGGTCACGCCGATGGAGCCGCAGACGACGCTCGTCGCCTTCAGCGCCCTCGCCGCGGTCGTGATGGCGCACGGCCTGTTCGTCAACGGCCCCGTGGACGAGCCGACCGACCTCACAGACGAGGTCGAGGCGCTGAACTGAGTCGGGCGATTCGCCGCCTGCCGACCGCTGACCGCCTGCCGTTTCCTTACTCGCCGTCGACGACGCGGTTCGTGAGCGTGCCGACGCCCTCGTACCAGATTTCCACGTCGTCGCCGGGTTCGACCAGCCCGGGGTTCGCGGGGCTGCCGAACGAAATCACGTCGCCCGGCTGGAAGGTGTAGCGCTCCGAGAGGAACGAGACGACTTCGGCGGGCGAAAAGAGCATCCGCTCGGTGTTGGCCTCCTGCCGGAGTTCGCCGCCGACGTGGGTCGTCATGTCGATGTTCGACGGCTCCACGTCGGTCTCAATCCACGGGCCGAGCGGCCCGGAGTCGTCGAACGCCTTTCGAGCCGTTCGGCCGGGCTGGTCGAGCGCGTCGAGGTCGTTGAGAATCGTGTAGCCGCGGACCACCTCGTCCACGTCTTCTTCGGCCACGTCCGAGCACTCGCGGTCGATGACGGCGGCCAGTTCGCCGGCGTACGTCAGCTCGTCGGTCCAGTCGGGGTACTCGATGTCCGCGCCGGGGTCGAGCACCGACACCGGCGGCTTGATGAACCAGTCGGGCCGGTCGGGGATATCGTAGTCCATCTGGTCGACCGTCGCCGCGTAGTTCCGGCCCACGCAGTAGAGCGCGGTCGGCTCGCAGGGTGCGAGCAACTCGGCGTCGACGCCGACTTCGTACTCCTCGCCGTCGGCCGTCACGACGCCGTCGTCGTACCGGCCCGACACCACTCCGCCGTCGGTTCGAATCCGTGCCAATCGCATTGCCCACCCCTGCGTCGGCCACTCACTTCAAGCGACGTGTCTCCGCAAGCGGGGACGAGAAAACCGGACGCGCGGGCCGCCGCCGGGTCTCAGTCGGACGCGGACGCCCGGTTCATCCGGGGAATCGACTGGTTCTCGCGGTCGACGAGGTTGTGGATGCGCTCGGTGCGCGTCGATTCGAACTGGCGCTGACACCGGGCGACGCCCGACGCGGAGTCGGCGGGGTCGGCAGGGGCGGCGCGGTCGGGGGTGGTGGTCTCGCGTTCGGCGGACTGTTCGCGGTCGGTTCGCAGGGTCGGTTCGTAGGTCGGGGTGGCGTGTGTGCTCACGATTTCGGGGTGTTCGGGTCGGTCGGACGGCTGTGCGGCGACGAGAAGAGTTAGCGACGTACGCGTACGACCGACATTGTTGTACCCGGCAGTACAGGCCAATCTATAATAAATATTAATGTTCTAACAGCGGGCGCGTTCTCGGTCCGCGAACCCTCTGTCCATCCGGAGCCGCGCCTTCACTCCCGCGAGTCGTACTCCTGATAGATGACGTGGCCGCAGGACTTGCAGTGCGAGGCGTCGGCGTCGTGGTAGGCCAGCCCGCAGTTCTGGCAGGTGACGTTGACCTTGTCGCGGTGGCCCCACTCCTTGACGATTTTGCTCGCCTGCCACGGGATGAGGATGACGCCCGCGAGGATGGCGGCGACCGTCACCCACCGACCCGACTCGGTCACCGGGACGATGTCACCGAAGCCGACCGTCGAGAGCGCGACGACGACGAAGTAGAAGGCGTCGCCGAACGACCCGATGTTGGGATTCACCCGGTGTTCGAACGAGTAGAACATCCCCGCGGCGACGAAGAAGATGGTGAGCACCGTCAACAGCAGTTTCATGACGCGGAGCGTCCCGACCGAGACGGTGCCGAAGAAGAACTCCTCGTCCCGCGTAAAGCGGTAAAACCGGAGGACGCGGACCACGCGAATCACTCGCAGGAAGCCGATGTTGGCGGCGACCGACGAGACGGGTAGCACGAGCACCGCCAGCGTCGGCAGGATTGCCAGCAGGTCGACGAACGAGTAGACGTTGAGCAGTTCGGCGGTCCGGTCCCGCGCCCCGTAGAGTCGGAGGAGATACTCCGCGAGGAACACGATGGAGACGGCGACCTCAACGGACCAGAGCGTCGACTGGACCGACGCCGAAAGCGGGTAGGTCTCGGCGACGAACACCCCGACGAAAAGCAAGTTGAGCCCGAGAAGCGCGATGTCGATGGCCTTGCCGACCGCGGTTCGATGGTCGAGGAGATAGAACCTGACCACGTCCCGCGGCGTCTCGCGGCGCGACCTCCGCGCGTGACCGTCCATACACCGTCTTCGGGGGTGAGCTACTTATACAGTCGTCTGCGGGGTGATGGCCCGACGGCGGGGAGACCCGGCGGCGACCGCCTCAGAGGACGATAGCGCCCTCGGGGAGTAACTCACGCTCGGTCCGCCGGGCCTCCTTGCCCTCCTCGACGAGCGTCGGCTGGTCGACCGGCTCCGAAAACCGGTTCGGGTCCGGTTCGACCCGCTTGAGCATCGACGAGAACACCGGCCCCTTCCGGCCGCCGGCGGAGGTGATGCCGCCGTACTGTCGCTCCTCGAACGTCGATTCGTCGGGGCTGGGGAACTCCTCGCGGATGATTTCCGCGGTGTCTCTGATGTACTCGGCGGCCTCCTTCTGCGAGTAGAGGCTCTCGTTGTAGTAGCGCTCGGCGTACTCGTCGTCGAGTTCCTCGGTGGAGTGTTCGGGCGACTCGTAGAGGACGGACTCCGTGGTCGTGTGGCCGCTGGCGAAGCGGATGTTGACGGTGAAGCAGTCGGGATACCGCAGGATGATGGGGAAAAACAGCATATCGGTGACGGTGATTCGCTGTTGCATCCGCCAGAGCCCCTCGAAGTAGTAGGCCGTGAGCGCGCCGACGCGGTCGTCGCGCTCCCCGCGGTTGTACGCCATCGCAATCGCCTCGTAGTCGTCGCCGGCGATGTGTCGACAGCGTCGCTTGTAGCTCTTGGCAATCCCTTCGAGTTGCGTCTCGTAGGCTTCGAGCAGGGAGATGTCGGGGTCAGCGAGCATGTCCGCCTTCCGCTCTTGGGCGTCCGCGATGTTCATCATGTTCTCGTGGAACAGCCGCTCGGCGTCTTCGTCCGGCAGGGGCGTTCGAACCGCCTGTCGGTACAACACCCGCGTATCCCCGTTGAATGTGACCCGCTGCTCGCTCATCTCGTACACTGGTAAGGCAGCGAACAGAAATGAATTCGTCGGTAATCCGGACTCTTTCCCGACAGTCGTGAGACACGAACTATAACTCACCTATCGAAACCGAAACCAGTTACCATCTGTTCGGTGTGTGTCAGTCGTCGGTTGACGCGCGACCGTCTGTGCCGTCGGCGGCGTCCGCGGCGACCGACTCGTCGGCCGCGTCGAAAAGCGGGCTCTGGTCGCCCGGCGCGAGCGTGTTGAGCACGAGCGCCGTCAGCGCGGTCACGATGACCGGTTCGCCGAAGAACGTCGCGACGGCCTGCGGGAGCCCCGAGAGCGCGTCGGGTCGCGTGGCGACGCCGAGGCCGAGGCCGAGCGAGGCGGCGACGACGACCATGTTGCGGCGGTCGAGGTTCGTGTGGAGGAAGACGAGGCGGACGCCGCTGGCGGCGACCATCCCGGCCATGAGCAGGACCGCGCCGCCGAAGACGGCGCTCGGGATGGTCGCGACCGCCGCGCCGACTTTCGGGCTGAGGCCGAGGACGGCGAGGACGACGCCCGCGATGCCGACGACGTACCGGCTCATCACGCCGGTGAAGTTGACGATGCCCACGTTCTGCGAGAACGAGGTGACGGGGAACGCGCCGAACACCGAGGCGACGGAGCTCATGAGACCGTCGGTAAAGAGGCCGCCGCGGAACTCCTCGTCGGTCGGGTTGCGCCCCTCGGCGGCGGTGATGCCGGACATGTCGCCGACGGTCTCCATCGCGGAGACGAGAAACAGGAACGCGAAGGTGACGATGGGGACGGGTTCGAAGGTGACGCCGAACGCCCCGGGGCGGGGAATCGCGAACCACGCCGCCTCGGCGACGGGCGCGAAGTCCACCACGCCGAGCACCCACGCCGCGACGTAGCCGACGGCGATGCCGACGAGCGTGCTCAGGAGTCGCGTGATGCCGTCGGTAAAGAGGTTGAGCGCGACGGCGACGCCGAGGACGAGCGCCGCGAGGCCGATGTTGTGCGCCGCGCCGTAGTCGGCGGCACCGACCCCGCCGGCGGCGTAATCCATGCCGACCGGGACGAGGTACAGGCCGATGATGACGACGACGAGCCCCGTCACGAGCGGCGGGAAAAACGGTTTGATGCGGTCGAACTGCCAGCCGATGAGTCCCTCGACGACGAAGCCGGTGACGAGAATCGCGCCGAACACCGCGCTCAGGCCGTAGTCGACGCCGATTGTCGTCGCCGCGCCGACGAAGGTGAAACTCGTCCCCATCACGATGGGGAGTCGCGAGCCGACCGGCCCGACGGCGTACGCCTGGACCACGGTCGCGAGCCCCGAAAACAGGAGCACCATCTGGACGACGTAGGCCGTGTCGGCGACGCCGAGACCGACCGCGCCCGCGACGATGAACGCCACGGCGGTCGCCGGGACGATCATCACCGAGACGTGCTGTATCCCGAGGAGAATCGACTCCAGCAACGGTGGCCGGTCGTCGATTTCGTATTCGAGGCCGAGTTCACCGCTCTCGTCTGCCATCTGTACTCGCCACGAGCGACTCCCGTTCAATAATAGTTTCGCGTTCGAGCGTATTTCACTACCGTTGACAGGCAATATTGTTCACGGGTATGTATACTCGGCGTGCGAGAAGGGAAAACAAACACCGCGCCGACCGCGCGTTCTCGCTCAGTGAATCTCGACGCCGTCCTCGTCGACGCTGATATCGACGAGGCTCGTCGCCTCGTAGTCGGTGTCGTCGAGGGCGGTCTCACCGACCTTCCGGATGGCGACGACGATGTCGGAGATGTCCGCGCCGATGTCGTCGAGCGCGCCGCAGATGGCCGCGAGCGTCCCGCCGGTCGAAAGCAGGTCGTCCACGATGAGCACGCGGTCCCCGTCTTCGATGTCGTTGATGAACATCTCCGACTCGGAGTAGCCGGTCGTCTGGTGGAGCGCGACTTCGCCGTCGAGGCCGTACTCGCGCTTGCGGATGACGACGAGCGGCACGTCCGTCTGAAGGGAGAGCGCGGTGGCGATGTGGATGCCCATCGCCTCCGGGGCGACGATTTTGTCCACGTCGAGGTCGGCGGCGCGGGTGATGCCGACGACGACCTCGCGCAGGAGTTGCGGGTCGAGCATCGGCACGCCGTTGCTGATTGGATGGACGAGGTAGGAGTAGCCGTCCTTGTCGATGATGGGCGCTTCGTGTAGTGACTCCTCGAGTCGCTGCATGGGGTCCGTTTCACGAATCGGCCCAAAAGTGGTTCGCTCTCTCGGAGACCGGCGTCGCCCGACCGCCTCACCGCCGCTCCACTGTCCTCCCGCCGCCCTCCCGCCGCCTCACCGCCGCCTAGAACACGCCGGGGGCGACGACGTAGACCAGCAGCGACCCGACGGCACCGGCGAACAGCGCGAAGACGACGGTCGGCACGACCACCTTCCGGAGGATGTCGCCCTCGCGGCCCGCGATGCCGATGACGCCGGAGATGGCGGCGATGTTGAGCACCGAAATCATGTTGCCGACGCCGCCGCCGACGTTCTGAATGGCGACGACGAGCGCGCGGGAGATACCGACGTCGGCGGCCGCGTTGTACTGCAGGGCGTTGAACAGGATGTCCGACGTGGTGTTGCTCCCGGTGACGAACGTCCCGAGGGCGCCGATCCACGGGGCGACGACGGGAAGCGCCGCCCCCGCACCTTCGGCCAATACCAACGAGAGGACGTTCATCATCCCGACGGTGCCGGTGGGATTGATGCTCGACTGAATCATGACCTGCGTGAGCGAGACGGCGACGACGAGCGTCACCGCCGCCGTCGCGACTTGCCGCCCGGACTCGACCCAAGCGTCGGCCATCTCGCCGGCGTCCATCCGGTAGCACAGGCCGGTCAGGACGGCGACGGGGAGAAACGGCATCGTCCCCGGGAGGTAGAGATACGCCAGCGACCACTCCATCGTCTCGTACCCGAATATCCGGTAGGGGCCGACCGCGAACCCCTGTAAGACGGACACGAGGTCGAGCGTCGGCCAGCGCGTGACCAGTAGCACGAGCGCGACGGCGACGTACGGCGCCCACGCCATCCAGATCGGCATCCGCTTTCGCGGTTCTTCGGTGTCGAGCGACGACGGGTCGAGACCGCCTAACCACTCGTCGAGCCAGCCTCGCCGGTCGGGGAACGTCCACCGCTCGGACGGGACGAGCACGTCCCGGTCGGCCATCACGACGCCGACGGCGAGGACGGCGAACCCGGCGGCGATATCGGGGAGCGCCGGGCCGATGAACCACGCGACGGCGAGCTGCACCGCGCCGGTCAGCCCGCCGAGGACGAGCGCGAACGGCGCGATAGGCGCGGCGGCTCGCGCGGCCCCGCGAACCGACCGCTCGTCGTCGTCACCGAACCAGTAGACCAGCAGGAACACGCCGAGGAGCCCCCAGAACGCGAACGTCAGCCCGGTCATGACGCCGGTCCACGCCGAGACTAACTGCCGGAACGGTCCGCCCGCCATCGCCGCCGGGAGAATCGACTCGATTTGACTGACGCCGCCGATAATCGGCGTCCCCGCGGCCCCGAACTGCGGGTTCGGCGCGTTGAAAAACAGCCCGAACACCGCCGCCGCCAGCGGGGGAAAGCCGAGGCCGATAAACAGCGGCGCGGCCAGCGCTCCCGGCGTCCCGAAGCCCGCGACGCCCTCGATAATCGTCTCGAAGCCGAGGCCGATGAGGAGCAACTGGATGCGGCGGTCGCGCTCCAGCCGGCGGAAGTACCACCGAATCGTCTCGATGGAGCCGCTGACCTCCAAGTAGTTCATGAGCAGAATCGCCCCGAAGACGATGAGGACGATGTTGAACCCCTCAAGCGCGCCGTACACCGCGGCTCCCGCCCACGCTGTCGGCTCCATACCCCACACTGCGAACGCCAGCGCCGTCGCCAACACCCACCCGACCCCCATCGACCGCGCCGCCGACCACCGAAGTCCGGCCAGGAGGACGAACGCGACGACGATTGGGACGCTCGCCGCGAGTGCCAAAATCACGACTGAAGTCATTGTGTCTTTCTGTGCGTTTGTGACCGAGTTTGTTGTAGTACGCGCACCGTTCTCTGTCCCGTCGAACCGAAAGCAGGCTTAAGAGAGTCGAGCGACAACTGCACCGGGTCGCGTGACACAGGCTGCGGGCTGATGGACTTCGAGTGAGAGAGTGGCCTCGGCACTCATAGGGCTCCGCATCACCGAGTGCCTAGTTCGGTTCGGAACGGTGCCGTCGTCATCGGCCACTTCGTTTTCGCTCCGCACCCGAGTAATCACCATCGGTCTCGCCCGCCCCGCAGCCGACCCGCTCACGACTTCTCTAACACGGACACGTCGATGCGGGGGTACTGCACGCCGCCCGAAATCGAGCCCTCGCCGGCGACGACGCCCCAGAGCCGGACGCGCTCGTCGGCGAGCAGTCGAAAGCCGATGTCGTCGTCGAAAAACCGGCCGGTCGGCCAGCGAGCGACCACGTCGCCGCTGAGTCGTCCCCGGTCGTCCTCGACGGCGACGAGCGCCAGCCGGACCTCGTCGCGTTCCATCGTCTCCTCGACGCGGCCGGCGTAGGTGACGGCCGTCCCCGTGTACGTCTCGGGGCGTTCCCGGAGGTCGGCGTAGGGAATCGTCGTCGCGTTCGCCGGCGTCGAGACCGCAGTCGTTCGGTTCGGCAGGGTCGACTTCTCCGAGAGCGGCTGCGGCGTCGGGACCGACCACTCGACGGTCGGGAGGCGCACGTCCGGGAGGCGGGCGTCGAGCCACGCCACACGGCGGGCGACCGCGGCGCGGAGTTTCGGGGACCGCTGGACGAAATCGGAGACGCGCTCGACGGCGAGGTAGGTGACGAGGCCGCCGGCGACGTAGGTGCCGGCCTGCGTGAGTGCCTCGCGGCGGGTGAGTCGGTCGGCCTCGTCGTCCTCCGGGGCGTCCGGGTCTTCGGCGTCGCCGTCGCCTTCGGAGCCGAGACCCCCGCTCTCGCCGTCGCTCGCACCGTCTCCCTCGGCGGCGAGGTCGCGGACGAACGACTCGACGCCCGTCTCGCGGATTTCGACGGCGATGGCCGGTGCGTCGAGGACGACGAGCCCGGGGCGGTGGGCGTCGGGTGCGACGCGGCCGCCGCCGACCGCCGCCACGTAGGGTTCGATACCGGCGCGCTCGCACCGCCGGACGAACGCGCTCGCCTTGTCCGCGGTGACGGGTCCCGTCGACGTAATCCAGATTCGGAGCTCGCGTTTCGCGCCCTCTGGCGTCTTCCCGACAGCGTCCACGTGTACGTCAGGACCGCGGAAGCGGACGCGCGTCTGGTAGCCACGCGCCCTCCAAACGCGCTCGAAGACGGCGGCGAGTTCGATGTCGGTGCGGTCCGAAACGACCGACGTGAGACGGGGCGCTGTCATTGCGTCCGAGGTGCCGAGCGAGGCTGTTAGGTGTTTGCGCCCGGTTCTCGGCGTTGAGAACGGCGCTCGTTGCCGACTACTCGATGCGTTCGCGCGCCGCGGCGACGAGAAGCGGGAGCATGATGGTCGCGTCGCCGAGGACCGTCGTGTTGCGGGCGTCCTTCTCCAGTTTGCCCCACGAGCGCGCCTCGTCGAGCGTCGCGCCCGAGAGGCCGCCGGTCGCGGCGGGGTCCATCGTTATCTGGACGCCGTAGTCGTACGCGCCGGGCGTGACGAGCATCGTCTGGAGCGTGAAGTTCTTCGGGACGCCGCCGCCGACGAGGAGACAGCCGGCCGTGTCGGCGTCGTACGCGAGGTCGGTCAGCGGCGTCATGTCGGCCAGCGCGTCCAGCGAGAACGACGAGGTCTGCGAGTACATCCACGCCTGTAAGCCGAGGACGGAGTCCTGCACCGCCGGACAGTAGATGGGCACGTCGGCCTCGTAGGCCGCGGCGGCGACGCCGGCGTCCTCCTCGATTCCCTCGCGGTCGTTGACCTCGCTGTTGGCGCGACCGAGTTCGCGGCAGAGGGCGGCGATGCTGACGGTCCCTTCCTCTTCCAGCGCCGGGAACACCTCGTCGCGAAGGTGGGACTCGAACAGCGCGAAATGCTCCTGCGGGAGGTAGACGTTGTAGATGCGGTCGACCTCCTCGTCGCGGAGCGTCTCGTCGTGCTCGCGTTCGGTCTTCTCGCCGTGGTTCTGAGACCCGTGATGATGTTTGCCGCCGATGGCCTCGATGGCGTCGTGGGTGAGGTTCGCGCCCGTCGTCACGAGGGCGTCCACGTAGCCGTCGCGGATGAGGTCGGAGACGACCTTGCGCATCCCGGTCGGAACCATCGCGCCGGCCAGCGACATGAACACCGTGCAGTCGTCGTCGGCCAGCATCTCGGCGTAGATGTCGGCGGCCTCGTGTACGTCGGCCGCGCCGATGCCCGCGTGGCCGTACTGCTCGACCAACTCGCCGACGGTCATGCCCTGTCTCTTATACACATCTCTGA